>CAMCJM010000057.1 GCA_945874835.1 Pseudomonas synxantha | reverse complement strand
CGACAACTGGGTGCGTTCAGTAGCCGTATCCCCTTTGTGGCACTCAGCAGGCTTTGTATATGAGCCCACTCGGTATCGCTTAACTGGCTTCTGTCGGTCATGGCAAAAGCCAGATTCTAGCCGGTGGCTTACGTCAACAGAACCTAATAGTTCCCGGATTGCATCCGGGCTACAACGGCACAGCCGTAGGATGGGTTGAGCAAAGCGATACCCATCAACACGCCGCAGACCGCTCGATGGGTTACGCCGCTACGCGACTAACCCATCCTACAGTGGCGGTGGATGAGAAGGCGTCATCCACTCTACGCAGCTAATTAGCAGCCCCTGCCTCCACCATAAAAAACGCCAGCACGAAGCTGGCGTTTTTATGGCTGCACAATCAGCGCGGCACGACCGGCTTCTTCGGCGGCTTCTTGCCTTTACCCTTGGCGGCGTCGGAACGCTCTTTGGCCGCCTGCTGGTTACGCACCTGCGCAGCCGCCTTGGCTTGTTCGCGCTTATCCCACGGGTTGCCACCTGCTGCACCGGTGTCACGCGGCGGTAGGCCGGTGTGCTGGGTGAGCATTGGCTTGCTCTTGCTGGCTTCCTTGGCGACCTTGTGGCTACCGGCCGGCGTCGAGTTTTTGCGGCGTGCGCTCTGGTAGCTGTCGGTCGCCGGCTGATGCAGCGGAATAAGCTGGTTCTTGCCCGGCCCGATCAAGTCCGCGCGGCCCATGCGGGTCAGCGCTTCGCGCAGCATTGGCCAGCCTTTCGGGTCGTGGTAACGCAAGAAAGCCTTGTGCAGGCGACGTTGCTCCTCGCTCTTGACGATGGTCACACCGTCGCTCTTGTAGCTGACCTTGCGCAGTGGGTTCTTGCCCGAGTGGTACATGGCCGTGGCGGTGGCCATCGGCGACGGGTAAAAAGCCTGCACCTGGTCGGCACGGAAGCCATTGCCCTTGAGCCACAGCGCGAGGTTCATCATGTCCTCGTCGGTGGTGCCGGGGTGCGCGGCGATAAAGTACGGGATCAGGTACTGCTCTTTGCCCGCCTCTTTCGAGTACTTCTCGAACATGCGCTTGAACTTGTCGTAGCTGCCAATGCCCGGCTTCATCATCTGATTCAGCGGGCCTTCCTCGGTGTGCTCCGGGGCAATTTTCAGGTAGCCACCAACGTGGTGGGTGACCAACTCCTTCACATATTCCGGCGACTCCACGGCGAGGTCGTAGCGCAGGCCGGAAGCAATTAGAATTTTCTTCACGCCCGGCAGCGCACGAGCGCTGCGATAGAGCTGAATCAGGGCCGAGTGGTCGGTATTCAGGTTCGGGCAGATGCCGGGGAACACGCAGGACGACTTACGGCACGCGGATTCAATTTCCGGGCTCTTGCAGGCGATGCGGTACATGTTCGCGGTTGGCCCGCCAAGGTCGGAGATCACCCCGGTAAAACCCGGCACCTTGTCGCGGATTTCTTCGATCTCACGAATGATCGACTCTTCCGAACGGTTCTGGATGATCCGCCCTTCGTGCTCGGTGATTGAGCAGAAGGTACAGCCGCCGAAGCAGCCGCGCATGATATTCACCGAGAAACGGATCATGTCGTAGGCCGGAATCTTCTCCTTGCCATACACCGGGTGCGGCACACGCGCATAGGGCATGCCGAACACGTAGTCCATCTCTTCGGTGGCCATTGGAATGGGCGGCGGGTTGAACCACACATCCACTTCGCCATGCTTTTGCACCAAGGCGCGGGCGTTACCGGGGTTGGTTTCCAAGTGCAGCACGCGGTTGGCGTGGGCGTACAACACCGGGTCGTTGCGCACCTTCTCCATCGACGGCAGGCGGATCACCGTTTTGTCGCGGGTCATGCGCGGGCTGGCAAGGAGCTGCACGACCTTGGGCTCGTTGGGGTCGTCCTGCGGGCCTTTTTCCTGCTCGATGGCACAGGCCTGGGTGTCCTGGGTGTTCACGTACGGGTTGATGATCTTGTCGACCTTGCCCGGCCGATCGATACGCGTGGAATCCACCTCGTACCAGCCCTGCGGCGTATCACGACGGATAAACGCGGTACCGCGCACGTCGGTGATGTCCTCGATCTTGTGACCGTAGGACAGGCGCTGGGCCACTTCGACGATGGCGCGCTCGGCGTTGCCGTACAGCAGAATGTCGGCGCTGGCGTCGATCAGAATCGAGTTGCGCACGCGGTCTTGCCAGTAGTCGTAGTGGGCAATGCGGCGCAGCGAGGCTTCGATACCGCCGAGGACGATCGGCACGTTTTTATAGGCTTCTTTGCAGCGCTGGCTGTACACCAGGCTGGCACGGTCCGGGCGCTTACCGGCCAGGCCGCCAGGGGTGTAGGCATCGTCGGAGCGGATTTTCTTGTCGGCGGTGTAGCGGTTGATCATCGAGTCCATGTTGCCGGCCGCGACGCCAAAGAACAGGTTCGGCTCGCCGAGCTTCATAAAGTCGTCTTTCGACTGCCAGTTGGGCTGGGCAATGATGCCGACGCGAAAGCCTTGAGACTCCAGCAACCGGCCGATAATCGCCATGCCAAACGAGGGGTGATCGACATAGGCATCACCGGTCACGATGATGATGTCGCAGCTGTCCCAGCCAAGCTGATCCATCTCTTCCCGGCTCATCGGCAGGAAAGGCGCAGGCCCGAAACACTCGGCCCAGTACTTTGGATAATCGAATAACGGCTTGGCGGTTTGCATGGACATGGAAAGTGACCGGTGTAGGCGAGCAGGGATGGAAAATCGCGGGCGCGGAATATAGCACAAAACTTAACCAAACCCGACCTCTGCAGTCGGATAAATTGCGTGTTTTGCGCTAGCTAAAGGGTAGTGGCTAGCGGCTATACTCGGGCCACAACATCGGCGCCCGAGAGCCGAGACAGGGAGTTCATGTGCTACTGCGCCAAGCCTTCGCGTACATGTTGATGCTAGGCCTGCTGTTGATCAGCAGCCCGGCGCTGTCTGCCGTGCAATTGACCGCCGAAAGCAGTGGTTTGCCGCTCAATCCTTACATTGAGTTGCTCGAAGACCACAGCGCGCAACTGAGCATTGCAGACATGGCCGACCCGGCCATTCAAAGCCGCTTCCAGCCTGCCAATGGCCGCGCCAGCGTTGGTCAAAGCCGTAACCCCTGGTGGATTAAAGTCACCCTACAACGCACCGCCGATGCACCGACCGACTGGTGGCTGGAGGTCAACTCCGTAACTCAACTCGATCTGCGCCTGTATCTGCCGGATGAGCACGGCGCTTGGCAGGCGCGCCAATCGGGCGAGCGGGTCAGTCACGCAGAAGGCCGCGATCGCGCGTCTCGTCACATGCTGTTTAAGCTGCCAACACTGACGCAGCAACCCCTGACGTTTTACCTGAGCACCTACGACCCGGCCGGCAACTCCTTCCCCATGAAAGTCTGGCAACTGGATGATCTAACCCAGCAAGCAAGCGAAGAGAACCTCGCCCTCGGTGTGGTCTACGGCATCATCGCCGCGCTGCTGCTGTACAACCTGTTCATCTTCCTCAGCCTGCGCGACTCGGCCTATTTTTGGTACGTGTTGACCACCGCAGCGGCCTTGCTGATGATCCTCAGCATGAGCGGTCATGGCTTCCAGTACCTGTGGCCGAATCATCCGGTGCCGTTCTGGCTGGACCGTGTCACGCTGCCCTCGCTGTGGGGCCTATGCGCCTGTCGATTTACCCAATGCCTGATGCAAACCCGCATTTATGTGCGCTGGGCGCACCACCTGCTGACGTTTGCCTGCGTCTGTTATGTCATTGCTGTGGTGCTGGAAGGTTTAGGGCAGCGCCATACAGCGGCGTGGATTATTGCCTTGCTATCGCTTACCAGTATTCCGGCTGCCCTCGGCTCAGCGCTGATTCGCTGGCGGCAGGGCTACTTCCCGGCCTTTCTGTACCTGTGCGGCTACGGCCTGATTCTGGGCAGCATCAGCCTGGCGTTAATGCGCGCCACCGGGCTGGTGCAACCGGCCGCCTGGAATGCCTACGTGTTTCCCCTGTCGGTGGCCGCCGAATCCATTCTGTTCTCCTTCGCCTTGGCTTACCGCATCCAAACGCTGAAACAGGAAAAAGCCGAAGCGCTGGAGCAGGCTGACCGCGAGAAAACTGCTCGCCTGACTCAGATCCAGAGCAGCGCCGATGAACTGCAACACGCGGTTAACCTGCGCACCAGCGAACTGGCCAGCGCCAACGCACAGCTCAAAGAGCGCGAACAAGCCCTGCAGCACGCCGCCTTCCATGACCCACTAACTGAATTGCACAACCGCCGCTTCCTGGTCGAGCGCTGTGAAACGGCACTGGCCAACGCCCGCCGCCACCATGAGACCACAGCCCTGCTGTTGATCGACCTGGATCACTTCAAGCCCATCAATGACAGGTACGGCCACGCCGCTGGCGACCTGATGCTGCAAAGCATTGCCCAGCGCCTGCGTGAACACGTGCGCTCCGGTGACACCGTCGCGCGTCTAGGTGGCGACGAGTTCGCCGTGCTGGTCTGCGGTCAGGATGCCGAGGCGCATGCGCGCGAAATCGCCGAGCGCCTTTTGGACGAGCTGGCCAAGCCGGTGATGTTTGGTGCCGAACGCCTGACGGTCACCATCAGCATTGGCGTGGCCTTGTTTCCCAAGCACGCCAACAACTTTTCGACGCTGTACAAGGCGGCGGACGAAATGCTCTACAAGGTCAAACTCCGCGGCCGCTCCGGCCTCGCCGTGTATGGCGAAGAGGGCGAGCTAAGCAGTCACACGCGCCTGCACCTGGACGTGCTGAACGTGCCCAGCGGTTTAAGTTGATATCAGTCAATCATGCGTTTAAAAGGTGGCTATCTGCCTTCAACTTGCAGATTACAGACTTACTCACTGCCTATACTCGCGGCATTGGCCATTCGACATCAGGACGTGCGCCGTGCAGCGCTTTATCTACTCATTAACCTTGTTTATCGGCGTTATGTGCAGCCATGCGCTGGCGGCTCCAGTGGTATTGACCCCTGTAAGCAGTGGCAGCAGCCTCAATGACAGCATTGAGCTGCTCGAAGACATTGGCGGGCAACTGAGCATCACCGACCTGGCTGATCCTGCCGTGCAGGCGCGCTTTCAACCAGCCGCCGGACGCACCAGCGTCGGCCAGAGCCGTAACCCCTGGTGGATCAAAGTCAGCCTCGCGCGCGGCGAGGCGACGCCCAGCCATTGGTGGCTGGAGGTGGGCGCGGTCACCTTGCTCGACTTGCAGTTGTTTATGCCGACTGCAAACGGCCAATGGCACATGCACCAGGCCGGTGAGCGCGTCAGCTTTGCCGCAGGCCGTGACCACGATTATCGCCGTGCGGTGTTCAGCCTGCCGCCGCTGGAGGAGCAACCGCTGACCTTTTACCTGCGCACCTACGATCCGGCCGGCAACTCCTTCCCGCTGCGTATTTGGCAACTGCACGACCTGGAACAACTGGCCAAACGAGAACACCTGATCCTGGGCCTGATCTACGGCGTCATCCTCACCCTGCTGCTGTACAACCTGTTTATTTTGCTAGCCCTGCGCGACCCGGCGTACTTTTGGTACGTCCTGACCATGGCCGCCTCGCTGGTGTTTATTCTCAGCATGAGCGGCCACGGCCTCCAGTACCTCTGGCCCGACGAGGCGGTACCCCGGTGGCTGGACCGCATCACCTTACCGATTCTGGTCAGCCTGGGCATCCTGCGCTTTGCCCAAGTGCTGCTATCGACGCGAACCACCCTGCGCATCGCCCATCACATCCTGAGTGCCTGTATTGCCGTCTACCTGCTGGCGATTGCATTGAATCTGGCCGGCTACCGCAGTGAAACCAGCGTGTTGATCGGCCTAATCCCGCCGGTGACTGTACCCACCCTGCTGCTCAGCGCCGCCATTCGCTGGAAGCAAGGCTTTGTCCCTGCCATTTTCTACCTGCTCGGCTATGGCAGCGTGCTGTTGAGCTTTGTGATTTTGGTGTTGCGCGCCGCTGGCGTGATACAGCCGGGCGAGTCCACGGCCTATCTGTTTCCGCTGGCGGTTGCCGCCGAAGCTATCCTGTTTTCCTTTGCCCTGGCCTACCGCATTCAAATCCTCAAGCAGGAAAAGGCTGACGCCCTAACGCTGGCCGACCATGAAAAGAGCGCACGCCTGGCTCAAGCGCATACCAATGCCGCCGAATTGCAGCGCTCCGTGGAGCAGCGCACCGCAGAACTGGCCGCCACCAACGAACGCCTGAGCGAGCGCGACCTGCAACATGCCGCCTTCCATGATCCGCTGACCGAACTGCCCAACCGCCGCTATCTGGTTGAGCGCTGTGAGGCGGCCCTGGCCCACGCACGCCGCCACACTGAAACGGTGGCCTTGTTGCTGATCGACCTCGACCATTTCAAACCGATCAATGACAAACACGGCCATGATGCCGGCGATCTGATACTGCAGAACATTGGCCTGCGCCTGCGCGAGCATGTCCGGGCGGGTGACAGCATCGCGCGCCTGGGCGGCGACGAGTTTGCCGTATTGGTCTGTGGCAGCGACGCGGAAAGCCATGCCCGCGACATTGCCGCAAGGCTACTGGACGAGTTGGCCAAGCCGGTACTCTACGGTGCGGAGCGCTTAACCGTCACCATCAGCATTGGCGTGGCGCTCTACCCGCAGCATGCCGGCACCTTCACCGCGCGGTACAAGGCCGCGGAGGAGATGCTCTACCGGGTAAAAAGCCGAGGTCGCTCGGGGTGGGCGATGTGCGGTGAAGGCGGCGAGCTGAGCGACAGCGCGCGCCTGCACCTGGATGTACTCAACGTACCCAGCGGGCTGCTCTGATGCAGCCTCTCAACCATGTCGATAGCGGCGCGGCACACGCGCCGTAACCTTGCTGAGCAGTTCATAGCCGATGGTACCGGCTGCTTGCGCCACTTCATCGACCGGCAGATGCGCCCCCCCACAACTCCACCGCATCACCCTCACGAGCACTGGGCATGTCAGTAAGATCGACCGTCAGCATGTCCATCGACACCCGGCCCACCAAGGGTACCCGCTGGCCGTTGATCAACACCGACGTACCGTTCGGGGCGTGACGCGGATAGCCATCAGCATAACCACAGCTCACCGTACCGATGCGCGACGCCCGCTCGGCACGCCATGTCCCGCCATAACCAACGCCCTCTCCGGGCGCAATATCGCGACAGGCAATCAGCTGCGCGGTCAGGCTCATGGCAGGCCGCACGCCCAGCTCGGCCGCACTCAGATCAGCAAAAGGCGTGGCGCCATACAGCATGATCCCCGGCCGCAGCCAATCCATATGCGCCGCTGGGATGGTCAGAATCGCCGCTGAGTTGGCCAGCGAGCGCTGGGCGAAATCCAGATCCAGCAGATCGAGAAAGCACTCCAACTGCAATTCGGTCATTGCACTGCCGCGCTCATCGGCGCAGGCAAAATGGCTCAGCAGGTTCAACTCTGCGACCTGCGCCGCGCCGTGTAAGCGAGCGTGCCATTCACGCAACGCTTCGGCGCTGAAGCCTAACCGATGCATGCCACTGTCGAGTTTTAGCCAGACATTAAGCGGTCGCGCCAGTTGTGCCGCCAGCAACTGCTGAGCCTGCGCCTCAGTGTGCAGCACGACATCCAGGCCGAGCTGCGCGGCAAACAGGTAATCCTGCGCAACAAAACAGCCCTGTAGCAGCAAAATCCGCGCTTCACCATGCAGGGCGCGCACCTCCGCCGCTTCTTCCAGACTCGCCACGGCAAAGCCATCCGCCACATCATGCAAGGCAGTGACCACTTCACGCGCACCATGCCCGTACGCATTGGCCTTGACCACCGCAAACACCTGCCGCCCCGGCGCACAGCGTTGAGCCACTGCATAGTTGTGAGCAATGGCAGACAAATCAATGGTGGCGACAAGCGGGCGCATGGCGTGTGTCCTAAAACAAAACGGGCGACCAGTTTAACCACTGGTCGCCCGTTTTTATTGATCTGACGCGTTAACCCCGCGCATTTGCGCAGGCAGCGCTATTCATCGTCGAACTGATAACTGCCCGGCGCGAGGTTTTCAAAGCGCGAATACTTACCGAGAAAGGCTAGGCGCGCCGTGCCCAGCGGGCCGTTACGCTGCTTACCAATGATGATTTCAGCCACACCCTTGTACTCGGTCTCCGGGTGATACACCTCGTCGCGATAGACAAACATGATGATGTCGGCGTCCTGCTCGATGGCTCCCGATTCACGCAAGTCCGAGTTGATCGGGCGCTTGTTAGGGCGCTGCTCCAACCCCCGGTTGAGCTGCGACAGCGCAATCACCGGGCAGTTGAACTCCTTAGCCAGCGCCTTGAGCGAGCGCGAGATCTCAGAAATCTCGTTCACCCGACTGTCACCGCTGGAACCAGGAATCTGCATCAGTTGCAGGTAGTCGACCATGATCAAGCCGATCTCGCCGTGCTCACGCGCCAGGCGACGTGAGCGCGCACGCATTTCCGAGGGCGAGATGCCGGCAGTATCGTCGATAAACAACTTACGGTCGTTGAGCAGGTTGACGGCGCTGGTCAAACGCGGCCAGTCATCATCATCCAGGCGACCGGCGCGCACCTTGGTCTGGTCGATGCGCCCCAACGAGGCCAGCATACGAATCACGATGGATTCCGAGGGCATTTCCAGGGAGTACACCAGGATCGATTTGTCGCTGCGCATCAGCGCGTTTTCGACCAGGTTCATCGCGAACGTGGTTTTACCCATGGACGGACGACCCGCCACGATAATCAGGTCCGCCGGTTGCATGCCGCTGGTGAGATCGTCCAAATCGGAGAAACCGGTCGAAAGCCCGGTGATCGCATCGCCGTTATTGAACAGCTCGTCGATACGGTCGATGGCCCTCACCAGAATGTCGTTGATGCCCACTGGCCCGCCGGTCTTGGGGCGCGCTTCGGCAATCTGGAAGATCAGCCGCTCGGCCTCATCAAGAATCTCTTCGCCCGTGCGGCCTTCCGGCGCATAGGCGCTGTCGGCAATTTCGACGCTGATGCCGATCAACTTACGCAGCGTGGCACGCTCGCGGATGATCTGCGCATAGGCTTTGATGTTGGCGACCGAAGGGGTGTTTTTGGCCAACTCGCCCAAGTAGGCCAATCCGCCGACCTGAGACAACTGCCCTTCTTTGTCCAATTGCTCAGACAGCGTCACAACGTCAAATGGCTGATTACGCTCAGCCAGTTTGTGCACCGCACGGAAGATCAGCCGATGATCATGCCGATAAAAATCGCCATCAGAGACCTGATCCAGCACCCGTTCCCAGGCGTTGTTATCGAGCATCAAACCGCCCAACACTGCCTGCTCAGCCTCAATCGAGTGCGGCGGCACTTTCAACGCGGAGGTTTGCAGATCGTATTGTTCGGGCAAGCTGATCTCGTTCATAAGGCTCTGGGCAAGAATGATGCGTAAGAAAAACAAAAGGCACGGCATCGCTTACGCAATGTCGTGCCCGATGTTAACGGGCTTGCACCTAAGTGCAAGCCCACTTTGGCGGTTCGCTTAGGCAGCGACCACAACAACCTTAACGGTTGCTTCAACGTCGCTGTGCAGGTGCACGGCTACGTCGTATTCGCCAACTTGGCGAATGGTGCCGTTCGGCAGACGCACTTCAGCTTTAGCCACTTCAACGCCAGAGGCGGTCAGGGCTTCAGCGATGTCGTGAGTACCGATAGAACCGAACAGTTTGCCTTCATCGCCCGCAGTAGCGGTGATGGTGACTTCCAGTTCAGCCAACTGGGCAGCGCGCGATTCAGCGTAAGCTTTCTTATCGGCAGCCAGTTTTTCCAATTCGGCGCGACGTGCTTCAAACGCAGCCACGTTGGCTGGGGTTGCAGCAGTTGCTTTGCCGAATGGCAGCAGGAAGTTACGACCGTAGCCGGCCTTAACATTCACTTTATCGCCCAGGTTGCCCAGGTTGGCGACTTTTTCCAGCAGGATCAGTTCCATTTGGTAATAACCTCTTAACTTTTAACCTTCACCGTTCGCGGGGCCCGAGCCTTGTTTGCGCTCAAAACGACCACGAAAATCAAGCAGACTGTCGACGATGGCCAAAACCACCAGTAACGGATAAGTCAGCTGTAAAAACAGCAACAGCGTGATGTACAACCCAACCAGCCAAAACTTTGCCATCCGGCCTTGCGCCACCAACCCATGCAACAGGGCGATGCCAGCAAACGCCAATGGCACACTGCACAGCGGCGTCAGCATGGCCATTTGCGGCCCAAGGTTGGGCCCTAACAGCATGCCGACCAGCAGTAACATCGCCAGCGCGACGGGGAGGCGCAGCGCGCGAAACTCGCGGCCAAAACCACCCGGGTTATACAACTGCGCCTGCCAGTAGCGCCCAAGAATCAAGCTCAACAGACTGACGATCTGCAACAACGCCCCGATCAATCCGGTCAGTACCGGTGCAATCAGGCTATCCAGGCGCGCTCGCTCATCCACCGACAATTGTTGGTGAACCTCACCCAGCATTTGCGGCATTAGCTTTTGCAGCTCAAGCGCAATTGCCACGATGGGCTCGCGGAACACCGCACCCAAGACCAACCCATACACCAAGCCCAATGCCACGCTGCATAACAGCACGCGATTCCAGGACAAATTGGCGCGTAACAACAACGCCAATCCCAGCGCCCCGAGCAACACCAACAGGGCGCGCGGCTCACCGAAATACCACCAGCCAACGGCCGGCAGCAGGGCCCAGGCGAGGATGCCAACGGCATCACTCCAACCACGCCGCAAAAGCACAAGGCTTCCAGCGGCAGCACTTAACCAGAACAACAGCGGCAAGGCCGCAGAAACCACCACTACAAGAGCGGCCTGCATACGGCCGCGCATAATGAATTCAGCTAAGGCGCGCATGCGATCTATCCCTTACTTTTTGTCGACTATCCGGTCTCAGCGGCCGTGGCTGTCGGTGTAAGGCAGCAGGGCCAGGAAGCGGGCGCGCTTGATAGCGGTAGCCAGCTGACGCTGATAACGAGCCTTAGTACCGGTGATACGGCTAGGAACGATCTTGCCGGTTTCCGAGATGTAAGCTTTCAGCGTGTTGAGATCTTTGAAATCGATCTCTTTCACTTCTTCTGCAGTAAAACGGCAGAATTTACGACGACGGAAGAAACGTGCCATGAGAGTGGCTCCTCAATAGATCCGTGGATTACTCGTCAGCGTTATCGCTGTCGCTGTTGTCGCTGTCATCGCCATCGGCAGAATCAGCGCTTTCAGGACGATCACGACGCTCGCGGCGCTCGCTACGATTTTCCTCAGCCTTGAGCATTTCGGACTGATCGGTTACGGCTTCGTCGCGACGGATGACCAAGTTACGGATCACAGCATCGTTGTAACGGAAGTTGTCTTCCAGCTCAGCCAGGGCTTTGCCAGTGCACTCAACGTTCAACATCACGTAATGAGCTTTGTGGACGTTGTTGATGGCGTAAGCCAGCTGACGACGACCCCAATCTTCCAGGCGGTGAATTTTGCCGCCGTCTTCTTCGATCAGCTTGGTGTAACGCTCAACCATGCCGCCGACTTGCTCGCTCTGGTCCGGGTGAACCAGAAAGATGATTTCGTAATGACGCATAAATGCTCCTTACGGGTTGTAGCCTGCCGCAAAATGCGGTCAGGCAAGGAGTGAATATCACTTGTTTGTCTTGCTGAAACAGAAAGGCGCAAAAACGCCCGCCATTACGGCAAGGGTGCGCATTCTAGTGAAGCGCCCATGCACAAGCAAGGTCAATTGGTGATTATTTGAGCAACCGCAGGTTGGATTAGCGCGGCGTAATCCGGCAGGACGAGGCCCACCCGGATTACGCATTGGGCTAATCCAGGCTACGCCTTGGTATTTCCGCGCCTTTGACGCAACGCCTCAAACAGGCACACGCCAGTGGCGACCGACACGTTAAGACTGCTGACACTGCCCGCCATGGGCAGCCTGACCAGGTAATCACAATGCTCACGCGTAAGGCGGCGCATGCCTTTACCTTCAGCCCCCATGATCAACACGGTCGGCCCGGTCAGATCCTGGTCGTACACTTCCCGCTCTGCCTCACCCGCCGTACCAACGACCCATAGCCCGCGCTGCTGGAGTTTCTCCAGCGTGCGCGCCAGATTGGTCACTGCCACCAACGGAATTACCTCGGCCGCGCCACAGGCCACCTTGCGCACAGTTGCATTAAGGGTGGCGGACTTGTCCTTCGGCACTATCACGGCCAGCGCACCGGCTGCATTAGCGGTACGCAGGCAAGCCCCGAGGTTGTGCGGATCGGTCACGCCATCAAGCACCAACAACAACGGCGCGCCTTCGGTACGATCCAGCAACTCATCAAGCATGGCCTCACCCCACACCTGACTGGGGCTCACATCCGCCACAACCCCCTGATGCACGCCCTCAACCCAGGCATCCATCTCACGCCGCTCGCACTGACCAACCGCCACGCGCGCATCGGCCGCCAAAGCCAACAACACCTGCACGCGCGGATCATTTCGGCCCCCAGCCAACCAGATCTGCTTTACCCGCTTCGGGTGGTGACGCAACAAGGCCTCGACAGCGTGAACGCCGTAGATCTTTTCCAGCTGACTCATGACTTCGCCTTACGCTTACGCGCCCCAGCACCGGGCGCGGCCGGACTCTTACGAGCAGCTGCCGGCTTACTGGTTTTAGCCGGCGCTCGCCCGCTATCAGATTTACCTGCAGCGCCTTTGCTCGTTTTGCCTTTCGACTCATTGAGCAACGACTTCTTCAGCGCACGGCTCTTTTCAACATCGCTATTGCCTGGGGCGGCGCGCTCACTGCGACGACCTGTTTTGCCTGCAGCCGATTCAAACCCGCCACGCCGCTGACCGGCAGGCACCGCCGTTTTGCCTTCAGCCAATTCGAAATCGATCTTGCGCTCGTCCAGATCAACCCGCATGACCTTGACTTCAACACTGTCGCCTAAGCGGAAACTACGCCCACTGCGCTCGCCAGCCAGGCGGTGATGCACGGGGTCGAAGTGATAGTAATCACCCGGCAAAGCGGTGACGTGGACCAACCCTTCAACATAGATGTCTTGCAACTCGACAAACAAGCCAAAGCCAGTAACCGCCGTAATCACACCCGGGAACGTCTCGCCGACGCGATCTTTCATAAACTCGCATTTGAGCCAGTTCACCACATCGCGGGTTGCTTCATCAGCACGGCGCTCGGACATCGAACACTGCTCACCCAACTGCTCAAGAATCGCATCATCATAGGGATAGATACGCGCACGCGGCATGATCGCGGCACCGGCACGCTTAACGTGCGGGGTATCAAGCTTCGAACGGACCACACTGCGAATGGCGCGATGGATCAGCAGGTCCGGGTAGCGACGAATCGGCGAGGTGAAGTGCGCATAGGCCTCGTAGTTCAGGCCGAAGTGACCCTGATTGTCAGCGCTGTAGACCGCCTGACTGAGCGAACGCAGCATCACGGTCTGGATCAGGTGATAGTCCGGACGCTCACGGATGCTTTCCAGCAGCAGCTGGTAATCCTTGGGCGTTGGACCGTCCTTGGATTTACCACGGTGCAGCGACAAGCCCAGCTCAGTGAGGAACGCCTTAAGCTTCTCCACACGCTCCGGCGGCGGGCAATCGTGCACACGGTACAAGGCCGGAATTTCATGCTTTTGCATGAACGCCGCTGTGGCGACGTTGGCAGCCAACATGCACTCTTCGATCAACTTATGCGCATCATTACGCTGGGTTGGGCGAATCTCGGCAATCTTACGCCCGGCCCCGAAGATGATGCGGGTTTCCTGGGTTTCAAAATCGATAGCGCCGCGCTCATGGCGCGCTGCCAACAACACCTGATACAGCGAATACAACTGCTTGAGGTGCGGCAGCACTTCTTTGTATTCGCCGCGCAGCGCCTTGCCTTCACTGCCTTTTGGCTGCTCAAGCATCGCACTGACCTTGTTGTAGGTCAGACGGGCATGAGAATGGATCACCGCCTCATAAAACTGGTAATCAGTCATCTTGCCGGTTTTCGAGATACTGATCTCGCAGACCATGGCCAGACGATCGACGTGCGGGTTCAGCGAGCACAAGCCATTGGACAACTCTTCCGGCAGCATCGGGATTACCCGCTCCGGGAAATACACCGAGTTGCCACGCACTTGAGCCTCGGCATCCAGCGCCGAATCAATCTTTACGTAGTGCGATACGTCAGCAATCGCGACGTAGAGCTTCCAGCCGCCGGAGAACAAGCGCCAGTTACTGCCATTCTTCTCGCAATAAACGGCGTCGTCGAAATCGCGTGCATCTTCACCGTCGATGGTCACGAACGGCAGATGACGCAGGTCAATGCGTTTCTCCTTGTCCTTATCTTCGACTTCCGGCTTGAGCTTTCGCGCTTCTTTGACCACCGCCTCAGGCCAGACATGGGGAATGTCATAACTGCGCAGCGCGACGTCGATTTCCATGCCGGGCGCCATGTAGTTGCCAACCACCTCGACCACATCACCCTGGGGCTGAAAGCGCGGCGTTGGCCAGTGAGTAATCTTCACTTCAACAAACTGCCCCTGCTTGGCACCCGCATTGCGCCCCGGCGTGACCAGTACTTCCTGCTGAATCTTCGGGTTATCGGCGACAACAAAACCGACACCGCTTTCTTCGTAGTAACGGCCCACGATGCTTTCATGGGCGCGCGCGATCACTTCAACGATGGCACCTTCGCGGCGACCACGGCGGTCCAACCCGGAAACCCGAGCCAAAGCGCGATCACCATCAAACGCCAAACGCATTTGCGCCGGGCTCAAGAACAGGTCGTCAGTACCGTCGTCCGGCACCAGAAAACCAAAGCCATCACGGTGACCACTGACGCGCCCCAAAATCAGATCAAGCTTATCAACCGGGGCATACGTGCCACGCCGGGTATAGATCAGCTGGCCGTCGCGCTCCATTGCGCGCAAGCGACGACGCAGAGCTTCCAACTGCTCATCGCTGACCAAGCCAAACTCATCGGCCAGTTCCTCGCGAGCCGCAGGAGAGCCGCGCTCATCCAGATGCTTAAGAATCAGCTCGCGACTGGGGATAGGGTTTTCATATTTTTCCGCTTCACGAGCGGCCTCAGGATCGAGGGATTGCCAATCGGCCATTAGAGAGAATTCGCCTTTTCTATATAGAGTTGGTTTGCCATGTGCCTATTGAAGCGCGAAAAGCCCTCGGGGTCAGCATTACGCGACAATAATTTTTCATACCCGGGGCTTTACAAGGTAAAAAGCCAACCGTATAGTTCGCGCCCACAGCGTCGAGCAGACGTTGTAATACGGAACAGATGGGCAATCATTCGTTTCAGTGCCCAGGTGGCGGAATTGGTAGACGCGCTGGTTTCAGGTATCAGTGATCGCAAGATCGTGGAAGTTCGAGTCTTCTCCTGGGCACCAAATTCAAAAATCAAGTCAACGGCTTGATTTCTGCAATAACGGATGCAACGCTCCGTGTCGGTAACGATGAAGATTGCTGCAGTGCCCAGGTGGCGGAATTGGTAGACGCGCTGGTTTCAGGTATCAGTGATCGCAAGATCGTGGAAGTTCGAGTCTTCTCCTGGGCACCAAATTTCAAAAAACCGAGCTTAGCTCGGTTTTTTATTGCCTGCAGAAAAGCAGCCACGCCTGACGACACCTGCCAGCAACACACACAACACGCGCTCGGCAGAGCATTTTTTTGAGCCCAAACTTAAACTTTAAACTGCCCCAAGCTGGTCTTGAGCCGCTTCGCCAACGCATCCAGCACACGCCCACTGTTGGCGGTCGCCGCAACAGCTTCAGCGGCGCGCTGCGCTTCCAAGTGAATGACCTCTACTCGCCCGCGAACGGCGCCCGCACCCTCCGCCTGATGCGCAGCCGCCTCGGTAGCCGCATTGATTGCACCATGCACCTCTTCCACCGCAGTTCGCACCGACTGCTGCACTCGCGCACTTTCACGCAACGCTGCCAGCCCTTGATCAGCCTGCCTACCCGCCTGACCAATCGCATCAACGGCCTCACGCGCACCCTGCTGTAAGGCACCGATATGCGTCTGAATATCGCCTGTCGACTGCTGGGTCTTGCTGGCCAAGGCCCGCACCTCGTCAGCCACAACCGCAAAGCCGCGACCACTTTCACCCGCCCGCGCTGCCTCAATCGCCGCATTGAGCGCCAGCAGATTGGTCTGCTCGGCGATGGAGCGGATGACCGTCAGCACCACCTCAATCTGCTCACTCTGCTTCGCTAGACGCTCAATCACCGACGCGCCAGTGTCGACGCGCAACACCAGCTCCTCTATCGAAGCGCCGACACGCTGGGCAATTTGTGCATTCTCATCGGTCGCCTGGCGAATGGAGCCCACGCGTTGAGACGCCTCGCGCATGGCCTGACTTTCGGCCTGCGCCTGCTCCGCCATTTGCGCCAAGGCCTGCAGACTCCCAGCCACCTCGTTAGGCTGACGCTCTGCTGCAGCCTCAGCGGCAGCGCTACGGGCAGCAAGGCTGGCGATTTCCTGCCCGGTCATGGAAGCCACTTCGCCCGCCTCACGCACGATCGGCTGTAGTTTGGCGACAAAGCGATTGACCGCCGCCGCCATATCACCAATTTCATCACGACTATTGAGCTCTACACGCCGGGTCAAATCACCCTCGCCGGCAGCCCAGTCGTTCAAGACAGCAATTAACGTATGTAATTTACTGACGAAACGACGCCCCAGCACGACCGCCAAAAGCAACAAGATACCCAGCGCCACAACAACCAAGCCCACACTGATATTCCAGCGCAAACTCCCAGCCGCCTCCTGCACGACACCCCGGCTGCTCTGCTCCATACCTGCAGCGGCTTCGCGAGCAACACTCAACCGCGCGGCAAGTGCATCGGCACTGCTGGCAGCCGCACTGCTAAGACTGTCGGAAACCAGCTGAGCACTGCTATCAATCAAACTGACAAAGCGCCGATCAAGCTTGGCCAGCTCCTCGTCCACCGAAGCGGTGGAAACCCCTAAAAGCACCTTACCGATATCGGAACCCATGGGGCTAATAACCGCCTCTGCGATATAAACGCCGGGGTCGCCAGCAGCCGCCTGCAGCACCTTATCCAATACACCATCACCCTCACCCTTGGCCATCAGCGCACGCACGCGGGCATCCTGACGATTGAGATGTCAGGTAAGGCGCTGCCCCTGCGCATCCAGATACACCGCAAACAGCACCGCTGGATTGCGATGAGCCCCGCGCGCCAACTCGGTCAGCGCCGGCACATCGGCATCCCAAATCGCTTTGGGAGCCACCGCGGACAGAAGCTGTGCCAACTCATCGGCTGAACGCTTGAGGTTGTTATCAAGCACCGCACGAATTTGCGCCTGCTCCGTGGCCAGTCGCTCGGAAAGCCCCTTGGCCAACTGCGTCTGCGTATTGACCGACAGACTGTCCAACCTGCGGTTTTCGGTGAACGTGACCGCTCATTTCGCTAACAACGTGACCGGTGCCTCCACCCGATTGCGCGGGGTTTAAATTCTAACCGCATCGGTCACGATGCGGCTTCTTCCTCTGTGTTTTTCCGCCGCAGCGACTCACCTTTCATCACGATT
>CAMCJM010000056.1 GCA_945874835.1 Pseudomonas synxantha | reverse complement strand
GCAGTTCTCGCTGCGTGGCGTGAACAAGGTCAGCGGCGAATGGACGCTGGTGTGCCTGGCGTGGAACTTGAAGCGCATGGCCGTATTACGCCCGCAAATCAGAAATTGAGCAAAAAACAGGCATAAATCCGGGTAAATTGGCAAAAAATACCTGGTTTCCGGAAAAGCCAATGCTCTATCTGTCTGCGGGGCTCAAGTCCGACAGGCTGCTAGAAGAGCTGGTCAATTACTTCCCCTACGCCTACCCGTTGCCCAAGGGCGACACGCCGTTCGGCGTGCACACCGAATTGGCCGTCACTCCGTGGAACCCGCACAGTCGTCTGCTACGTATCGCGATCAAGGCGTCGGATCTGCGCGTCGAGGCGTTACCAGCCGCCAACTTGGTGTTTCTCGTCGATGTCTCCGGTTCGATGGATCGCCGCGAAGGCCTGCCCATGGTGCAAAGCACCCTGAAGCTGTTGGTCGAGCAACTGCGCGCTCAAGACCGCGTATCGCTGGTGGTCTATGCCGGCTCATCCCGCGTGGTGCTGCAGCCAACTTCCGGCAGTGAGAAAGCCAAGATTCGTGCAGCCATCGATCAGCTGACGGCGGGCGGTTCAACCGCCGGTGAGTCAGGCATTCAGTTGGCCTATCAGCAGGCGCAGCAGGGCTTTATCGAAGGCGGTATTAACCGCATCCTGCTTGCCACCGACGGCGACTTCAACGTCGGTATCAGCGACTTCGACAGCCTTAAGCAACTGGCTGCCGATAAGCGCAAAACCGGCATTTCCCTGACCACCCTGGGCTTTGGTACGGACAACTACAACGAGCAGCTTATGGAGCAACTGGCCGATGCTGGCGATGGCAACTACGCCTACATCGACACCCTGCGCGAAGCCCGCAAGGTGCTGGTCGATCAGCTCAGTTCGACCCTGGCGACGGTCGCCAGTGACGTGAAAATTCAGGTCGAGTTCAACCCAGCGCAGGTTAGCGAGTACCGCTTGCTGGGCTATGAGAACCGTGCGCTCAAGCGTGAGGATTTCAGCAACGACAAGGTCGATGCTGGCGAAATCGGCGCAGGCCATACAGTCACCGCGCTTTATGAAGTGGTTCCGGTGGGCGGCAAGGGCTGGCTGGAGCCGCTGCGCTATCAAGCGGCGGTCAAGGGCGCGAAGCAGGACGGCGAACTGGCTTGGCTGCGAATCCGCTACAAAACACCGGGGCAGGGCGTTAGCCAGCTGTTGGAACAACCGATTCACGCCGTCGATGTAACGACCCTCGATCATGCCAGTGAAGATTTGCGTTTTGCCGCAGCTGTGGCGGCCTTTGCTCAACAGCTTAAAGGCGCGACCTACACCGGCGGCTTTAGCCTGGCCGACAGTGCCGAGTTGGCGCGCACGGCCAAGGGGGAAGACCGCTTTGGTCTGCGCAGCGAGTTTGTGCAGCTGGTGGAACTGGCGCAGAGCCTGCACACTTCGGCAGACCGTGAACGCAGGGCTGACTAATTGAACTTACCCGTGAACGACGACGCCGTTTTGTTACGGCGTTATCGCCAAGGCGATGCGGCTGCTTTTGCGCAGTTGTACGAGCGCCATCGCCTGGGCCTGTTTCGTTTTTTGCTCGGCTTGTGTGGCGACCACGCGCTGGCCGAGGAGGTGTTTCAGGACACCTGGATGAGCCTGATCCGCAGCCAGAGTGAACAGCGCGACGCGGTGCTGTTTAAAACCTGGCTGTACCAGATTGGCCGCAACCGCCTGATCGATGCTTGGCGCAAGCACGGTCGGCATCAGGCCGGGCATGCCGAGTACGACGAACAGCAGCATGCCGTGCCTGACACACAGCCGGGGCCTGAGCAGCAGCTGAGTCTGAGCCGCGATCAGCAGCGTTTGCAGGCCGCCCTGGCGGATTTACCGGCGGAGCAGTGCGAGGTTTTTTTGCTGCGCGCCCATGGCGATCTGGAACTGGCTGAGATCGCCGAGCTGACCCAGATGCCTGCTGAAACCGTAAAAAGCCGTTTGCGCTATGCCCTACAAAAGTTACGTCGGCTGCTGGCTGACCCGGCCGCCGAGGAGTTGTCCGTATGAATCACGATCAACCTAAGCTCGATGAGCAGGAACAGCAGATGCTGGCGCATTTTCGTCAGCACAGTGGCGGCGAGCCCAGTGCGCAACTGGATGCGCAGATTCTTGCAGCCGCCCATGCGGCCGTGGCGCAGGTGAGCAAAACGCAGGCTGCGCCCGGTTGGGCGGCGCGTGTGCATCACGGGTTGTTTGGCGCAGGTCGCCAACGCTGGTCGGTGGCGTTGGCGAGTGTGGCGTGCCTGGGCATTGGCGTGAGCCTGACCTGGCGCACGTTTGAGCAGGCACCGGATGCCTTTGAAGCCGTGCCCCATACAGCGCCGATGGCACCTGCGGCGGCCCGCAGGCATGCGCCGGTCACGCTGATGCCTGCGCCGGTGGAAGAGGCCGCAGTGTTGGCCGATGAGCCACCCGCGCATCTTTACAGCGGCGAAAGTGAACGGGCGGATAAGAAGCGCTTATCCGTAGTCGCGCCCCAGATGTCCGCCGAGTCCGCGTCAGACGTTCAGGCTCCAGCCGCCGCTCACGCTCCAGCGCCAAACACGATTAACGCAGAAGCGAACCTGCACCCTGAGTTGCAACGGCTGCTTAGGTTGCGCCGCGAGGGCGCGCGCGATGAAGCCAATGCGCTGCTGTTGCAGCTGATGGGTGAACACCCGCATGTGGATATCGAGGCGCAGTTGCGCCTTTTACAGCCGTCCGAATAGATGCTCGTGGCTACGCGCGAGTGGGCGACGGCAACCTGCGGCATACATTGCCCGCTTGCCAGCTGCCATCAGCGCCGCCAGCATAGCGGCTTATTGGTTTGTATTTGAGTTGCTATGAGTCGTATCCGATGTTTCGCGTTGCTGTTGATCCTCTTCACCCTCGCTGCGTGTGAGCAAAGTTCTCCGCCTGCCTCTTCTACGCCTGCGCAGCCGCCTGCCGCGCCTCAAGCTCCGGCCAAAGCACCTGCGCCAGCCGTTAAAAATCCCCCGCCTGCGCCGCTGGACTTAAGCTTGCACACCCACGTCTTCGATCCTTTGCAACCGTTGGAGCCTCTGCTCGACTTATCGACGCCGTTTTTGCCGCCGTTGTTTGAGGAGAAGACCGAGCCCAGCAGCCCGTTTCAGTTGCACGGCAAGTTGATTACCAATGAGCGCGACGACGATTACTTCGAGTCGATTGAAGGGGCGCAGTTGCAGTTTGAGTTCCGGCAGTAGCAGGCAACCCTGGCCGCCTGCTACGGCAGATCAGAAGCGATACGCCTGCTGGTTGATGGCGCTGAACAGCGTGTGATCAAGCGCGGTGAAGTGCTTGTCGCCGGGTAGACGAACCCACAGCGCTTCTGCAACTGCGCTTGGGTTGTAGGCGGTCTGCTTCAAATCGGCTTTTTTGTATTTGAAGGTGCCGGTGGTTTCCACCTCGCTGATCAGACGGATAAACACCGGCGCGGCATACTCTGACAACTCGGCGTCCAGGTGCGCTGCCAGCGCATGAGTATTCAACTGGGTGCCCTCGCTCAGGCGCAGCGCCGCCATGCCGCAGCGGCCATTGGTGCCGGGAATTTCCACGCCATACACCACCGCATCCTCAACGCCGGGGAGCGCGCCGAGGACGTTTTCCACTTCGGTGGTGGAGACGTTTTCGCCCTTCCAACGGAAGGTGTCGCCGAGGCGATCGACGAACTGTGCGTGCTTGCAGCCAATGTCGCGCATCAGGTCGCCGGTGTTAAACCAGGCGTCGCCCTGTTTGAACACGTTGCGCAGAATTGCCGCCTCGCTTTTCGCCGGGTCGGTGTAGCCGTCGAAAGGCCACTTGGCGCTGATCTCGCTGATCAGCAAACCGGGCTCACCTTTTGGGGCTTTTTGCAGAAAGCCTTTCTTGTCCCGAACGGCCTGATCGTTGTCCAGATCGTAGCGCACGATGGCATAGGTGGCCGGGGTGAAACCGACGGTGTTGTCGAAGTTGAAGACGTTGGTAAAGCCGATGTTACCTTCGCTTGAGGCATAGAACTCGGTGATTTGCTCAATCCCGAAACGCGCCTTGAACTCGCCCCAGATTGACGGCCGCAGACCGTTACCGATCATGCAGCGCAGGCTGTTATTGCGCTCGGCGGCACATTCGGGCTGGTTGAGCAGGTAGCGACACAGCTCGCCGATGTAGCCGAAGCAGGTGGCCTGGTAACGCTGCACATCCGGCCAGAAGGCACTGGCGGAGAACTTGCGGCGCAAGGCGATGGCGGCGCCTCCGGCCAGGGCCGCACTCCAGCACACGGTGACGGCATTGTTGTGGTAGCAGGGCAGCGTCAGGTAAAGCACGTCCTGATTGTTCAGGGTCAGGCCGGAGTGGCCGAAGCCGCCGTAGGCTTTGATCCATTTGCCGTGGCTCATGATCGAGGCTTTAGGCAAGCCCGTGGTGCCGGAGGTGTAGATCAAAAAGCACGGGTCTTTCATCTGCACGCGCGAACTGTCGGGCAGGTTGTCACTGGCCTGGTTGCGTGCCAACTGCATCAGGTTGCCCCAGCCTGCCGGGGCGTTGCCTGCGTCTTGCAGGCAGTCTTGGTCGGCAATCCAGTGGCGCGGGGTGTCCGGTTTATCCAACAGGGCCGCGACGTCATCGAAGGCATTCAGCAGTTCGCTGCCGACCACGATACATCCCGGTTTGACCAGGTTGAGGCTGTGCGCCAGTACCTTGCCGCGCTGGCTGGTGTTGACCAGTGCGCCGACTGCGCCCAGCTTACTCAGTGCAGCCAGAATAGCGAGCAACTCCAGGCGGTTTTCCAGTATCACCGCCACCACGCTGCCATGGCGCACGCCTTCAGCCTTGAAGGCCCAAGCCAGGCGGTTGGCCCAAGCGTTGAACTGGTTGTAAGTCAGGCGACGGGTTTCATCCAGCAGCGCCGGTCGCTCGCCGTGTACCAGCGCGGCACGTTCCAGTGCCCAGGCCAGCGACAGCTGTTTTTCCCGGTTGCGAATACCGGCGTAATACAGCCCCCGCAACATGCGCGGCACGCGCGGCAGGTGCTGGGGCAGGCGGGTGAGAAAACGCAGCGGGGAAATCAGGTCGGCTTGACTCATGGCACTCGCGCTTCAAGGGGAATAGGGCGCGAAGACTCTAGAGCGCCCCAGTGCTCCCCGCTATGGCCCTGGCGCATCGGGCCGCAGGCAGATCGGCAAATGAGCGGTGCTAATCGACAAACAAGTCAGTCATCAACTTACCGTCAGGGGCGTAGCGGTAATGCTCAAAGTCGCTGACGCCATGCTCGCGCAGGATTTCTTCGTCGATCAGCAGACGCCCGCTGATGCGGCGTTCACTGCTGCACAGGATGGCGTGGGCGGCGTCAGCCATGATGGCCGGCAGGCGTGCTGCTTTCATCACCGCCGGGCCGCCGGCCTCAAACTCAATGGCGGCGGTGGCGATCACCGTTTTTGGCCACAGGGAATTCACGCTGATGCCGTACTTTTTGAACTCTTCATGCATGCCCAGGGTGAGCATGCTCATGCCGTATTTGGTGGTGGTGTAAGGGCCGTAGTGGGCGAACCATTTCGGGTCGAGGTTAAGCGGGGGCGACAGGCTGAGGATGTGTCCCTGGCTGTTTTTCAGGTAGGGTAGGGCCGCCTGGCTGCAGACCATCACCGCGCGGGTGTTGATCTGAAACATCAGGTCGAAGCGTTTGGGATCGAGCTTTTCCACGCCCACCAGTTTGATCGCGCCGGCGTTGTTGATCAGCGCATCGATGCCGCCGAAATACTCGGCCGCCTGCGCCATGGCAGCCTTGACCGCGTGCTCATCGCGCACATCAACCTGTAGGGCCAGGGCTTTGCCGCCAGCTTGCTCGACTTCGGCGGCCACCGAGTGAATGGTGCCGGGCAACTTGGCATGCGGCTCGGCGCTTTTCGCCGCAATCACGATGTTGGCCCCATCGCGCGCAGCGCGCAGGGCGATCTCCCGGCCGATGCCGCGGCTGGCACCGGTGATAAACAGGGTTTTGCCGTGCAGTGACATGGGCGTGCTCCGTGTCTTGTTGTTATTCGTCTGGTCGCATTTGTAGGATGGGGCGGGCGGCGTTCCGTTGAACGCAGCGATACCCACCATTGTTGCGTAGGGTGGGTATCGCTTTGCTCAACCCATCCTACGTATCTCCCATGGGATGCGATCAGCTTTCGCTGGCTTCGATTTCCACCAACAGTTGGCGGTTCTTCACTTGATCGCCACGGCTGACGCCAATGCGGCGCACCACGCCGTCGATGCTGGCTTTCAGCGGGTGCTCCATTTTCATCGCCTCCAGCACCACCAGCAGTTGGCCTTTGCTCACCGTTGCGCCTTCTTCAACCAGCACCTCGACAATCGCGCCGTCCATGGGCGCCTTGACGCTGCCCGAACCGGCCCCGGCGGCGCTGCTGACCGGTTGGTGGGTGATGTCGGTGAAGTGCAGGTTGCCCGCGTGGCCGTATAACCAGATGTGTTCGCCATCCAGGTGATAGGCCAGGCGCTGGCGAATGCCATCGCGCTCAACGGTGGCCCAGCGGCCGTCACTGGCGAGCAACGTGAGGCTCACCTGTTGTTCGCCCACAGTGGCCAACAGGCTTGGCTGCGGGCCCTCTGCGCGCACGTCCAGCTCAACCGTCAGTGATTGTTCGCCGTGCTTGAGGACAAAGTGCCAAGGCGCGCTGCCGGCATTACGCCAACCGGCCAGCCCCGGTTGATGGGCGCGGGCGTTGGCCGATTGCTGGAACAGCAATGCGGCAGCAACAGCCAGTTCGCCGGCGGCAGGCGGCTGTGGCGACAGGCTTGGGTCGTTGGCAAAGTGCTCGGCGATAAATGCGGTGGTGGCGTTGCCTGCGGCAAATTCAGGGTGGCTGAGCAGGTTGGCGAGAAAGCGCTGGTTGCCGTTCACGCCCAGCAGCACGCAATCCTCGACAGCACGCACCAGCTTGCGCCGGGCTTCTTCGCGGGTGGCACCGTAGGCAATCACCTTGGCCAGCATGGGGTCGTAGAACGGGCTGACCACCTGGCCTTCAAGCAGGCCATGGTCGATGCGGATGCCGTCACGCAGCGCCGGTTCCCAGCGCAACGCGGTGCCGGTTTGCGGCAGGAAGTTATGGGCGGCGTCTTCGGCGTACAGACGCACTTCCATGGCGTGGCCGGTCAGGCGAATTTCGTCTTGTTTGAGTGGCAGCGGCTGGCCTTCAGCGACGCGAATTTGCCAGGCGACCAGGTCTTGCCCAGTGATCAGTTCGGTGACCGGGTGTTCCACTTGCAGGCGGGTGTTCATCTCCAGAAAGAAGAATTCGCCGCTCTGATCGAGCAGAAACTCGACGGTGCCGGCGCCGACATAGTTGACCGAGGCAGCGGCCTTGACCGCCGCTTCGCCCATGGCTTGGCGCAGCTCGGGCGTCATCACCGGGCAGGGCGCTTCCTCAACCACTTTCTGGTGGCGGCGTTGCACCGAGCAGTCACGCTCGCCCAAATAGACGATGTGGCCATGCTGGTCGCCAAACACCTGAATTTCCACATGGCGCGGCTGGATCACCGCACGCTCAAGGATCAGCTCACCGCTGCCAAAGGCGTTCTGCGCCTCCGAGCGCGCCGTGCGAATTTGCGCCAGCAACTCGCTGGATGCATGGACCAGACGCATGCCACGACCGCCGCCACCGGCGCTGGCCTTGATCATCAGCGGGTAGCCGATGCGCTCGGCCTCGCGGCTCAGGGTGTCGTCATCCTGAGCCGCCCCTTCGTAGCCGGGAATGCACGGCACGCCGGCTTCGAGCATGGCAATTTTTGATAGGCGTTTGCTGCCCATCAGGTGAATCGCTTCCACAGTCGGGCCGATAAACACGATGCCGGCGGCTTCGCAGGCGCGGGCGAAGTCGGCGTTTTCCGAGAGAAAGCCGTAGCCGGGGTGGATCGCATCCGCGCCGGTTTGTTGCGCGGCGTGGATGATGTTGTCGATCACCAGGTAGGACTGGTTGACCTGCGCCGGGCCGATGCAGACCGCCTCATCGGCAACGTGCACGTGGCGCGCATCGCTGTCGGCTGCGGAGTAAACAGCCACGATGCGGTAACCGAGGTCTTGGGCTGTGCGCATCACCCGGCAGGCGATTTCCCCACGGTTAGCGATCAGGATCTTATTGAAGGCGGGCATCTGGGTGCTCCTGCTTGTCGACCCGGATGGCATCCGGGCGGTGATTTGCGATCAGGGTGTGTGGGAGGAGCCGGGCGGCGATCCGCTTTAGTCGCGAAACAGCGATACCCATCGCGGCTAAAGCCCCTCCCACGTTGTTATTCAGCGGCCCACTTCGGTGGGCGTTTTTGCATAAAGGCCATGGTGCCTTCGCTGCCTTCGGCGCCGCTGACGGCGGCGGCAAACTGCTCGGCGGCGCGGTCCAGCAACGGGCCGAGGGCTTCGTGTTCGGCAGCCAGCAGCAGGGCTTTGGTTTGTGCGTTGGCCTGCGGCGCGCACTGGCGTACCTGGCTCAGCACCTGGTGCAAGCGGGCGTCGAGGTGCTCGCTGTCGATTTCGCTGAAATGCACCAGCCCCAGCCGTTCGGCCTCGCTGCCATTGAAGCGGGCAGCGGTCAGGGCCAAGCGGCGGGCCTGCGTCAGGCCGATGCGCTTGACCACAAAGGGCGCGATTTGCGCCGGGAGAATGCCCAGCGTGGTTTCTGGCAGGCCTAATTTGGCGTCCTGCTGGCAGAGGGCGATATCGGACACGCAGGCCAGGCCGAAGCCGCCACCCAGCACCGCGCCTTCCAGTACGGCAATCAGCACCTGGGGTGCATGCTGCGCTTCTTCCAGCAGGCTGCCGAAGGCGCGATTAAGGGTGCGGTAGGCCTCAGCGCCAGCGGCGCGTGCACCGGCCATGTCCTTGATGTCGCCACCGGCGCAGAAGTGTCCACCGGCCCCGCGCAGCACAATGGCGCGCACACTGGCGTCGTGGCGCACACTTTCCAGTACCGCGCGCAGTTCCCCGACCATGGCCAGGCTCATCGCATTGCGGCTGTCCGGGCGGTTGAGGGTGACGTGCAGCACACCGGCGTCGAGGTTCAGCAGCAGGGTTTGGCAATCGGGTAGAGCGGACATCAGGTAATCCTCTTACATGGCGCTGGATACGCAGGTCGTAGGGTGGGACGCGTTTTACCGACCCAACGAGCGGTGCCACGGTGGACGTAAACAGCGACTTTCATCCTAGGGTTTCCGTTCTTAGGCCGCAGGGTGGGTCACGTTTTACGGACCCACCTAGCGAGGCCACGGTGGGCGTAAAAAACGACGTCCACCCTACGGTTTCCGGTCTTAGCCTTTCTTCTTGCCCGGCAGAATGCCCATCAGCTTGCAGATAATGCCCAGCATGATTTCGTCGGCACCGCCGCCGATGCTCACCAGGCGTACGTCGCGGTAGGCACGTGACACCGGGTTGTCCCACATAAAGCCCATGCCGCCCCAATATTGCAGGCAGCTGTCGGTCACTTCACGGCCCAGACGACCGGCCTTGAGTTTGGCCATGGAGGCCAGGTTGGTCACGTCGCGGCCGCGCACGTATTGCTCGGTGGCCTGGTAGACCAGGGCGCGCAGGCACTCGATTTCGGTCTGCAGTTCGGCCATGCGGAAGTGAATGACCTGGTTGTCGATCAGCGCATTGCCAAAGGTTTTGCGCTCTTTGCAGTACTCGATGGTGGTGTTGATGCAGTGCTCCAGGCCTTTGATCATATTGGCCGCGCCGAACAGCCGTTCTTCCTGGAACTGCAGCATCTGCATCATGAACCCTGCGCCTTCGTGGCCGATGCGGTAGCGCTGCGGTACGCGCACGTTGTCGAAGAACACCTGGGCGGTCTCCGAACTGCGCATGCCGAGTTTGTCCAGGTGCGGGCTGACGGTGATGCCGGGGGTGTTCATCGGCACCATGATCAGCGACTTGTTGACGTGGGGCTTGTCGTCGCTGGTGTTGGCCAGCAGGCAGATAAAGTCAGCGCTCGGCGAGTTGGTGATCCACATCTTGCTGCCGTTGATCACGTAGTCGCTGCCGTCTTTTTTGGCCGTGGTTTTCAGGCCTGCCACATCGGAGCCGGCACCGACTTCGGAGACGCCGATGCAACCGACCATGTCGCCACTGATGGCTGGCTTGAGGAACTGCTCGCGCAGCTCATCCGAACCAAAGCGGGCCAGGGCCGGGGTGCACATGTCGGTTTGCACGCCGATGGACATCGGAATGCCGCCGCAGTGGATGGTGCCGAACTCTTCCGCGGCGACGATCGCGTAGCTGTAGTCCAGGCCCATGCCGCCGAATTTCTCCGGCTTGGAGATGCCCAGCAAGCCGAGGTCGCCGGCTTGTTTGAAGATTTCATGGATGGGGAAGCGGCCGTCTTTTTCCCATTGCTCGACGTGCGGGTTGATTTCCTTGTCGACAAAATTACGCACCGTGCGGCGCAGCTCTTCGTGTTCCTGGGTGATGATCATTGTTGTTCTCCTCAGAAAATCGTGTGGCTCTGTAGGTTGGGTTGAGCCTGCGAAGCCCAACGAGCTGTTTGCTTGAATTGCACTGCCAAAGTGGCCATCGCTTGTTGGGCTTCATCGTAAGCGTCTCAACCCAACCTAGGGTTAAAGTCGGGCAACACCGAAACTGTTGGCTTTCAGTGGCCGCCTGGCCGCTTCAGCACAGATATCCAGCAAGTAGCCCAGTAGCTTGCGGGTATCGCGTGGGTCAATCAGGCCGTCATCCCACAGGCTGGCTGTGCCGTAGAGTGCGGTGGATTGGCTGTCGAGTTTTTGCGCAGTGACGTGCTCAAGCATGTCGAGCATTTTCGGATCGGCTTCCTTGCCTTCCTTGAGGTGTTTGTCCTCGGTGACGATACGCAGCACCTTGCCCGCCTGCGCGCCGCCCATGACGGCGGTTTTGCTGTTGGGCCAGGCGAAGATAAAACGTGGGTCCAGACCCCGGCCGCACATGGCGTAATTGCCGGCCCCGTAGGAGCCGCCGACGACGATGGTCAGCTTGGGCACGGTGGCGTTGGCCACGGCCTGAATCATCTTCGAGCCGTGCTTGATCACGCCGTTTTGTTCCGACTCGGTGCCGACCATAAAGCCGGTGGTGTTGTGGAAGAACAGAATCGGCGTATTGCTCTGCTCGCACAGCTGAATAAATTGCGCGGCTTTGGCAGCGCCACGCGGGGTGATCGGGCCGTTGTTGCCGATGATGCCGCAGCTGTGGCCTTCGATCTGCAGATGGCCGCAGACGGTCTGGCTGTCGAACTCGTTTTTGAAATCGAGAAACGCCGAGCCGTCAGCGATGCGGGCGATGATCTCGCGCACGTCATAGGGTTTTTTCGCATCCGTCGGGACGATGCCGAGCAACTCATCCGCCGGATACAGCGGCTCGCGCCAGGCTTTTGCGGGGCTGGCAGGCAGCTGCGCATTCCACGGCAACATGCCGACAATCTCACGGGCCAGGCGCACGCCATCGGCATCGTTTTCCGCCAGGTATTCAGCCGTTCCGGCGATTTGTGCGTGCATTTCAGCGCCGCCCAGTTGCTCATCGGTGGCGATTTCACCCGTGGCGGCTTTCAGCAGGGGCGGGCCGGCGAGGAACATTTTCGCCTTGCCACGCACCACCACCACGTAATCCGACAGGCCCGGCTGGTAAGCACCGCCCGCCGTGCTGGAACCATGAACCACCGTCACTTGTGGAATACCGGCCGCCGACAGGCGCGCCTGATTGGCAAAGGCGCGCGCACCTTCCACAAAAATCTCGGCGGCGTAGGTGAGGTTGGCACCGCCGCTCTCGGCCAAGGTCACCACCGGCAATTTGTTCTCGAAGGCGATTTGCTGCAAACACAGGGATTTGCGCAACCCGCTCGGGGAGATGGTGCCGCCCTTGATGGCGCTGTTGTTGGCGATCACCAAACAGCGCACCCCGGCGATGTAACCAATCCCGGCAATAATGCCGCCGCCGGCCTGGGTGCCGTCTTTGTCATCGTGCAGCTTGTAACCGGCCAGTGATGCCAGCTCCAGAAAGGGCGCGCCGCTGTCGAGCAGCAGGTTGAGGCGCTCGCGTGGCAGCAGTTGGCCGCGTTTGGTGAACTTAGCTTTGGCTTCAGCGGCCTTGTTCAGGCAGTTCTGCTCCACATCACGGAAGCTGGCCACGGCAGCCAGCATGGCCTCGCGGTTTTTCGCGAAGTCTGCGCCATGCACATCGATGTCGGACTGAATGACGGGCATCGCCTTACTCCTTCAATACTGCAGGCACATAGGCCCGGTGGAAGCCGTTATAGGATTCGCTGTTTTTCGCCTTGCCCAGGGTCCAGGCGCGGGTGCCCTGACTGGCTGCGCCGTCGATGCGGATGGTGTTGCCGCTGATAAAGTTGGCCCCCGGCGTGAGCAGGAAGACGATGGTGGACGCCACCTCCGATTCACTGCCGATGCGTTGCAGCGGCACGTGATCCTTGAGCGAGCGGATCATGCTCTTCATCGATTCGGGATAGGTGTCCATGCCGCTGGAGGCGATCCAGCCCGGTGCCACGGCATTGACCCGCACCCCGGCGTGGCCCCACTCAACGGCGGCGGTTTTGGTGAAGTTCTCCATGCCGGCGCGTGCCGCACCCGAGTGGCCCATGCCGGGCATGCCGCCCCACATGTCGGCGAGCATGTTGACGATTGAGCCGCCGTGTTTGCTCATGCTTTGCAGAAAGACTTCCTTGGCGATGAGAAAGCCGCCGACCAGGTTGATGCGCACCACGGTTTCGAAGCCTTTCTGGTTGATGCCGATCAGCGGCGCGGGGAATTGGCCACCGGCGTTGTTGACCAGGTGATGAATCTGCCCGCGTTCGGCGACCACGCTTTTGACCATGGCCTTGACCGCGTCTTCGTCACGGATGTCGCACACCTGAAAACTGGCTTGGCCGCCGTCCTCAATAATCTCGCCGCAGGTGGCTTCAAGCTTGTCCACCTTGCGCCCCACCAGCACCACGTGGGCACCCAGATGCGCCAGTTCATGGGCCGTGCAACGGCCGATGCCGCTGCCGCCGCCGGTGACCATGATGGTCTGGCCGCTAAAGAGGCCGGGTTTAAAGACCGAGTCGTAGCTCATTGTTATTGTCCTTGTTCGAGGCTAACGGCCAGCGCCTTGGGCAGCGGCACCGGGAACTCCAATAGCTGTTGGGCAAAGGCCTTGCCTTGCGGGTCGATGCGCAAGGAGGCAACGCCGCCGCCGCCCAGGGCGTTCTCCAATAAAAAATTCAGGCTCTGGCTACCCGGCAGATACCAGCGGGTCACACGGCCGGTTGTCTCATCCAGTGTGTGCTGCATCCATTCGGCCACGGCGGCCTCCGTCAGCGCAGCGGCGATCCACGCCACGTATTCGGGCTTTCTGGCCATCACTCCGATATTGCTGTGGTTGCCTTTGTCACCGGAGCGGGCCACGGCCAGTTTGATCAGCGGCACGCTGGCATCTGCCTGACCGCTTGGCAGCGGCGCGGCGATATCGGCGGCAATCTGTGCGCAGTCCAGCACGTCAAGCTGCGGCAGGCTGACGGGGGTGTGTTCACCGTTGACTTCCACCGACAATGCGCAGGCATTTTTATCCGCGAGAAAGCTGAACAGGCGAATCACCGGGTACACCGTCGGGCGACCGCCGACGATGCCGGTCAGGCCCGGTGCCATGCCGGTGGCGGCCTGAGCGATCTCGCGGGAGAAGAGGATCAGCGCTTCTTTCTTGGCGTGGCGCACGGCGATTTTCAGCACGATTTCGCGGGTGTCCGCACGCTGGCCACGGCTGCCGTAAGTCGCCTCGCTGCCAAGCAGCTCAATGCTGACTTCTTTGTAGGCCCCCCAGCCGCGCTCAGCGAACATTTCTTCGGTTTTATTGATGATCGCCTGGCTGACGCGTTGGGCTTTCTTGACTGCATCGATGCCAGCCATCAGGCAACTGGCGGTGCAGCGAAAACCGTCCGGGTGAGTGGCGCTGACCTTGTACTGAGCGGTGGGCGGCAGGCCGCGTGCGCCTTTGAGTTCCACGCGGTTTTCGCCCACCTGAGTCAGTTGCACCTGGGTGAAATCACACAGCACATCGGGCAGGTAATACGCCCGTGGATCGCCGATTTCATAGAGCATCTGTTCGCCCACGGTAAAGGGTGTCACCAGGCCGCCAGAGGCGTGCGGCTTGGTCACCACAAAACTGCCATCGGCGGCCACTTCCACCACCGGGAAGCCGATGTGTTCGTAGTCCGGCACGTTGTCCCAGTCGGTGAAGTTGCCGCCCGTGCACTGCGCGCCGCATTCGATGATATGCCCGGCCAAGGCGGCCTGAGCCAGCTGGTCGTAGTCACTCCAGTCCCAGCCGAATTCATGCACCAGCGCGGCGCTGACCACGGCGCTGTCCACCACGCGGCCGGTGATGACGATATCGGCACCCCGCTTCAGGGCTTCGACAATGCCGGGCGCGCCCAGGTAGGCGTTGACCGAGACGCAGAAGGGCGGCAACGGCGCGCCGCTGAACATCTCCACGGTGCCGGCTTTGGCCAGTTCACTGAGCTTGGGTTGCAGGTTGTCGCCGTGCAGCACGGCGATTTTCAGATCCACACCAGCCCGCGCGCAGGCCGCTGCCAATGCTGCCGCGCAGGCGCTGGGGTTGACCCCGCCAGCGTTGCTGATCACGCGGATGTTCTTCGCAGCGATCTCACCCAAAAGCGGCGTGAGGGTTTCGACAAAGTCTGTGGCGTAGCCAGCGTCCGGTTTTTTCATCCGTGCGCCGGCCATGATCGACATGGTCACTTCCGCTAGGTAGTCGAATACCAGGTAATCCAGCTCTGTGCCTTTTACCAGCTGGGCGGCGGCGGTGCTGGTGTCGCCCCAGAAGGCGGAAGCGCAGCCGATGCGTACGGTCTTGGTCATTGGAGTTATCCGCAACACAGGAATAAGGTGATTTGAAGGCTACCAAGCAAGCGCTTGGTTTAAAAGCCCTGCGCTGAATCTTTCTAACCAAAAGTGTGGCCAAGCGCTTGCTTGGGTGGCGCCTGAAGCATAAATTTCACTAATAACGACAAGCACTTGGCTCAAGCACGCAATGTTTGGGGCAAGGCAATAAAAAGCCGGAGAGTATTTAGCGTGGATGATCAACAAGCGCAGGCGGTGATGCGTGACCTGGTGGCCAGTGGGCAGATCACCGATCCCGACAGCGCACGCGGCAAACTGCTGCAAACCGCAGCCCATCTGTTCCGCAGTAAAGGCTATGAGCGCACCACGGTGCGTGACCTGGCCAGTGCGGTGGGTATTCAGTCGGGGAGTATCTTTCATCACTTCAAAAGCAAGGACGAAATCCTGCGTTCGGTGATGGAGGAGACTATTCGCTACAACACCGCCCTGATGCACGCGGCGCTGGCTGAAGCCACGGACTTGCGCGGCCGTGTGCTGGCGCTGATTCGCTGCGAGTTGCAATCGATCATGGGCGGTACGGGTGAGGCCATGGCGGTGCTGGTGTATGAGTGGCGCTCGCTGTCCGAGGAAGGGCAGGCGTTTATCCTTGATTTGCGCGACACCTATGAGCAGCTGTGGCTACAGGTTTTGGCTGAAGCCAGGGCGGCCGGCTATTTCAAGGCAGATCCCTTTATTCTCAGGCGTTTGCTGACGGGGGCGCTGAGCTGGACGAATACCTGGTTCCGCCCCGAAGGGCCGATGACCCTCGATCAATTAGCCGAAGAGGCCCTATCTTTGGTCGTGAAGGAGTCCTGATTGATCTCGACTAAGCTGGCGCGGTGACTGCACGTTGCAGAGGATGGGTCGCCACTTAGGCCTTTTAACGTTGTGAGGGTGCCGTGTGATCAGGCTTTTCCGAGTACTGCTGCTGGGATTGATAGCGCTGGCCTGCGCCGCAACCGCCGCACAAGAGGTGCGTGTCGGCGCGTACCATTTTCCGCCTTATGTGCTCAAACCAGAGAGCGAGCAGCCGACAGGGCTGCTACCCGAGTTGCTGCAGGCTTTCAACCTAGCGCAGGACGACTACCGCTTTAACCTGGTCGCGACCTCTACCAAGCGCCGTTACCGAGACCTGCAAAATGGGCGCTTCGATTTGATCCTGTTTGAGTCGCCCAGTTGGGGCTGGCAAGACACCGCCCACGAGGCGCTCGACCTGCATATCGAAGATGCTGAGGTGTATGTGGCGAGTTTGCTGCCAGGGCGTGATGAAGCATTCTTTGCTGATTTTTCCGGCAAGCGCATGGCCTTGTACAACGGCTACCACTACGGCTTTGCCGGTTTCAATTCGGATCAGGCATTTCTCAGCGAGACCTTCAGCGCGCTGCTGACCTATTCCCACGACAGTAATTTGGTCATGCTGCTGCGCGGGCGGGCTGATGCGGCGGTGGTGACGCGCTCTTTCCTGCAGGCGTATCTCAAACGCTACCCGGAAAAGGCCAGCGCCTTGCTGGTGTCGCAGCGCCTTGATCAGGTCTACCGGCATCAGGCGTTGTTGGGGCCGCAGTCGCCTATTTCAGCGCAAGGGTTAGCCGGGCTGTTGCGGCAACTCAACCATGATCGCCAGCTTGATGCGCTGCTTGAGCGCTACCACGTTGTCCATGTGCCTGCTGCGCCGCGCGACTGAGTGCCGTTCTTAGGTGATGCGCAGCGGGTAACTCAACAGCAGAAAATGCAGCAGATTGACGGCAATGTGCAGCGCAATCGCCAGACTGATGCGGCCACTGAAGTGGAAAATCAGCCCATAACCCAATCCGGCAATGCCTGCCACCAGCGCAAACAAGGGGCTAAAGGGTATATGCACCAGGGCGAACAATAGGCTTGTCAGGCCGATACCGGCCCAGGCACCCAACCAACTGACCAAGCGGGTTTGCAGCAAACCGCGAAACAGCAGTTCCTCCGCGAGCACGGCCACGCCTAAATTAACGGCGAGCCATAACCATAACTGCGTCGGCCACTTCGGCTGCCAGGCCACCAAGCCCAGTGCCAGCGCCAGTAATGGCACGCTCAACAGAGTGAGCCCAGCCGTTAGCCAAACGCGCTAATTCAGTGTGCGGCTCGGTGTTTTTTCGCCCAGCCACCAGGCCAGCAGAGCAAGCCCCACCAGCATTTTGTCCCACGACAGGCGCAGGGCATACGGCGCGGCGTCGTTACTCAACTGGCGTGCCGACCACAGCGGTGTTGGCGTAAAACCGGGCAGCAGATGAGCGGCTAGAGCCAGGCAGCCCAGCAAGCTCACCGTGGTCCATACACCCTCGGCCACTCGCGTTTGCGCAAACAGCAGCCAACCAATCAACAGCCCCCCGGCCAGCAAGCCCGGCAGTTGAATAAAACCCAGGCTAAAACCGGCAGCTAGACCGCTTATGGGCAGCAGTAAGCGCAGCTGTAACGCTATTTGCGGGTTAACGCTCGTCATCCCTGGCTTGCTGCTCCAGCTCTCGTTGATGGATCTGCTGCAGTTGCTCTTTGCTCAACCTCAGCGGTTTGGCGGTGCGCAGCAACATCAGCAAACCGCTGATCAGTGAACCCAGCACAAACACAATCAACAACACGATGTACCAGCTCATGGGTTCATCCTTGTAGGAGTAAGCGCGCACCATAGCCGTCCAGGCGATCAATGCCTATGGCCGTGGCTGGCGAACAGGTAATCCAACTCGTTGGCAAAGTAATGTGATCACTGTCACGTGGCAGCAACTTGGCGCTGGTTGAATGGCGACTTTCCAACGCACAGGGAGTCTGCCATGACCACAGCCAGCGCTCTAGCGCGCTTGCTCAAACCGGTGGCGCCGTTGTCCGCCAGCATGAGCATCGCGGATGTAGCTGATCGCCTGCTGACGCCAGAGCACAAGGCGTTTCTCTCGCTGCCGATTGTCGATGACGCCGGCAGACCGCTGGGGCTGGTGAGCCGCAGCACGCTGCAGGACATTTTTATGCAGCGCTTCGGCCGTGACCTACGCGGCCGCCATGCGGTGCAAGAGGTGACCTGATTAGCAACGATCATCAGCTGGTATGTCATGGCC
>CAMCJM010000055.1 GCA_945874835.1 Pseudomonas synxantha | reverse complement strand
AACTTGAAGCGCATGGCCGTATTACGCCCGCAAATCAGAAATTGAGCAAAAAACAGGCATAAATCCGGGTAAATTGGCAAAAAATGCCTGATTTCCGGAAAAGCCAATGCTCTATCTGTCTGCGGGGCTCAAGTCCGACAGGCTGCTAGCCGGTGGCTTACGTCAACAGAACCTAGCAACCCACGCTATTAAACCTGCAGTGGCACGCATCGCGTGGCCTCAGGCTTGATCGTTAAAAAAGAGGGGGGCGACACAGTAAATGGCGTTCCCAACTGGATTCGAACCAGTATCTAGCCCTTAGGAGGGGCTTGTTCTATCCATTGAACTATGGGAACGCAACGGGATAGGCAAGATGACTTGCGCGCGGCATCTTAGCGAGGCCGAGGCGTTTTGTCATGCCGCTGCCACTATGCAGGCGCAATACTGTGCATTTATCGCCCAAGGAGAATGCCATGCGCCCCGCTGCCTCGCCCAACCTGCCGGATTCGCCCTTTGCCGATTTCCACCTGCGCGCCGCTTGCGTGCCGGATGCGCCAGCGCTGGCGGCTTTGCTGCAACAACTGGCCCCCGATGAGCCGCGCTGCGACGCCAAGTTACTGGCCTTGCGCTTGAGCGAACTGCCGGTAAGCCGCGTGGTGTTGGTGGCTGAGCGCGATGGCAAACTGCTGGGCACCTGCGCCCTGCATCTGATCGAGCACTTGGCGCACAACTTTGCCCGCTCGGCGATTGTGGAAGATGTGGTGGTGGATGAGGACGCACGCGGCTTGGGCGTTGGCCAAGCGTTGATGGGCAAGGCCATCGAGCGCGCCCGCGCCTGGGGCTGCTACAAGGTGGCGCTGTCCAGCAGCCAGAGCCGTGAAGCCGCCCATGCCTTTTACGCCAACCTAGGCTTCAAACCCCACGGCATTAGTCTGGCGCTGACGCTGGAGTAAACCGGCGCCTCACCGCCGGCCACTCCTTGCGTGATAGCCCTCAGGCGGCGGGCTCAAACAAGCGCACGGCCTGAATCTCACTGACGAGCATGCGCGCCCTGAGTTGCTGACTGCTTTCACGGCTTTTCGCCACAGCGGCTTCTTTGACGTGACCGTAACCGCGAATCTGTTCCGGCAGTTCGGCCAGCGCCAGCGCGGTGCGGTAGTTGTCGGCATTGAGTTCCTTGAGCAGATATTCCAGATCGTGCTCGTAGTCATCGATCAGGTCCAACTCCAGTTTGCGTTCGGCGCTGTAGCCGAACACATCCAGCGGCGTGCCACGCAGAAATTTGAACTTGGCCAGCACGCCGAAAGCCTTGAGCATCCAAGGGCCAAACTGACGTTTGCGGATCACCCCCGTGCGCGCATCCGGCTTGCTCAGCCAAGTGGGGGCCAGGTGAAATTGCAGGCGGTAGTCCCCCTCAAACTGCGCCGCTAGCTGGCGGATAAAACTGCCGTCGCTGTACAGCCGCGCCACTTCGTACTCGTCCTTGTAGGCCAGCAGTTTGAAGTAGTAACGCGCCACGGCCTTGCTCAGTGCTTGGTCAGCGCTCTTGTCGACCTGCTGCACCCGCGCCACCTGTTCACGGTAACGCTCGGCGTAGGCAGCGTTCTGGTAGGCCGTCAGACGTTGCATACGGTCCGCGATGATCTCTTCCAGCGTCTGGCAATGCGGAGCCTCAATCACCTCAGGTGCCACCAGACGATCCACCGCCGCTGCATCGTGCGCGGCACGCCGCCCCCAAAGAAACGCCTGTTGATTGAGCGTCACGCCCACGCCATTCAGCTCGATGGCTTTATTGATGGCTTCGGCGGAAACCGGCACCAAGCCCTTCTGATACGCGAAACCGAGCATAAACAGGTTGGTGGCGATGCTGTCGCCGAGCAGTCGCGTGGCCAGGCGGCTGGCATCGACAAAGTGGGTTTTGCTCGCGCCTACAGCTTCGATCAACGCCTCGCGCATGGCCGCACCGGGTACTTGCGCATCTGGGTTGCGGGTGAACTCGGCCGTGGCCGATTCATGGCTGTTGACCACCGCATGGGCGATTTTGTCATTGAGTTTGGCCAGGGCTTCTTCACTGGCCGCCACCACCAAATCGCAGCCCAGCAGCAGGTCCGCTTCCCCGGCGGCAATGCGCACGGCAAAGATGTCGTCCTGCGTGGCGGCAATGCGGATGTGGGTGATCACCGGGCCGAACTTCTGCGCCAGCCCGGCTTGGTCGAGCACCGTGCAGCCTTTGCCTTCACTGTGTGCGGCGATGCCGAGCAACGCGCCGACCGTGGTCACACCGCTGCCGCCGACGCCCGGCAACAGAATGTTCCACGGCCGCTGCAAGGTCGGCAGGCGCGGCTCGGGCAGGGCAATAAACAGCGCGCCCAGCCCCACCGCTTCAGGTTTGCGCAGGCTGCCGCCGTGCACGGTGACAAAGCTGGGGCAGAAGCCCTCGACACAGCTGAAATCCTTGTTGCAGGCGTTCTGGTCGATCTCGCGTTTGCGCCCCAGTTCGGTTTCCAGCGGCAGCACAGAGAGGCAGTTGGACTTCACACTGCAATCGCCGCAGCCCTCGCACACGGCCGGGTTGATAAAGGCACGCTTCTGCGGATCGACCAGCTTGCCGCGTTTGCGCCGACGGCGTTTCTCGGTGGCGCAGGTTTGGTCGTAGATGATCACCGAGCAGCCCTGAAACTCGCGCAGCTCACGCTGCACCGCATCCATATCACGCCGGTGGTGGAAGGTGACGATGGGCGCGAAGGTGGCGCGGGTCGGGTACTTTTCCGGCTCGTCGGTGACCAGGGCGATGCGTTTCACCCCTTCGGCGTACACCTGCTGACTCAGTTGATCGACACGCAATTCGCCGTCAATCGGCTGGCCGCCGGTCATGGCCACGGCATCGTTGTAGAGAATCTTGTAGGTGATGTTCACCCCGGCGGCGACCGACGCACGCAGGGCCAGTTGGCCGGAATGGAAGTAGGTGCCGTCACCCAGGTTCTGGAAGATATGTGGCGTGTCAGTAAAGGGCGCTTGGCCGATCCAGGTCGCGCCCTCGCCGCCCATCTGGGTAAAGGTGTCGGTGTTGCGGTCCATCCACTGGGTCATGTAGTGGCAACCGATACCGCCTTGCGCGCGGCTGCCTTCCGGCAGTTTGGTTGAGGTGTTGTGCGGGCAGCCGGAGCAGAAATGCGGGGTGCGCGTGGTGTGGTGTTTGGGCGCAGCCAGTGAGGCTTCTTTGGCCGCGAGAAAGGCCAGGCGCTCGTCGATCTGCGCGCTGCTGTAGATCGGCGCCAGGCGTTTAGCGATGGCGCGGGCGATCATCGCCGGGGTCAGTTCAGAGAGATTCGGCAGCAGTGAATGGCCGGCCTCGTCGAACTCACCCACCACCACCGGGCGCTTGCCCACGGGCCAGTTGTAGAGCTGACCGGTGAGCTGGTCTTCGATGATGCTACGTTTTTCCTCGACCACCAGAATCTCGTCCAGCCCCTCGGCGAATTCATGCACCGACACCGGCTCCAGCGGCCAGCTCATACCGACCTTGAGTACGCGCAAGCCCACCTGGGCGCACAGCGCGTCATCCAGGCCGAGGTCGTCCAGTGCTTGGCGCACGTCGAGGTAGGACTTGCCGGTGGTGATAATGCCTAAGCGCGGGTTGGGCGAATCGAGCTTGATCTGGTTGAGGTTATTGGCCAACGCGAAGGCGCGGGCGGCGTAGATTTTGTAGGTGTTGAGGCGCGCTTCCTGCGCCAGGGGCGGGTCCGGCCAGCGGATGTACACGCCGTCTTCCGGCAGCTTGAAGTCCTCGGGAATCCTCACCTGCATGCGCAGCGGATCGACCTCCACCACGGCGGAAGAATCGACGTTCTCGGCGATGGTTTTCAGAGCCACCCAGCAGCCGCTGTAACGCGACAGTTCCCAGCCGATGATGCCGTAATCGAGAATTTCCTGAACGTTGGCCGGGTTGAGCACCGGGATCGAGGCGGCGATAAACGCATGCTCGCTCTGGTTGGCGATGCTCGAGGATTTGCAGCCATGGTCGTCACCGGCCAGCAGCAGAACGCCGCCATGCTGGGAAACACCGGCCGAGTTGCCATGTTTGAACACATCGCCGCAGCGGTCCACACCCGGCCCTTTGCCGTACCACATGGCGAATACGCCGTCGTAACGCGCACCGGGGAACAGGCTGGTCTGCTGGCTGCCCCACACCGAGGTCGCGGCCAACTCTTCGTTGACGCCCGGCTGGAAGTGGATGTGGTTGTCTTTGAGGTACTGCTTGGCGTCCCACAGGCTCTTGTCGAGGTTGCCCAACGGCGAGCCCCGGTAGCCCGAGATAAAGCACGCGGTATTCAGGCCATGGGCGGCGTCACGCTGCTTTTGCAGCATGGGCAGGCGGGTCAGTGCCTGGGTGCCGGTCAGGTAGAGGTGACCGGTCGCAAGGCGGTACTTGTCATCCAGGCGGATCTCGGCCAGAGACATGATGGGTGCTCCTGTTCTTATTTTGGCGAGCTAGGCTGGCAACGGTGGGTGCCGCCCTGTTCTGTTGCGTAGGGGATCACCTCGCGCAACGACTGGCTAAAAATATGACCGAGCCGTGTTGAGAAATTTTTCCTATTTGCTGGCTCTTTTGCAGATACTGCGCATGATTAATCCAACAAAAACAAAAAATCTGGAATCTTCATGCAAGAAAAACTCAGCCCCATCGACCGTAAGATTCTTCGCCTGCTGCAGCACAATGCTGACCTCTCCGCCGCCGAGATCGCCGAAAAGGTGGAGTTTTCACAATCGCCCTGCTGGCGGCGCATCCACCGCATGCAGGAAGACGGCCTGATCGAGCGCAAAGTGGCCCTGCTCAGCCACAAGCAACTGGGCTTTGCCATCACCGTGTTTGTCGATATCAAGCTCTCGGCACACGGGCGCAGCAACCTGGAAGAGTTTGAAAGAGCCGTGGTGGGTTATCCCGAAGTGCTGGAGTGCTACACCATGGCCGGCGGCTCGGACTACCTGCTCAAAGTGGTGGCCAAGGACATCGCCAGCTACGAACGCTTCCTGCGCGACCACCTGCTGCAACGCCCGCATGTGCACGAAGCGCACTCGCACATCGCCATGAGCGAGGTGAAACGCACCACCGAGTTGCCGCTGGATTAGGCAATTTTGTAGCCCGGATGTAATCCGGGGCATGGGCTGCACGACGCCCCGGATTGCATCCGGGCTACGAGCGATTTATCGCGACTGAAGCGGAGCGCCGCCGAACAGCGCTCGATAATGCGGCTTCGATAGCAGCGCGGCGCGGAACTCACCAGGCAATCAAATGCGTTGCGTCGATGGAGGGTTACGCCGCGCACTAAGCCCCCTTGACGCCTGACAAGCGCGGTAGGCGGCTAACCCACCCTACGAGCCGCATATCGCGGCTAAAGCCCCTCCCACAAAAGCGCTTAACTTCTTACACCGCCTCCGCACGCGGCTGTCGCAGGGCGCTTTTCGACCGTGCTTTGCCCGCCCACCAGAGCGCCAGCGGACCGAGCAGCAAAATCACCCCAACCAGGGCAAACGCCGCCCACCAGCCGAGCAGGCTGTTGTCACCCAACACATCCAGGCTGATGCCAAACAGCAGCGGGCCGAGAAAGGGACCGCTAAAGCCCGTACAGGAATAAATCGCCATGGCCGCACCCCGATGGCTGGCTGGCGCGGCAGCAATCAACCCCGCCGTCAGCGAGGCGGAGTCTGCGGTGACGGTGATGCTGTAGAGCAGCACCAGCACCAGCATCAGCCAGAACGGTAAGGCTGCACTCAGGCCGATAAATAGGGCCAGCGCGGTTGAGCTGAGCATCACCGCGATCAACCAGCGCTGGCGGCCAAAACGCAGCGCCAGTTCATTGCCGAAGATGCTCGCGGGCATGCCGATCAGCGTCACCAGCATCGCCACCCAGGTGCCAGACAGCCAGGGATCGTGGCCTTGCAATTGCCCGGAAAACACCACAAAGGCCACCACCCAGGCGCGCATGGCAAACAGTTCTAGGTTATGCACCGCGTAGGCCAGGCAGTAGGCGACCACTGCACGATTTTTTAGCGGAGCAAAATCCAGCAATTTACGCGGCTCATGCTGCACCACCGCTTTGGGCTGCAACCCCCAATAGACCATGGCCCAGGCCAGCAGCGCGCAAACGCCGCTGAGCAGGGTCGGCAACTGCCAGCCACCGAACGTGGCCAACTCACCGGCGAGAATAAAGGACAGCGCCGTGCCCAAACCGAAGCTCGCCGTGTAGAACGCTACCGCCCGTGATTGCGCTGGCCCTTCGATGCGCTCGGACAGCGCCTTAAGCCCCGGCATGTAGGTGCCCGCCAAACCGACGCCCGCCAGCACTCGCCAGGCCAACGCCGACCAGAAATCATCGGCAAATACAAAGCCGGCATTGGCCACTGCGGTGAGCAGCATCGCTGCCAGGTAGATCTGCCGAGCGTCGTATTTATCCGTCAACCCGGTGAGGATCGGCACCGCAACCATATAGCCGAGAAAGAACCCGCCGCCGATCCAGCCCGCCTGCGTGTTGCTCAGCCCCCACAACGCTTGAAAATCCGGCAGCAAGGCGGCGAACAGGGCGAAACCGGCCATGCCGAGGGTTTCCGCACCGCACAGCAGCAGGGTGATGCGGCGGGCATTCGTCATAACACCGCCCACTCGTAGGGTGGGTTAGCGCCGCTGAACACCGCTCGATAATCCAACTTCAATTGCAGCGCGGCGCGTAACCCACCAAGCGATGGAACGCGTTGCGCCGATGGTGGGTTACGCCGCGCCCCCGGTAGCGTGTCACCTGGCAAGCTCGGTAGGCGGCTAACCCACCCTACGAACGCTGACAGCCTGCTCATAGCACTCGACCATCAAAGGCCAGACTCACGCCCGCTGGTAAGGCGCCGGGATTCGCGAGCAGCCAAGTGTCGAAGCTGTGACCAATATGGGTCAGCACGGTTTGCCTTGGCTGCAGTTGATCAACCACCTCCAGCACGCGGGTCAGGTCGTTGTGGTTGCGCGGGGCGATGGGTTGCGGCGCGGTGGAGCAATCCAGCACCAGCAGGTCCAGCGGCTGTTGGCGCAGCACCTCGGCGCAGGCGTCGGGTACGCCGAGGGTATCGGTGAGGTAGGCGATGCGTCTGCCGTCGCCCTCCAGCAAATAACCGAAGGTGACTTTTGAGTGATTCAGCGGCAGCGCCGTGACGCTTAACTCACCCAACTGCCGCTGCTCGAAGGGCGCAAACGGCTGGCTGAAATCGAGAATTCCGGGGTGTTTGTACAGGTCGGCGAGGCCTTCCGCATCATCCGGGCCATGCACCGGAATAATCAGCCCCTGGCCCCAGCGCAGGTGCAGCAAGCCCTGAGCATGGTCAGCGTGGTAGTGGGTTTGCAGAATGCCGCTCAGGCTGTGGGGCGGGAAGCGTTCAGTCAGATCGGTCAGGCCCGAGTCGATCAGCCAGCGCTGCGCGCCGCATTCGATTAGCGCGCAACAGGGGCCACGACGGCGCGCCGGGGTCAGTCGTGCACTGGCGCAGGCCGCGCAGTTGCAGTTGTACACCGGCACCTGGCGCGCATCGCCGGTGCCGAGCAGAGTCAGGCGCATACGCGGGCATCGCTCAGCAGTTGCAGCAGCTGGGTGACGGTTTGTTCAAGCGGGCCAGAGTTATTCAGAACAATGGAGCTCTCAACTGGTGCTGCCGTGGGAGGAGCCGGGCAGAGCTCCGTTTCAGACGCGACAGTCGCCGCTGAAGCGCCTCCCACAACAAAGTCGCGGCTGCGCGCCAGGCGGGCCTCGATCTGTTCGGCACTTTCCCTTCCGCGAGCTTGCAGGCGCTGACGCAGTGCGGCCTCGTCCACCTGCAACAGGATGCCCTGCAGCTCTGGGTAACGCGCGCGCGCCTCTGGCAGGTAACCGCGCGAACCGTTGACCAGCACATCCTGCCCCGCCGCCAGCCAGTCATCGATCTGCTGGGGGATGCCATAAGCCAAGCCATTGGCACGCCAGCTCAGAGCAAAGGCACCGTCCGCCTCAAGCTGGTCGAACTCGGCAGCGCTCACGCCCACAGCATCCTCCCCCACGGCTTCCGCCGAGCGGGTTATAACCCGGCGGGCGATCACAAAACCACGTTCGGCCAGGCGCTCGCGCGCGGCATTCAAGAGGCTGTCCTTGCCCGAGCCCGAAGGCCCCATCAGGTAGATCAACCGGCCCGTCATCAGAACACCCTTTTCGCTTGTCGCCAGACTTGCTGGATCAACGCTTGCCCGTCATGCACACGCATCTGCAACAGATCGGCGCGCAGCCCCACGCGTATTTCCCCACGATCATCCAGCCCCGCCGCCTGAGCCGGCACTTGGCTGACAGTGGCAATCGCGCGCGGCAGATCATACGCGTTGTCCTGCCCGGCCAGCAGCAAGGCCGCCTGCAACAGGCTCGCCGGGTAATAATCGCTGGAGAGAATATCCAGCACGCCATGCTGAGCCAGTTCAGCGGCGGCGATATTGCCCGAATGCGAGCCGCCGCGAACGATGTTCGGCGCGCCCATCAACACCTTCATGCCGCGTTCGTGGCTGGCCTTGGCCGCCTCCAGGGTGGTGGGAAATTCAGCGATGGACATGGCGAAACCGGCCGATTCCTGCACATGGGCGAGGGTTGCGTCATCGTGGCTGGCCAACGACAGGCCACGGGCCTGACAGTCCGCCACAATGGCGCGGCGATGGCTGTCGCTGAAGGCGCGGGAGTTGGCCACCTGCTCTTCGATAAAGGCACTCATCTCGGCTTCGCTGAGGTGGTACTTGCCCATGTAGTACTCGCGGTATTTGTCTTCCTTGGCGAACTGGCGCTGGCCAGGGGAGTGGTCCATCACCGAAACCAGCTTAACCAGCGGGTGATCCACCAAGTCACGGAACACCGCCAAGGTATCGGGGTGACAGACTTCGCAGCGCAAATGCAGGCGGTGATCGGCGCGCATGTGACCGGCTTGTGCGGCAGCGGCAATCGCTTCGAGCATGGCCGGCAGCTGCTGCATGCGCTTGCCACGCGGGTTCACATCGCCAATCGCCAGGGCGTCAAACACCGTGGTGATGCCGGCCGAGACAATCTGCGCATCGTGGGTTTGCACCGCCGAGGCCGAGGGCCAGTCCACCCCGGGACGGGGGCTCATGTATTTTTCCAGGTTGTCGGTGTGCAACTCGACCAGGCCGGGCAGCAGGTAATCGCCGTCCAGGTTCTGCGCCTGCGGCAAGCCGCTGACGCCCTCCTCCACCTGAGCAATCAGGCCGTCACGCAGCACCAGGGTGCCGACAAACGCCTGATCGGCGGTGACGATGCGCACGTTGGTGAAAATCTGTTCAACCGACATACACATACTCCTGCTGCGCCGCAGCGCTCATGTCCTGGCTCATATCAAGGTAACGATCGGCCACGGCCTCACGGGCCGCGCGGTCGTGGAAGATGCCAATCAGCGCGCTGCCGGCGGCCTTGGCTTCAGCAATCAACTCCAACACCACCTGACGGTTGGCGTCGTCCAAGGAGGCGGTGGGTTCATCCAGCAGCATCAGTGGCCAGGCGACCATAAAGCCACGGGCGATATTCACGCGCTGCTGCTCGCCGCCGGAGAAGGTGCCGGGGGCCAGTTGCCACAAGGCTTGCGGGATATTCAGGCGACTGAGCAGGCTTTTCGCCCGCGCCTCGGCATCACTCTTGCTCCAGCCACGGGCCAGGGCCGGCTCCATCACCACATCCAGGGTCGAGACACGGGGAATCACCCGCAGAAACTGACTGACATAGCCCAAAGTCTGCCGACGCACGGCCAACACCTGGCGCGGCTCTGCACCGACCAGATCGACCCATGCGCCGTTATGCAGCACACGAATGCTGCCACCAGCGGCCAGGTAATTGCCGTACAGGGTGCGCAGTAAGGTCGACTTGCCCGCACCGGATTGACCGTGCAGCACCAGGCACTCGCCGGCGCGCACGCTGAAACTCAGCCCGCTCAGTACATTCAGCACCACGCCGTGCTGCTGATGCAGGGTGAAGGTCTTGCTGAGGCCAGAGACCTCGATAAGCGTATTCATGATTGACCTCATATTGACCCGTAGCCCGGATGCAATCAGGGGATTTGGCATATACCGCCCCCGGATTTCATCCGGGCTACAAAGCACTTCATGGCTGCAAAACAATTTCGTAGGGTGGATGGCGCTTTATCCATCCACCGCAGGCGGCACGTGGGTGGATGAAAACAGCGTCATCCCCCTACCCAGCCACATGCCTGAACTAGGGCTGCAACACCGACGACACCAAAAGCTGCGAATAGGGATGCTGCGGGTCATCGAGAATCTGATCGGTGAGCCCCGCCTCGACTACATGGGAGCGGCGCATCACCATCAGCCGGTCCGCCAGCAAGCGCGCCACCGCCAGGTCGTGGGTGACGATCACCACCGCCAGATCCAGCTCACGCACCAGGCCGCGCAACAAGTCGAGCAGACGTGCCTGCACCGACACATCCAGGCCGCCAGTGGGTTCGTCCATAAAAATCAGCCGTGGGCTGGACACCAGGTTGCGGGCGATCTGCAAGCGCTGCTGCATGCCACCGGAGAAGGTGCGTGGCAGGTCGTCGATACGCAGCGGGTCGATCTCCACCTGTTGCAACCAGTCGATACCGGCCGCGCGCAACTCGCCGTAATGGCGCACGCCCTGAGCCATCAGCCGCTCGCCGATATTGGCCCCGGCCGACACGCCCATACGCAGCCCGTCACGCGGGCTTTGCTCGACAAAGCCCCACTCGGTGCGCAGCAGCGTGCGCCGCTGCGCTTCGCTAGCGCTGTACAGATCAACCCAGTTGCCGGTCGTGTCGCGATAACTGACCGTGCCGCGATCCGGCGGGCAGCGCCCGGAGAGCAGGCTGAGCAGGGTCGACTTGCCCGAACCGGACTCGCCGACGATGCCCAGTACCTCGCCCGGATACAGATCGAACGACACGCCCTGGCAGCCCTTTTCCGGGCCGTACAGACGCGTCAGGTCGCGCACGCTGAACAGCGGCTGCGCCGTGTCGGTGTGCAGCTGCAATTTCTCGGCAGCACTCATCGCGCGCCCTCCTCTTCAAGGTCTCGGCGTTGCATGCAGTAATCGGTGTCGGAGCAGACAAAGCGTTTGGTCCCGGCGTCGTCGACGATCAGCTCGTCGAGGTAGGAATCCTGGCTGCCACAGAAAGCGCAGCACTCATCCCAACGCTGGATCTCGAAGGGGTGATCTTCGAAGTCCAGACTGACCACGCGGGTAAACGGCGGCACGGCATACAGGCGCTTCTCGCGGCCCGCGCCGAACAGCATCAGCGCCGGGCTCATGTGCAGCTTGGGGTTGTCGAATTTGGGGATCGGTGACGGGTCCATCACGTAGCGCTCGTCCACCGTCACCGGGTAGGCGTAGCTGGTGGCGATATGGCCGAAGGTGGCGATGTCCTCGTACAGCTTCACGTGCATCACGCCGTAATCTTCCAGCGCGTGCATGGTGCGGGTCTCGGTTTCCGAGGGCTCGATAAAGCGCAGCGGCTCAGGGATCGGCACCTGGTAGACCATGATCTGATCGCCGCTCAGCGGTGTTTCCGGGATGCGGTGACGGGTCTGAATCACCGTCGCCTCCGGCGTGCGCGTGGTGGTTTTGACCCCGGCGGTGCGGGCGAAGAAGCGGCGGATCGACACCGCGTTGGTGGTGTCATCCGCGCCTTGATCGATCACCTTGAGCACGTCATCGGCCCCGAGAATCGCGGCGGTCAGCTGCATGCCGCCGGTGCCCCAGCCATAGGGCAGCGGCATCTCGCGGCCACCGAACGGCACCTGATAACCGGGAACCGCAACAGCCTTGAGCAGGCCACGGCGGATCATGCGTTTAGTTTGCTCATCCAAATAGGCAAAGTTGTACCCGGCTTCCGGCGCGCGGGTGATCTGGCTTTGGGCATTCATGCGCGTTGCTCCTCGACAGCGGGCTGCTCGCTGGCCTGCTTGCGCAGTTTGCGGATCAGCTCCAGCTCGGATTGGAAGTCGACGTAGTGCGGCAATTTCAGGTGCGAGACGAAGCCGGCGGCCTCAACGTTGTCGCAGTGCATCAGCACGAATTCTTCCTGCTGCGCCGGGCCTTCGACTTCCTCGCTGTACTCCGCCGCACGCAGCGAGCGGTCAACCAGAGCCATGCCCATGGCTTTGCGCTCGGCATAACCGAAGGCCAGGCCGTAGCCACGAGTGAACTGCGCATCGATGCCCTTACCGCCGACGAACTGGTTGACCATCTCGCATTCGGTGACTTCGATATCACCCAACGGCACGGCAAAGCCGAGCTCTTGCGGCTCCAGCCAAACCTCGACCTCGCCGATGCGAATCTCCCCGGCAAAGGGGTGGTTGCGTCCATAGCCGCGCTGGGTGGAATAGCCCAGCGCCAGCAGGAAGCCTTCATCACCACGGGCCAACGCTTGCAAACGCTCGGCACGGCTGGCGGGAAAGTCCAACGGCTCGCGGGTTATATCCGGCACCGCTAAGCCCTCATCGAATTCGCGGGCCATCAGGCCTTCGTCGGCGAGAAAATCCAGCACCCGTGGGCACGGTGACAGTTCAGCCTGCGGGTCGACCTGCGGGCCCGGTTGTTCGCCGTCGGCCAGCAGTGCGAAATCCAGCAGACGGTGGCTGTAGTCGAAGGTCGGGCCGAGCAATTGGCCGCCGGGCAGGTCTTTGAAGGTGGCCGAGATGCGCCGCGACAGCTGCATCTGCGTGGTGTCCAGCGCGGCGCTGGCACCAAAGCGCGGCAGCGTGGTGCGGTAGGCGCGCAACAGGAAGATCGCTTCCATCAGGTCGCCAGCGGCCTGCTTGATCGCTAGCGCAGCCAACTGCGGGTCGTACAGCGAGCCTTCACTCATCACTCGCGCCACGGCAAGAGGCATCTGCTCGCGCACTTGCGCAACGCTCAGTTCAGGTATGGAAGTATCACCACGGCGCTTTTTCGCCAGCAGTAAATGGGCATTGTCGATGGCGCGTTCGCCACCTTTAACGGCAACGTACATCAGGCCGCCTCCTCTGCCTTGAGCAGCACATGGGTGCTGCGCGGCAGGCCGATGACCTGCTCGCCAGCGGCGAAGAAGGCATCCAGACCACGGGGAAAGGCACTGCGCGCCTGACGCTGCTGCCAGAACACCGCTGGCAGTGGCAGTTCGACGCAGCGCACATCCTTGATCCCAGGACCGCGCCAGCGCAGGACTTCGCCAGTGCTGAGGGCATCAAGCTGAACCAGCAAAGTGCAGGACTGGTCGGGGTAGCGCTCGCTGCCGTTTTCAAAATCCGACAGATCGCTCAACTGGCTGTCATCGAGCAGGGCAAACAGCGCCAGCTCGCGCTCATCGACAATCGGGCAGCCGCAGTGAAAGGCCAGGTTGGCGCGGATCGCCGGGGTGTCGAAACACGGCGCGAGCCACAGCGGCGTGTCGCCATCCAGAAACGCCAGGCACAGGGCATAGGTGGCCGGATGCAGGTTTTCCAAGGCCAGGGCGCGGTTCAGCGGTTGCGCGAGACCTGGCTCGGCCAGCGCCTTGAGGGCGCTGCGAAAGCTGGTTTGCGCGTCCAGCACCGGGTCGTTAAAAGCCGGTTGCAGCCATTGCGAGCTATTCGCCGCGTTCATCAGTCTTCTCCTCTGACCAGGGTGAAAAATTCCACTTGGGTGGTAGCGGTTTCGGCGGCCTTGGCCGCTTGTTGGGCGCGCTGTGCTGCGGCCAAGGGTTCGATCAGGCGTGCGTGCCAGTGCGCCTGCTCTTGGCCTTGCAAGTGCGCATCCGCCAGGGCCGCCAGTTCGGCGTGCAACTTGTCGCGGCCGGCCACGTAGCTGTAGCCGGTGCGGCCGTCGTCCAGGCGCACCACACAGCGGGTCACACTCATTTCACCGAGGTTGAACGGGCTGCCGGTGCCGCCCATGCGCCCACGCACCAAGGTCATGCCGATTTCCGGGGCACGAATCAGGCGGTAATCGATTTCTTTCAATGCCGACTCGTAAGTGGCCAAGCTCGCGCCAGCACGGGCGAGTACAGCCATCCAGCGCTGACGAATGGCGATCTGCGGATCACTGTGCAGCACCTTGCTTTGCGAAACATCGCGGTTCATCAACAAGCCTCCATCAAAGGGCGAGCTGATATTGGAAGCGGTCGGCGCGGCTGGTCGATAACGACAGCTCCACCGGCCGTCCGGCCAGATCGCGGGAAAGGGTTTGCACGCTGAGCAGCGGCGCATGTTTGGGCATCATTAAGCGCGCGGCCTCTTCACGGCTCGGTAGCCGTGCGCCAATCAGGCTGAAGGTGCGCGTCAGTGGCAGGCCGCGCAGGCTGAGGTAGTGGCGCAGCGAACCGCCTTGGTAGTCAGCCAGCAGATCGCTGTGCTCGGCGCTGAAGGCATGACGAATCAGGCTGACGGGCTGGCCTTCAATCAGACGTAAGGTGCTCAGCTCAAGCAGTCGCGCACCACAGGCCAGTTGCAGGTACTCGCGCTCCTCGCCGCTGGCCGCGCGCAAGCGGCGTTCGAGCAATTGCGCCTCGACCTTGTGGCCGAGCGCTGAGAGCGAAGCGCTGTAAGCGCTGCCGGCCTGCATTGGGTAAATCAGTGGCTTGGCCAGCACTCGCGTGCCCTTGCCCTGCTGGCGTAGCAAACGGCCTTCGAGCACCAACTCATCCACCGCGCGGCGCAAGGTGTGGCGGTTAACCGCAAAGCGCGCGGCCAACTGCACCTCGCCGGGCAAGTAATCGCCGGGGCTCATGCGCTGCAGTTCGTCACGCAGCACGGCGGCCAGTTCGCGGTACAGCGGCTCTGCTTGTCTAGACAAGTGCATGCTTTAAAAAGGGCATCCGCAGATGCCCAATCTCCGTCAGATAAATTGTTTACGCAGGCGCTGCGAAATGATGTCCAGCAAGCTGACCACCAGAATGATGACGATCAGCAAGGCGCAGGTTTGAGCGAACTGGAAGCCGCGAATCGCTTCCCAGAGAATCACCCCGATGCCACCCGCACCGACCATGCCGACCACGGTGGCTGAGCGCACGTTGGACTCGAAGCGGTACAGCGAGTAGGAAATCCACAGCGGCAGCACCTGCGGAATCACCCCATAGATGACTTCCTGCAGCGCGCTGGCGCCGGTGGCGCGCACACCTTCAACCGGGCCCGGATCAATGGCCTCAACCGCTTCGGCGAAGAGTTTGGCCAGCACCCCAGTGGTGCCGATAAACAGCGCCAGCACCCCGGCGAACGGCCCTAGGCCAACCGCCACCACAAAGAGCATGGCGAAGACCATTTCGTTGATTGAACGAAAGGCATCCATTACCCGGCGCACTGGCTGGTAAACCCACCACGGCACGATGTTTTCGGAGCAGAGAATCCCCAGCGGGATCGCACAGACAATCGCCAGCACCGTGCCCCACAGGGCGATCTGCACGGTAACGACCATCTCTGTAAGGTACAGCTCCCAGTTACTGAAATCGGGCGGAAAGAAGTCCGCGGCAAAAGTCGCCATGTTGCTGGAATCACGCACCAGGGCCAGCGGATTCATCTCCGCGCCCTGCCAGGACCAAGCCAACACAACGAAGAACAGCCCCCAGCCAATCAACTGTAACCACGAACGTTTGGCGGTCAGATCAGGCGTAGGGGCGGTGGTCAAAGTGGTCATAACAACGTCTCGAATCATTCGGCAGAAGAAAACGACCCGCCGTGAGTGGCGGGTCGAGAACTGCGATTAACCAGCGCTGGCAGGGCTCTGCTTGGCGAGTTCAGCCATGCGCTTTTCCAGCTTGGACAATTCGGCATCCAACTCTTTGAGCTTGGCGGCTTTGTCGTCGGCTTTGAGCTTGTCGTTGTTGGCGACTTCGCTGCGCTGCTTGAACAGCTCCAGCTGGCGGATTGGCAGCAGCTGGTCATCAGTGGAAGCCTTGAACTTGGCCCACTGCAAACCGGCCAATACGTCTTTCTCTGCTGGCTGGTCGCCGTAGTTCATGAAGAAATCACGCAGTTTGGCTTTGGTCGCGTCGTCCAGGTTCTTGCGCCATACCATTGGGTCAGACGGGATCAGCGGCGAGGTCCAGATCACTTTCAACTGGGCGGCTTTGTCTGGCGCAGTCACTTCAAGACGTTGCATGCCTTCGCTGTTGAAGGTGCCGATATCCACCTGCTTATTAGCCACCGACAGCGCGTTGACTTCATGGCTGCCGTTGAGCGAGCGCTTGAAGATCTTGTTGGCATCAGCCTTGTTCTGGGCGAATACGTAGTAGCCCGGCACCAGGAAACCCGACGTCGAGTTTGGGTCGCCGTTGGCGAAGGTCAGGGTCTTGGCGTTTTTCAGCATGTCCTCGATCGAATTGATCGGGCTGTCCTTGTGCGCCAGCATCAGACTGTAATAGCCCTGCGGACCATCCGCCGCGACGGTCTGGGCGAAGACTTCACCACCGGCGCGGTCCAACGCCTCCATGGCCGACTTGTTGCCGTACCAAGCCACATCGACCTTATCGAAACGCATGCCCTGGATGATCCCGGCGTAATCCGGGGCGAAGAAGGCATTAATCTTGGCGCCCGTCTGCTTGCCCATGTCCGCCAGGAAGGGGTCCCACATGGCCTTGAGGTTTTGTGAGGATTCGGTGGAGATGATGCCGAAGTTGATTTCTTGCTCAGCAGCCTGGGCAGCACCCAGAACAGAGCCAGCCAGCAGCGTGGACGCGGCGAGAACGCGACTGATACGTTTGAACATGCAAAGCACTCCTAGTGCAGATGGACAGATAGGGGTTGGCAAAACAAAAACGGCTTAAGCCTTGGCCAGAGCCAACGGGGCTTTGGCCTTGCGGGTACGACGAGGTGATGCTTCGACGGCGGACTCAGCAGACAACTCAGCGCCGTATAGATCATTTAGGAAGTTGGTATGCAGTTCGGCGGCCGCGCCGTCGTAATGAACTCGCCCCGCTTTCAAGGCCACAGCGCGCTGGCAGTAGCGCATGGCGTAGTCAACCTGATGCAGGGTGACCACTACCGTGGTGCCGTCTTCGCGGTTGATGTCAGCGAGAATCTGCATAACCTTGCGTGCGGACTCGGGGTCGAGCGAAGCAATTGGCTCATCGGCCAAAATCACTTTGGCGCGCTGACACAAAGCACGGGCAATCGCCACGCGTTGCTGCTGGCCGCCAGACAGGGTTGAAGCGCGCTGCTGGGCCAGGTCAGCCAAGCCAACACGGGCCAGCGCCTGCAGGGCACGCTGCTTTTCTTCGGCATTGAACAAACCCAGGCTGCCACGCCAGCGCGGCATGCGCCCCAAGCAACCGAGCAGCACGTTCTGCAACACGCTCAAGCGGCCGACCAGATTGAACTGCTGGAAGATGTAGCCGATGTCGGCGCGCAAACGGCGCACCTCACCGTTGAGCTTGCCATCGGCCTGTACCTGGCGACCCAGTACCTGAACGTTACCGCCGGCAGAGCGATCGCAACAGGCCAGTCCAGCCACGTGACGCAGCAAAGTGGACTTACCGGAACCGGAAGCGCCAATTAGTGCCACCATCTCTCCGGGTTCGACAGACAGCGCCAAATCAAACAGCGCCTGCTTGCGACCGAACGTTTTGTTCAGGTTTTCAACCCGGATCACTGCACTCATGGAATGCCTCCTCTTATTAGCGGTTACACCACGGCGCAACGCCGCCTTTTGGTGTAGACCAAGGTAGGCAAATCCTGTGTCAGCACGATTAATGACGCGTGACACTTGCGTGACCATTGCTTGAAGCTTTTTCTACAAGGCCTCGTAATAACTGATGTTTTGATCAGTAATGTGCGTATTTCGGCCCGCCGTGACCGGCTGTTTCGGTAGATCGTGACCGGTCATTTCGCTAACGCGTGACCGCTCATTTCGCTATCAACGTGACCTATTTCCAGCCTGCTCCGAAACAGGCGGTCACGACTTACCGAAATGGCCGGTCACGGCTTAGCGAAATACTTCCACCCCGTTGCGCATGACCTGACGCGACCGTCACCCTCGCCCGTTTTTGGGGAGTAGAGGAATGGCGGCGCAGCGA
>CAMCJM010000054.1 GCA_945874835.1 Pseudomonas synxantha | reverse complement strand
ATAAATGGGAGAGGGGAGCCATTGAGCGGAGCCCCTTACAATGAGCCGCACCCCCGACACCTGGATTCTCACTGCCCACTGCCCGAGCGTGCTCGGCACGGTGGATGCGGTGACGCGCTTTCTGTTCGAGCAGCGTTGCTATGTCACTGAACACCATTCCTTCGATGATCGTCTGTCGGCGCGCTTCTTTATCCGCGTGGAATTCCGCCAGCCGGATGACTTCGACGAGCAGGCCTTTCGCGCCGGGCTGAATGATCGCCTGAGCGCCTTTGGCATGCAGGTTGAACTGACCCCGCCGGGTTACCGCGCCAAAGTGGTGCTGATGGTCAGCAAGGCCGACCATTGCCTGAACGACCTGCTCTATCGCCAGCGTATCGGCCATCTGGCCATGGACGTGGTGGCAGTGGTGTCCAACCACCCGGATCTGGAACCGCTGGCGCGCTGGCACGAGATTCCCTACTACCACTTCCCCCTCGATCCGGCTGACAAGCCGGCGCAGGAGCGCAAGGTGCTGCAGGTGATCGAAGACACGGGTGCCGAGTTGGTGGTGCTTGCCCGTTATATGCAGGTGCTGTCGCCCGAACTGTGCCGCCAGCTGGACGGCTGGGCGATCAATATTCACCACTCGCTGCTGCCCGGTTTCAAGGGCGCCAAGCCCTATCACCAGGCTTATGAGAAGGGCGTCAAGTTGGTCGGCGCCACCGCCCACTACATCAACAACGACCTCGACGAAGGGCCGATCATCAGCCAAGGCGTGGAACTGGTGGATCACGCCCATTACCCCGAAGACCTGATCGCCAAGGGTCGCGACATCGAATGCCAAACCTTGGCCAAGGCTATCGGCTATCACCTGGAGCGGCGCGTGTTCCTTAACGATGGCCGTACGGTGGTGCTGCACGCCTAACCCTGGGCTCAAGGCTGTTGGGGCGGCCCATGGCCCGCTCCTACGATCGAGTGATGCATATCACAGAGGTGTAGCCCGGATGCAATCCGGGTGCGGTGAGTGCCACACAGATTCTCCCCGGATTGCATCCGGGCTACGGGTGATGCCGACTGCCAAGTTCTCGGCCCACCCGGCAACAGACACAAACTCCAGTACAAGGCCGCGCGACCGTTGGCTGCGCCTTTGTATTCACAACAAGAAAGGAGAAATACGTATGTCTGGTAATCGTGGCGTCGTCTATCTCGGCGCTGGCAAGGTCGAAGTGCAGAAAATCGACTATCCGAAAATGCAGGACCCGCGCGGTAAAAAGATCGAGCACGGGGTCATTCTCAAAGTGGTGTCGACCAATATTTGCGGCTCCGACCAGCACATGGTACGTGGCCGCACCACGGCGCAAACCGGCCTGGTGCTGGGCCATGAGATTACCGGTGAGGTGATCGAAAAGGGCCGCGACGTGGAGAACCTGAAAATTGGTGATTTGGTCTCGGTGCCATTCAACGTCGCCTGCGGCCGCTGCCGTTCGTGCAAAGAGCAACACACCGGCGTGTGCCTGTCGGTCAATCCGGCGCGTGCGGGTGGTGCTTACGGTTATGTCGACATGGGCGATTGGACCGGTGGCCAGGCCGAATACGCCATGGTGCCGTACGCCGACTTCAACCTGCTCAAGCTGCCGGATCGCGACAAGGCCATGGAGAAGATCCGCGACCTGACCTGCTTGTCCGACATCCTGCCCACCGGCTACCACGGCGCGGTGACGGCCGGTGTTGGCCCTGGCAGCACGGTGTATATTGCCGGTGCTGGTCCGGTCGGCTTGGCGGCAGCAGCTTCGGCGCGCTTGCTGGGCGCGGCGGTGGTGATTGTTGGTGACGTTAACCCGGTGCGCCTGGCCCACGCCAAGGCAGTGGGCTTCGAGATTGCCGACCTGTCGCAAGACACGCCGCTGCACGAACAGATCGCCGCGCTGCTGGGCGAGCCGGAAGTGGATTGCGCGGTCGATGCGGTGGGCTTCGAGGCCCGTGGTCACGGTCACGCAGGCGCCCAGCATGAAGCACCGGCCACCGTGCTCAACTCGTTGATGGGCGTGGTGCGGGTGGCCGGCAAGATCGGCATTCCCGGTCTGTATGTCACCGAAGATCCGGGTGCGGTGGACGCCGCTGCCAAGATCGGCAGCTTGAGCATTCGCTTTGGCCTCGGCTGGGCCAAATCCCACAGCTTCCACACCGGCCAGACCCCGGTAATGAAGTACAACCACGCGCTGATGCAGGCGATCATGTGGGACCGCATCAACATTGCCGAAATAGTCGGCGTGCAGGTCATCAGCCTGGACGACGCGCCGCGCGGTTACGGTGAGTTCGATGCTGGCGTGCCGAAGAAATTCGTCATCGACCCGCACAAGATGTTCAGCGCGGCCTGATGCCGCGTTACGCCGCTGGCCCTTTGCTTGGGTCAGTGGCACCGCTCGGCGAGCGAGCACCCCACGCAACGGCCGAGCGCGGGTAAACCCATGGCGGTGACGCGACCTGTGTTGCAGTCGCGTTGCCGCTCGCTGGGCCTCTATGACTAGCCATGAACCCTCAGCTCACGTCCCGTCGCCATCTGCGCAAACACCCGAGTGCCTGCGCTTCACCTCGTGGTCTATAAGTTTTTCCAGTGGCTTAGCGAAATGGGCGAAACCTCGCCGAGGGCGATCGCCGGTAATGGCTTGATCACGCTCACTGTATTGATCACAAGCATAAATAATGCGGCTGCATCCGCTCATAATTGATGAAGCGAGTGCTTTGGGTTGAGCGGTCGCGGCACTCATTCACCGTCATGTTTGGCCATCCCGGGCACGCTGTACAGCTAATGGAGAGTTGCTATCAGTCTATTCTCGTCGTAACAATAAGTCCGCGCGGTGGGTGCCATGCTTGCGCCGCACAGGTTTCATCATCTGCTGAGTAACCCCCATGTTGAAATGCATCGCAGTGACCGACGTACGCGTCGGTATGTATATCCACGAGTTCTGTGGTGCATGGATGGACCATCCGTTTTGGAAGTCCAAATTTCTGTTGAATAACGACAAAGACTTGCAGCGAATCAAGTCCAGCAGCATCGGTGAACTGTGGATTGATGTGAGCAAAGGCCTGGATGTTGAGGCCGGAGTCGTCAGCACCAGCGCCGAACAGGCTGCTGCGCAGGCTGAGGCCAGTTTGCTGGAGGCGGCGCAGAGCCCGCCGGTGAGACTGATGGTGTCCATGGACGATGAAGTGCGTCGTGCGGCCAAGCTGTGTGCCAATGCCAAAGCAGCGGTTATCAGCATGTTTGGCGATGCCCGCATGGGCCAGGCGCTGAACTTTGGAGAGGCCGGCGAGTTGGTTGAGGAAATCTCCGACTCGGTGATGCGCCATCCCAATGCGCTGATCAGCCTGGCGCGCTTGAAGAATGCCGACGAATACACCTACATGCACTCGGTAGCCGTATGCGCGCTGATGATCGCGTTGGCTAGGCAACTGGCGCTTACCGAGAATCAGGTGCGTGAGGCCGGGCTGGCCGGCCTGCTGCATGACATCGCAAGATGGCCATTCCCAATGAGGTGCTGAACAAGCCCGGTAAGCTGACCGACAGTGAATTCGCCACCGTGCGTGACCACCCGGAAGCCGGGTCGCGCATGTTGCTGGAGAGCAAACAGGTCAGCGCGCTGGTGCTGGATGTGTGCCTGCATCACCACGAGAAAGTCGATGGGTCGGGCTATCCGCATCGACTGGCGGGCGATCAGATCAGCATTTTCGCGCGCATGGGTGCGGTGTGTGACGTGTATGACGCCATCACCTCGGATCGTCGCTACAAGCAAGGCTGGGACCCGGCTGAGTCGATCCGCAAGATGGCCGAATGGAAAGGCCACTTTGATCCGGTGGTGTTTCAGGCCTTCGTCAAAACCGTTGGCATCTACCCCGTGGGCTCGCTGGTGCGCCTAGAAAGTGGCCGCATTGGTGTGGTGATGGAGCAGCAGGCCAAGTCGCTGCTGACGCCCAAGGTCAAAGTGTTCTTCTCGGCCAAGTCGAAAACCCCGATTACTCAAGAGGTTTATGACCTGAGCAAGATGGTTGGGCGCGACAAGATTGTTAGCCGGGAGTCTGCCGAGGAATGGGGCTTCCGTCATATTGACCAACTCTGGAGCGGTTTGCCCTAAGCTCTTTTGGCTCGTCCTTCCCAATCAGTCAGCCATCTTTAAGCCTGCTGTCCCGCCGTTTAGCACTCGGCAGGCCATGCGCCTGTCGCTCATCTATGCTCCTTGTATCTTGTGGGATTGATCGCGCCAGCGCGGCGTGCTTCTTGCCTGAAGTTGAGCTTTGGCGTGTTGTTGACGCTGGCACGCCTAACAAGTTGAGGTGTTTATGGCTGGAATTCTAAAACCCGGTATGCGGCTGCTGGAAGGTTTCAGCTTTGCGCGCAAGTTTCAGTTGGTGTTTGTTCTGTTTGCCCTGCCGTTAGGGTTTTCCCTGTGGGTGATCATCAGCAATCACCTGGCGCAGCTCACCTTCATTGATCATGAGCTTGAAGGTATCCACACCTTGCAAGGCATGGCCGGTGTGCAGCGTGAGTTAATTGAGCAGCGCACATTGATCTCACGCTGGAAAGGTACGGAAAAAACCGCCGAGGCGATGTTGCGTGAGCGTGAACCGGCGCTTGATGAGGCGCTGCAGCAATTGAGTGATCCGCTGCAATCGAGCCTGTTTAGCGCGCAGGCGCGCCAGCATCTGCAAAACCTCACGGCCGCGCAGGCGGAATTAAGTGTGAATGTGCTGGGTAAGCTGGCGTTACCCGATGCGCAAGAACGTTACCTGAAGAGCCTGCCGGGCCTGCTGGCCCTGCGTGAACAGGCGGCCACCGACAGCGGCTTGATTCTCGATCCGAACATCGACACCTACTTGATGATGGAGCAGCTGACCTACAGCCTGCCGCGCATGCTCGATCAGCTCGGCAGTTTTGCCGCCAATGGTTACGGCGCTGTGGTGTCGCAACATTTCACCTTGCAAAGCCGGGTGCTGGTGCGCGATTTACGCCGCGGTTTGGATGAGTCACGCGGCCAGTTGCTCAAAGCGCAGTCAACCTTATCGACTGAAGCCCCTAAGGTGATGCGTCAGCTGCAAGGCCCTTATGAAGAAGCGCTCAAGGGCTACGACGTGTTTTTGGCCGAGATTGATCGCGACATGTTTGAAGCCAGCCCCATGACTTTGACGCCAGCCCAGTTCGTGCAACGCATCGCTCAGTTGGAATCACAACTGCACGCGTTACAAGGTGCGCTGTACCAGCAGTTCAATGCGAGCCTGACGGGTTATCGGAGTGAAGCGCTGGCCGCGATGGTTCAGGTGGTCACGGTCTTTAGCCTGCTCACGTTGTTGGCCATGTATGTGCTGCTGTGCCTGAATGCCTCGATTCGGCGTGGCACGGCGGTGATCATTCAGGCGGCTGAAGGGCTGCGCGATGGGGATTTACGCGTGCGCATGCAGGTGCCAGGCACTGATGACCTGGCCGGGATCGCCCAAGCGCTGAATACCGCCGTGAGCCAGTTACGCGGCTCCATGCAGGGCGTTAATCAGCAAAGCCAGCAATTGGGTGGCACTGTGCAGATGCTCAATGGCGAGGCGCAAAACGCCCTGCACTCGGTTGAGCAGCAACAAGCGCAGATGAGTCAGATCGCCGCCGCCACGCAAATGGCCGCCACCGCGCAAAGCGTGGCGCAAAGCTGCGAGCAGGCAGCCGTAGAAGCCAGCCAGACGCGCGAGATTGCCAGCCAGAGCAACCAGCGCAGCACACGCACCAGCCAGAGCATGCGCCAACTCAGCACGCGCTTGGGTGACAGCGCCAGCACGCTGCAGCAGCTGCGCACCCAGACCGAACAGATCACCCGCGTGGTGGATGTGATTAAAGGCATCGCCGAACAAACCAACCTGCTGGCCCTCAATGCCGCGATTGAAGCGGCGCGCGCGGGTGACCAGGGCCGCGGCTTTGCCGTGGTCGCCGACGAGGTGCGTTCGCTTTCACAGCGCACGCAGAACTCCACCGCTGAAATCGCCGAAACCGTCGCCAACTTGCACCGCGTAGTAGGCCAGTCGGTGACACAAATGGAAGACGCTGTGCGCCAGGCCGAAGGCGATGTGGGCAGCGTGCTGGCCATGGGCGAAGACCTTAACGCCATCGTCGAATCGGTGCAGTTGGTCACCGACCGCCTGGCACAAATCGCCACCGCAGCCGAGCAACAGGCGGCCACCGCCGATGAAGTGAGCGGCAATATTCAGCAAGTCGATCATGCGGCCAGTGTGCTGTTGGCTGGCGCGCAGGCGGTCAGCCAGGCGGCCGAACAACTGCGCCAAGGCAGCCAGGTGCTGGAACAGAATACCGCGCGATTTAAGCTGGATTAGCCGGCTCGCGGCTATCTGCCACCGCTGGCCCCGGATTGCATCCGGGCTACGGCTGTCGGGTTTACCGCCGGCCCCTGTAGGTTGGGTTGAGACGCGCAGCGGCGAAGCCCAACGATACTGCCGCACCTGTTGGGCTTCGCTGCGCTCAACGCCAACCTACGCCGGGTGCGTCGCCTGGATGTACGGCGTGCTGGTTGACTGGCCATGCTTGACGCTGGCAGCGACCTGCCGCAGGCTCCTCGCGAGTTGCCACGCGCAGGACGCCCATGCCGCATATTCTGATTGTTGAAGACGAAGCCGCCATCGCCGACACCCTCATCTTCGCCCTGCAAAGTGAGGGCTTTACCACCACCTGGCTGAGCCTGGCCGAGCAAGCGCTGGCCGAGCAACAGCGCAACCCTGCGGATTTGCTGATTCTCGATGTCGGCCTGCCAGACATCAGCGGTTTTGAGGCCTGCAAACGGCTACGGCGTTTTTCCGAAGTGCCGGTGATTTTTCTCACCGCGCGCAGCGAGGAAATCGACCGCGTGGTCGGTCTGGAAATCGGCGCTGATGATTACGTGGTCAAACCCTTCAGCCCGCGCGAAGTGGCGGCAAGGGTCAAAGCCATCCTCAAGCGCATGGCCACGCGTGAAGCACCGGCCGTCAGCCCGGTTGCCAACATGGTCAGTGGACCGTTCCAGGTGGACAGCGAGCGCGTGCAGATCCACTACCACGGCCAGTTGCTCAGCCTGACGCGTCACGAATTCCGCCTGCTGCAAAGCCTGCTGGCGCAGCCGGAGCGGGTGTTCTCCCGCGAGCAGTTGCTTGATCGCCTTGGTGTCGCGGCCGATGTTGGCTACGAGCGCACCATCGACAGTCATATCAAAAGCCTACGGGCCAAGCTGCGTCAGGTGGCCGCTGCGGCCGAGCCGATCCAGACCCATCGCGGCCTGGGTTACAGCTATTCGCCGAGGCACGCCTGATGCCCTTAGGCGTTCGCATCTTTCTCGTCTACTTCCTCTTTGTTGGCCTGGCCGGTTGGTTTGTGCTGAGCACGGTGATGGACGAAATCCGCCCCGGCGTAAGGCAAAGTACCGAAGAAACCCTGGTTGATACCGCCAACTTGTTGGCTGAGATTCTGCGTGACGAGGTCAAGGCGGGTAGCCTGCAACAGAGCCGCCTGCCCGCGCTGCTGCAAGCCTACGGTCAGCGTCAGCCCAAGGCGCAGATCTGGGGCGTGGAGAAAACCCAGGTCAACCACCGCATCTATGTCACCGATGTCAAGGGCAGGGTGCTGCTCGACTCGACCGGCGCAGCCGTGGGGCAGGACTATTCGCGCTGGAACGATGTGTTGCTGACCTTGCGCGGCGAATACGGCGCGCGCTCGACCAAGGAAGACCCGAACGACCCCGACTCCTCGGTGATGTACGTGGCCGCGCCGATCAGGGATGGCGCGCAGATTATCGGTGTGGTCTCGGTGGCCAAGCCAAACCGCACCTTGCAGCCCTATATCGAGCGCTCCGAACGGCGCTTGGCCTGGCTCGGCGGCGGGCTGATCGTGCTCGGTTTATTGATCGGCGCGCTGCTGTCCTGGTGGCTCAGTGCCGCGCTGCGCAAACTCACCCGCTATGCCCAGATGGTCAGTGCCGGTCAACGCGCCGAATTGCCCAGCGTGCGCGGTGGCGAGCTGGCGCAACTGGCCGAAGCCATCGAACGCATGCGCACCGAGTTGGAAGGCAAAGCCTACGTCGAGCGTTACGTGCACACCCTGACCCACGAGCTGAAGAGCCCGCTGGCAGCGATTCGCGGCGCAGCCGAGTTACTCGACAGCGAGATGCCAGCGGTGCAACGCCAGCGTTTTGTGGCCAATATCGAGCAAGAGAGTGCGCGCATGCAGCAGTTGATCGAGCGCCTGCTGCATCTGGCCCAGGTCGAGCAGCGTCAGGTCCTCGAAGAGCAAGTGGCAGTACCTTTACGCGCGCTGGTCGAGTCGTTGTTGCAGGCGCAAATGGCACGCATAGAGGCCGCTGACCTGCAGGTTGAAAACACCATCGGAGCTCAATTAAGCGCCTGCGGCGAGGCCTTTCTGCTGCGCCAGGCCTTGACCAACCTGTTGGACAACGCCTTGGACTTCACCCCGCCCGGCGGGCTGATTCGCTTTAGTGCCGTCGCCGGTGCCGGGCAGATGGAACTGCGCGTGTTCAACCAGGGCGAGGCAATTCCCGATTACGCCCTGGCGCGTGTGTGCGAGCGTTTCTATTCCCTGCCGCGCCCAAGCAGCGGGCGCAAAAGCACCGGTCTTGGGCTGAATTTTGTCGAAGAGGTGATGCAACTGCATGGCGGCACACTGCACATCGGCAATGTTGAGGGCGGTGTTGAGGTGATCTTGAGGTTGCCTGGAGGCTGAAATCCGTAGGAGCGGGCCATGCCCGCGAAGAGTCCGTAGCCCGGATGCAATCCGGGCTACCCGGCACGTGTGGCAACACTGTTGAAATGTCGGATCACCGTAGGGTGGGTTAGCGGTGCCAAGCGACAAACTTACATGCACCGCCATGCTCGTGCGCCGCGTAACCCACCAGCCACTATCGCGGCGTTGCGCAGGTGGTGGGTTACGGCGCACCGGGTAGTGCGGGTGCATCGCTATCGACAGGGCGCGCCTAACCCACCCTACGGAATGGAAGTCCGTAGTCCGGATGCAATCCGGGGGGCGTGTGTCATCAGGCAGCCCCTTCCCGGATTACATCCGGGCTACCCGCTGTAGGAGCCAGCTCGCTGGCGATCCGCACCACCTCGGCGCGTATAGATTCACCCCGGTTAAAACGATTAATCCCGCTGGGCTCGCCCGCTCTGGCAAAATCCGCGCAGCATTTACGCAAAGCCCGCGCCCAACGCCGGCGCACTGTTGTACACAAGGTGGAAATGGAATGACCAGCAACGAAGAACAGCAATTTCTCAACGACCTGGAGAAAAAACTCTGGAACGCCGCCGACAGATTGCGCTCCAGCCTGGACGCCGCCGTGTACAAGCACGCCGTGCTTGGCCTGATCTTCCTTAAGTACGTCAGCGACACCTTCGCCGAGCGCCGCGCCGAGCTGGAGGCGCAGTTTCGCGACCCCAAGCATGACTACTACCTGGGCGGCGACGAAGCGCTGATTAAAGAAGAGCTGGAAGTGCGCGACTTCTACACCGAGAAAAACGTCTTCTGGGTGCCCGAAATCGCCCGCTGGAACACCCTGCAAAGCAACGCCAAGCTGCCCATCGGCACCCACTTTATGCTCAAGAGCGGCAAAACCGAGCAGGCCGTAGAGATGCGCACCATCGGCTGGCTGATCGACACCGCCCTCGACCACGTGGAAAAAGAAAACGCCATCCTCAAAGGCGTGCTTAACAAAACCTACACCCAACTCAGCATCGAGGCCGACAAACTCAGCGGCTTGATCGACCTGATCGGCAGCATCCCCTTCAAGCACGCCAGCCTGCACGCCAAGGACATTCTCGGCCACGTTTACGAATACTTCCTCGGCCAATTCGCCCTCGCCGAAGGCAAAAAGGGTGGCCAGTACTACACGCCCAAAGCCATCGTCAGCCTGATTGTGGAAATGCTCCAGCCGTTCAAGGGCCGCGTGTATGACCCCGCCATGGGCTCGGGTGGCTTCTTTGTGCAGAGCGAGCGCTTTATTGAGGAGCACCAGGGCAAGCTGAACAACATTTCGGTGTACGGCCAGGAATCCAACCCCACCACCTGGCGCTTGGCCGCAATGAACATGGCCCTGCGCGGCATCGACTTTAACTTTGGTGGCCGCTGGGCCAGCACCTACAGCGAAGACCTGCACCCCGACCTGCGCGCCGACTTCGTGATGGCCAACCCACCGTTCAACATGAAGGAATGGAAAAGCGGGGTGAAGGACGACGACCCGCGCTGGGCCTATGGCATCCCGCCGGATGGCAACGCCAACTTCGCCTGGCTGCAACATATGCTCCACCACCTGGCGCCCAACGGGAGCCTGGGCCTGCTGCTGGCCAACGGCTCCATGAGCTCCAACACCAATAACGAAGGCGAAATCCGCAAAAACCTGCTGCTGGCCGACCGCGTGGAATGCATGGTCGCCCTGCCTGGGCAGCTGTTTACCAACACGCAAATCCCGGCCTGCATTTGGTTTTTAACTAAAAACAAACACCCGCGCACAACCGCCAGCGGCCTCAGCCTGCGCGAGCGCAGCGGCGAGGTGCTGTTTATCGACGCGCGCAACCTCGGCTTTATGAAGGATCGCGTACTGCGCGACTTTACCCGAGAGGATATCCGGCAAGTCGTCAGCACCTACCACGCCTGGCAAACCGGCACGGGCTATGTGGATGTGTTGGGCTTTTGTAAGTCCGCCACCCTGGCGCAAATCGCCGAGCAGGGCCATGTGCTAACGCCAGGCCGTTATGTGGGGGCCGAAGCGGTAGAGGAGGATGACGAAGCCTTTGCCGAGAAAATGCAACGCCTGACCAAGCAGCTTGGCGAACAGATGGAGAAAGGTGCGGAACTTGACCAGTTGATCCGGCAGAAGCTGGGGGGGATAGGGTATGAGTTTTGACTCCATTCGATTTGGCGAATTGTTCAGTGAACCCCAGCGAAATGGCCTTACTCGACCCAAGAAGGTAAGAGGTAAGGGGCTGCCTATGGTAAATATGGGTGAGCTGTTTGCCCATCCACGAATCCAAAACATCGTAATGGATTTGGTGCCTGTCGATGACAAGGAACATCACTATCTGCTAGAAGTCGGCGATTTGTTATTTGCTCGGCAATCACTAGTTCTATCGGGGGCTGGGCAATGTTCAATATTTTTGGGGAACACAGAGTCAACTGTTTTTGAGTCGCACCTCATTCGGTGCCGTCTTAATAAAACTAGAGTTAACCCGATTTTTTATTTTTATTTTTTCAAGTCTCCGGAAGGGCGCCGAGCTGTTGAGGCGATTGTTGAGCAAGGTGCTGGCGCATCGGGTATTCGCGGTAGTGATCTTGTAAAGATTCAAGTCTTACTACCCACCAAACCAGTCCAAGATGAAGTTGCGAGTTTTTTAGGTGCTCTAGACGAGCGCATCACCCTGCTACGCGAAACCAACTCCACCCTGGAAGCCATCGCCCAGGCGTTGTTTAAATCCTGGTTCGTCGATTTCGACCCCGTGCGCACTAAGGCTGAAGGCCGCCAGCCGCAAGGCATGGACGCCGCCACCGCCGCACTGTTCCCCGATAGTTTTGAAGCGTCCGAACTGGGGTTGGTGCCGAAGGGGTGGCCAAGGCTTGCGTTCACCGATACGGTAAAGATTATTGGTGGTGGGACGCCTAAAACATCTGTGCCTGAATACTGGGAGGGCCATATTCCATGGTTCTCGGTCGTTGATGCCCCAGTCATTACAGATATTTTTGTGATCGATACCGTCAAGCATATTTCTTCGGCAGGACTAAACGGGTCGTCAACTAAATTGCTGCGTGAGGGAACAACAATTATTTCCGCGCGTGGCACAGTAGGGCGCTTGGCTTTGGTAGGCAAAGAAATGGCAATGAATCAATCCTGCTATGGCATTCAAGGCAAAGCAGATGATGCTTATTTCACTTACTTCAGTACGTATCGTTTAGTTGAGTCACTTAAACAGCGCAGTCACGGCTCAGTCTTTGACACCATCACGACAGAGACATTGAGGGGCGTAACGGTCATTTATCCTGATATGAGTGTTATCGAAGCATTTGAAGTGGTTTTGAGTCCTCTCATGCGCCGAGTGAAAGAGAACTTGCAACAATCCCAAACCCTCACCCACCTACGCGACACCCTCTTACCCCGCCTAATCTCCGGCCAACTGCGCTTGCCGGAAGCTCAAGCACAACTGGAGGCCTGACCCCATGAGCAAGGACCTGACCACCTCGGCAGTAGCACGCAGCAATGTGCTTAACAACCGTTATGCCCTGGGCAAGCTGGAGGAGCACCTGGCGTTGGGTGGTTTGCGTATTGAGGGCGAGCTGGTTTTCTTCAAAGCCCATGTGGCGCAGTTGCTGGACATCGACGAGCGCACCATTGACCGTTATTTAGCCAGCCACGAAGACGAGCTAAAGCGTAATGGCTATCAAGTTTTAAAAGGAAAACCCTTAAAAAACATAAAGTTAGCGATGGTCGACGACATCAGTGTCGTCGACTTGATTGGTGCCACTGTGCCGGCATTGGGCGTGTTTTCTTTCCGCGCGGTGTTGAACCTCGCCATGTTGGTGACCGAGAGCGAAAGAGCTAAAGCCATTCGCAATCGCATGCTGGATATCGTGTTGGATGTGGTGGCCGAGCGCACAGGCGGGCATACCCGCTTTATCAACCAGCGTGACCAGGATTACCTGCCTTCGGCCTTTATCGAAGACAGTTACCGCAAGCAGTTCACCAACGCCTTGCGTGACCATGTCGAAATGGGTAATCACAAGTACGCGGTGTACACCGACAAGATCTATCAGGCGGTGTTTTGCGAAAATGCTCGTGAGTACAAACAGGTGTTGCGCTTGGCCGATGGTGACAGTACCCGCGAGACCATGTATGCCGAAGTGCTAAGGACGCTGGCCAGCTTTGAGAGCGGTTTAGCTGCCAGCATCCAACAGCAGGCGCAGCAGTTGGGCCGTAAGCTCACCCCCGCCGAGGTTGATCAACTGCTGGCCGAAGCCGCTGCTAGTCCCTACCTCAAGCCCTCAATCGACGATGCCCGCGCGCGCATGGTCAGCCGCGACCTGGAGTTTCGCGAGGCCTTGCATCAGAAGCTTGAGGCGTATGTGCAAGCGGTGCCAGCAGCCGACTTTGAACGCTTTTTGGGGGAGCGTAGTCAGGCATTGGAAGAACGCCTTTCAGATCCCAAACTGCTCGCCGTCCTGCAGCGGCTGAAGGACCGTTAAGCAATGGTTGGCCTAACGCTGTACTTCGATGCCGCGCATGCCATTGCGGTGCATGACTGGATTATTGAACATTCGGGCGGCTTGTCAGGGCTGAAGGACTTGGGCCAGCTTGAGAGCATTCTGCATCACATCCAGAACGACGATTACTATCCAAGCTTCGACGCTAAGCTGACGCATTTGATTTTTGGCATCAATAAGTTCCATGCCTTCAATGATGGCAATAAGCGATCAAGCCTGACGCTGGGTGCCTACTTGTTAACCTTGAATGGCTACGACTACTGCGTGCCGCAGTTTGTGATGCAGATGGAGAATATTGTGGTTGCCTTGGCTGAGGGGAAAATCAATAAAGAGCTGCTGCAGCGTTTGGTTCTTTCGCTGATTCAGGATGATGACTTCCCTGAGGGGCTGAAGCTTGAACTGCTGGAAAGCATGGGCGCGTGAATGTGGCCACTGTTGGCTCATGTGTCGGTGGGGCATCTGCTGCGTACACGCCTTTTATCGAATTTATGCTGCAAGCCTTGCTCGATGCCATGGGCGAAACATTGGCGGCTGGTTCGGAGAAAAGTTCGGAAGAAAGTTCGGAGAAGATTCTTGCCTTGCTGCGCAGCGAGCCGCGCTTGCCGGCCCGTGTGCTGGCCGAGCGTTTGGGCATTAGCCCACGGGCGGTGGAAAAACAGATTGCCAAGTTGCGCGAGCGCGGGCGCTTGCGCCGTATTGGCCCGGCCAAGGGTGGCCATTGGGGGGTTATGCAGTGAAGCTGATTAACGAAGACGGGCTGGAGCAGCTGTGCCAGGCGTGGTTCCGTGAGGACGGCTACGAGATCGCCTATGGGCCGGATCTGGCCCCGGAAGGCCATGCCGCCGAGCGTGAGGATTACCGCCAGGTGATGTTGCCCGGCCGTTTGCTGGCCGCGTTGCAGCGCATCAACCCACGGATTCCGGCTGCGGTGCTGCAGGAGCAAGTGGTGGAGGTGCTCGGCAAGGCGCAAAGCCCGGTGCTGATCCACAACAACCGGCAGTTCCAGCGCTGGCTGTTGGAGGGCGTGCCGGTGCAGTACCGCGTGGCGGATGAGCTGCAGCTTGAGCATGTGCAACTGGTAGATTTTCAGCAGGTGCACAACAACCAGTTTTTGCTGGTCAACCAGTTCACCCTGCTGGGCAGCAAAGGCAACCGTCGCCCGGACTTGCTGGTGTTTATCAACGGCCTGCCGATGGCGGTGATCGAGCTGAAAAACCCCGGCGATGAAAGCGCCGATATTTGGGATGCCTGCAACCAGTTGCAGACCTATAAAGAGGAAATTCCCGAGCTGTTTGTGTTTAACCAGGCGCTGGTGATTTCCGATGGCATCACCGCGCGGATTGGCTCGTTGACCGCCAATAAAGAGCGTTTTTTGCCGTGGCGCACCATCCACGATGAGCACGACAAGCCGCTGCTGTCTTACGAGCTGGAGGCGGTGGTGCGCGGTTTTTTCCAGCGCGAGCTGTTGCTTGATTACATCCGCCACTTTGTCTTGTTTGAGCAGGACGGCGAGCGGCTGATCAAGAAAATTGCCGGTTATCACCAGTTCCATGCGGTGCGTGAGGCGGTGCGCGTCACCTTGGTGGCCGCCACGCTTGACGGCACGCTGCGTGAGGAACGGGCTAACTACGGCAAACGCATCGAGCCGCGCAAAGCCGGGGTGGTGTGGCACACCCAGGGCTCGGGCAAGAGCATCTCCATGGTTTGCTATGCCGGCAAACTGTTGCAACAACCGCAAATGCACAACCCCACGCTGGTGGTGGTGACCGACCGTAACGACCTCGACGGGCAACTGTTCGATAACTTCACCAGCGCCAAGATGCTGCTCAAGCAGGTGCCGGAGCAGGCCACTAGCCGCGATGAGCTGCGCGAGATGCTGGCGGCGCGGCAGTCCGGCGGGATTATCTTCACCACGGTGCAGAAGTTCTCGTTGCTCGAAGGCGAGGAGCATCACCCGGCGTTAACCCAGCGCAGCAATGTGGTGGTGATTTCCGATGAGGCGCACCGCAGCCACTACGGCTTGCAAACCCGCCTGGTGGCCGTGAAGGATAAAGCCAGCGGCGAGGTAACCGGGCACAAGTACGTGAGCGGCTACGCCAAGCACCTGCACGACGCCATGCCAGCGGCGACCTTTATCGGCTTTACCGGCACGCCGATTGCCAGCGAAGACAAAGACACCCGCGCGGTGTTTGGCGACTACATCAGCATCTATGACATTCAGGATGCCGTGGATGACGGTGCCACCGTGCCGATCTACTACGAAAGCCGCCTGGCCAAACTGGATATCAACCAGGCCGAGATCGAGCAGCTTAACGATGAGGTCGAGGAGGTTATCGAGGACGAGGAGGACATCTCCTACCGCGAAAAAACCAAAAGCCAGTGGGCGGCCTTGGAGAAACTGGTGGGTGCCGAGCCACGTATCCAGCAGGTGGCGGCCGATTTGGTGCAGCACTTCGAGACGCGCAGCGCCTCGCTGGAAGGCAAGGGCATGATCGTCGGCATGAGCCGCGAAATCTGCGTGCACCTGTATAACGCCATCGTCGCGTTACGCCCCGCGTGGCACAGCACGGACCTCAACAGCGGCGCGATCAAGGTGGTGATGACCGGTTCCGCCGCCGACCGCGAGCTGTTGCAGCCACATATCTACAACAAGCTGCAGAAGAAGACCCTGGAGAAACGCTTCAAAGATGCCAATGATCCGCTGCGCTTGGTGATTGTGCGCGACATGTGGCTAACCGGCTTCGATGCGCCCTGCGTACACACCATGTATGTGGACAAGCCGATGAAGGGCCACAACCTGATGCAGGCCATTGCGCGGGTTAACCGGGTGTTCAAGAACAAACCGGGCGGCCTTGTGGTGGATTACATCGGCATCGCCAACGAGCTGAAAAGCGCGCTCAAGACCTACACCGATGCCAACGGCAAAGGCCAGCCGGCCAACCTGGCGCAGGAGGCCTTCGCGCTGTTGGTGGAGAAAGTCGACATCGTGCGTGGCCTGTTCGCCACCGAGGTGGACGGCGCAAAATTGGATATCAGCGCCTACGCCACCCAAGCCACGCTGTTGCTGGTGCCAGCGGCCAACCATGTGTTGGGCTTGGATGACGGCAAAAAGCGCTTCCTTGACTTGGTGCTGGCCATCAGCAAGGCCTTCGCCCTGTGCGGCACCCTGGATGAAGCGGATGAATACCGCAAAGAAATCGCCTTTTATGCGGCGGTGAAGGCGGTGATCACCAAGTACACCACGGTCGATAAAAAACTCACCGAGGAAGAAAAGAATTCCGCCCTCAAGCAGATTCTCGATAACGCTGTGATCGCCGATGGCGTGGCGGATATCTTCGCCCTCGCCGGGTTGGACAAGCCCAATATCGGCTTGCTCGACGACGACTTTATGGCCGATGTGCGCAACATGAAGAGCAAGAACCTGGCGGTGGAACTGCTGGAAAAACTGCTGCGCGATGAAATCCGTTCGCACACCCGCAACAACGTGGTGCAGGAGAAGAAGTACAGCGACCGCCTGCTGGAAAGCCTGCGCAAGTACCGCAACCGCGCCATCGAAACCGCCCAGGTGATCGAAGAGCTGATCGCCATGGCCAAAGAGTTTCAGGAGGCCCTCAAGCGCCATGAAGCACTGGGTCTGAACCCCGACGAATTGGCCTTCTACGATGCCCTGGCCAATAACGAGAGTGCAGTGCGCGAGCTGGGCGATGAAGAGCTGAAGAAGATCGCCACTGAGCTAACCGGCAAACTGCGCAGCAGCACCACGGTGGATTGGCAAGTGCGTGACAGCGTGCGGGCCAAGCTGCGTAACTTGGTGCGAATAACCTTGCGTCGTTATAAGTACCCGCCGGATAAGGCCGATGAGGCCATTGAATTGGTGCTTAAACAAGCCGAGGTGCTCAGCCACAATTGGTCTAAGTAAGCCTGTCGCGGCTTGGTCAGTGGCTTGCATGGTGCGTGCGCAGGTGCTCTGATCAGGCTGTCGGGTTGCCAGGCAACACTCGCCCCGCGCACTATCCTCAGAGTCTCAATAAGAAACAGAGCAGGAGCCGCCCATGAAAACAGTCGCCGAGATCCTTCGCGCCAAGCCCCAAGCCGCCGTTTACAGTGTTAGCCCGACGACCACGGTGCTGGATGCGATGAAGCTGATGGCCGAAAAAGGCGTGGGGCGCTGGTGGTGTTGGATGACAAAGGCCGCCTGGCCGGCATCGTCAGTGAGCGTGACTACGCGCGTAAGGTGGCACTGCAGGAGCGCCCTTCGTTCAATGTGCCGATCAGCGAAATCATGACCGCAGACGTCTTGACTGTCGGCCTACGCGATACCTCAAGTGGCTGTATGCAGCTGATGACCGACCGCCACCTGCGTCACTTGCCGGTATTGGCCGAGGGTGAACTGATCGGTCTGCTGTCGATTGGTGACTTGGTCAAACACACCATCGCGGATCAGGCCAGCCTGATTCAGCAACTGGAGCAGTACATTCGTGGCGGTTGATTGATGCCGGGCAGGGATGAGGCGATGGAGATTCGCAGTATTGGCGGCGGCGAACTGGATGCACTGCTCGCCCTGTATCAGCATTTGCATCCTCAGGATCAACCGCTGCCTGAGCGGGCGCAGGTTGAGGCTGTTTGGCAGTCGATCCTGGCCAGCCCGGTACAGCAGTGCTTTGGCCTGTATGACGGTGCGCAATTGCGCGCCAGTTGCAGCATTAGCCTAACGGCCAATCTCACGCGCGGCTGCAGGCCGTTTGCTGTAATCGAAAACGTATTGTCGTGGTCATGGCTTGTGGCAAGGCTGTTACAAGGTTACGTCAGGCTTGAATACCCGGCGGTTGCAGGAGCCGAGTGCAACACGGTTATTGAATTGAGGCGGGTGCATCATGTTGCATCGCCATCGCTTTTCCCATCACCTCTGTCATTACTTCAATCGGGCACTTCCAGTTGAAGCGCTTGCGTGGGCGAATGTTCAGCTCGTA
>CAMCJM010000053.1 GCA_945874835.1 Pseudomonas synxantha | reverse complement strand
TGCCGCCGAATTTCGGCAATGATGTCCATCGATAACACCCCAGATTCTCCGGCCAAAAGACCGAATGGTTGCACACACCGGGGTGGAAACTATTGGACGCTGTTTACCCCGGGAATCTGGAAAGTTTTCCACGCTGTTTCACACCCATGGAATACACACTGATGGCCGTGGCGCGACGCTCCGCGGGGAAGCTGTCGGCAATCAGCGAATAGGCCGCTGGTGATAGCGCCGCCTCGCCCACGCCGACGCCAATACGGCACAGCAAAAATTGCCAGTACAGCTTGGCCATGCCACACGCAGCGGTGGCCGCACTCTAGAAGATGATGCCGATGGCAATCAGGCCGCGACGGTTTTTGGTATCGGCCAAACGCCCAAGGGGAATTCCGCACACGGTATAGAACAGGGCAAATGACAGCCCCATCAGCAGGCTCATCTGCGTGTCGCTGATCATCAGATCCCGGCGGATGGGCCCCACCAGCAGGTTGAGAATCTGCCGGTCGATAAACGACAGCACATACGCCACCATCAAGATGGCGACAGTCACCCAGGCGCGGGTGGGTGAGGGGTAGCCGTTATTATTGTTGTTCACTGGCAGTCTCCTCGGCACCGCTGGTGCGGTGCACGACGGTTGAAAGAACTACCAGCTTAGGCCGACATGCTGGGCAAAGAATATTGCCCAGCGCTGTTATCAGTCAGCCGAATGCGCGCTGTCGCGCCGCACGAATGACTGTAACAAGACCTGCGTTTACAGCATCAGCGGAGCCCGCTCGCTGAGGGTTTTCAATGCCGCCACCCAGCTGGGGTGATCATTCAGGCACGGCACCAACTGCAAGCTTTCACCACCGGCCTCGACAAACTGCTCGCGGCCACGGTCGCCGATTTCTTCCAGGGTTTCGATGCAGTCAGCAACAAACGCTGGGCACATCACCAGCAACTTTTTCAAGCCTTGCGCGGCCAGCTCATCCAGGCGCGCTTCGGTGTAGGGCTCGATCCACTTGGCGCGGCCCAGACGTGACTGGAACGACACCGACCACTGCTCAGGCTTAAGGCCCATGCGTTGGGCAAACAACTCTGCACTGCGCAGGCATTGCGCGCGGTAGCATTTGGCGAGCACTTCAGGCGAAGCCATGCGGCAGCAGTCATCACCCTTGAGGCAGTGACCGCTGGGGTCGAGCTTGTGCAGATGACGCTCGGGCAAGCCATGAAAGCTCAGCAGCAGGTGATCAAAGCCCTGTTCCAGGTGAGGCCTGGCACTGTCGACCAAGGCGTCGAGGTATTCCGGCTGATCATAAAACGGCTGCAACAGCGAGAAGCGGATCGGCAGCTTGTGTTCACGCACCACGCGGCGCGCTTCTTCAATCACCGTGGTGGTGGTGCTGTCGGCGAACTGCGGGTAAAGCGGCGCGAGGGTCACCTGGGTAATGCCCTGCGACGCCAAGCGACTGAGCACGGTGGTCAAAGATGGTTCGCCATAGCGCATGGCCAATTCAACCGGCCCCTGTTTCCAGCTGCTTTTCATCGCTTCTTGCAGGCGCTTGCTGATGACCACCAGCGGCGAGCCGTCCTCCCACCAGATCGAGGCATAGGCGTGCGCCGATGCCGCCGGGCGACGGATCAGAATCAGCGACACGATCAACCGGCGCAGCGGCCAGGGCACGTCAATGACGTAGGGATCCATCAGGAACTGATTGAGGTAGCTGCGTACATCGGCCACTTTGGTCGAGGCCGGCGAACCCAGGTTTACCAGTAACAAGGCGTGATCGGTCATGCGCAATCCTAATCCGGTTGGCCTAGCAGGTCTGCCAGGGCCGCATCCAAGTGAGTGAAACGAAATGTGAAACCTTGCGCCTGCAAGCGCTTGGGCAGAGCACGCTGGCCTCCCAACAACAGCACGGAAAGCTCGCCTAAGCCCAGGCGCAAAGCAAACGCAGGGGCTGGCATAAACGCGGGGCGGTGCAGCGCACGGCCCAGACTTTGGGCAAATTCGCGGTTGCGCACCGGGTTGGGCGCGCTGGCATTATAAGGGCCGCTGGCGGCCTCATGGGTGAGGAGAAAATCAATCAGGGCTAGTTGATCGCCCAGGTGAATCCAAGGCATCCACTGCCGGCCATTACCCAGCGGGCCACCCAAGCCCAGCTTGAACGGCAACAACAGGCGCTTGAGAAAACCACCATCGCGCGCCAGCACCAGCCCCGTACGCAGCAACACCACGCGCACACCGAATGATTCAGCCCGCTGGGCCGTTTCTTCCCAGGCGCTGCACAGTTGCGCTGCAAAATCTTCGCTAACCGGGGGGCAGTCTTCACTCATTTCACGCTCGCCAGCATCGCCATACCAGCCCACCGCCGAACCCGAGAGCAGCACCTTGGGTTTGTGCGCACGGCTTTCCAGCCAGGCCAACAATTGCTCAGTCAGGCCGATACGGCTGGCCCACAACATGGCTTTACGCTTGCGCGTCCAGGGGCGATCGGCAATCGGCGCACCCGCCAGGTTCACAACCGCATCAAGCGGTTCATCAACCAATTCATCGAGCTGTGCAATGCCACGCACTGCGGCCCCGCATAGGCTGGATACCTGCTGCGGGCGACGGCTCCAAACGGTTAATTGATGGCCTTGCTGCAGCCAGTGCTGACACAGCGCGCGACCAATAAGACCCGTACCGCCCGTGATAAGAATGTGCATGGCAATGCCCTCATGAGACCGCGACGTATGTCGCCCGACACCGCTGTTTTCGCCATTGTGGCTTCAGCCAGCGACAAATTGTCTTAACTGTAGGTAGCCGATTCGCTTCATCACAGCTTATACATAAAATCCATATTGTATAGCTTTTGTCTAAAGCGTAGCCTAGCAAAAGACTTAGTGAGGTATGCCATGAACACTGCTCTTCCCATCGCCATTATTGGTACAGGCATTGCCGGTTTATCCGCCGCCCAAACCCTGCATGCCGCAGGCCATAGTGTGCAGTTGTTTGATAAAAGCCGTGGCAGCGGTGGGCGCATGGCCAGCAAGCGCAGCGATGCCGGCGCGCTGGATTTGGGCGCGCAATACTTCACCGCGCGTGACCGGCGTTTTGTCGATGTGGTGCAAGACTGGCAGGCGCGCGGGTGGGTCGCGCAGTGGTCGCCCAGCCTGTACAACTCGCACGACGGCACCCTGGGCGCATCGCCCGACGAACAAGTGCGCTGGGTGGGCAGCCCACGCATGAGCGCCATCACTCGCGCCATGCTCGGCGCATTGCCTGTGACGTTTGATTGCCGCATCACTGAGGTGTTTCGTGGTGAGCAACATTGGCAACTGGTAGATGCCAACGGCAACAGCCACGGCCCGCTCAGCCACGTCATCGTCGCCGCGCCCGCCCCTCAGGCCAGCGCTTTATTGTCCAGTGCGCCGAAACTGGCGGCCGCTGCGGCCAGCGTGGCCATGGACCCAACCTGGGCCGTCGCGCTGGCATTCTCCACACCGCTGCAAACCGCGGTCGAGGGCTGCTTTGTACGTGGCGGGCCGCTGGATTGGCTGGCGCGCAACCGCAGCAAACCCGGCCGCGACAGCCAACTCGACACCTGGGTGCTGCATGCCACCAGCCAATGGACCAAGCAGCACCTCGATCTTTCCAAAGAGGCGGTGATTGAACAGTTGCTGGGCGCTTTTGCCGAATTGATCGGCTGCACAGTACCGGCACCGACGCTCAGCCTGGCACATCGCTGGCTCTACGCGCGCCCGGCCAGCGCACACCAGTGGGGCGTGTTGGCGGATGCCGACCTGGGCATTTACGCCTGCGGCGACTGGTGCCTTTCCGGGCGTGTCGAAGGGGCCTGGTTAAGTGGCCATGAAGCGGCACGTCGTCTGCTGGATCACCTGCAATGATCGCCCGGCCAACCTCCGCCGCGGCCCGGCACCGGCTCAACCCGCGCAAGCTGCTGCTGTCCAAATGGACAGCCACGCAGCCCAAGAACCGTGAAAAGCACTTCCTCGTCAGCGAACTGATTTGTGACGAGGAAGGCACGGTGCTTGCTGTCGAATTACAGGCCGTGCTCAGCAAACGCACCGAGCAAATGGACTGGCGCACCTTGGAAAACCCCGAGCACTGGCGCATGGGCTGGGCGTAACACGACCACACACAAAGCCATACAGTAGTTGTACAAATATATTTACTTGTACAATTACAGGCCTATTATGAACTCAAGCTGTACATTTATCTGAATCTGTAAAAGTCGAGATCAGAGGTCGCCATGAGCCAATCCCTACCTGCCACCGCCAAACCCAAACTGGGCATCAGTGCCTGCCTGCTGGGCAACGAAGTTCGCTACAACGGCGGCCATAAGGAGTCGCGACTGTGCAGCCGTACCCTAACAGAGCACTTTGACTTCGTACCGGTTTGCCCGGAAGTCGGCATCGGCATGAGCGTGCCGCGCGAACCCATCCGCCTGGTCGGCGATCCGAACGCCCCGCGCGCTGTGGGCACCGTCAACCGTGAGATGGATGTTACCGCCCCGCTCACGGCTTATGGCGAACAAATGGCCGGCGAACTCACCGACATTTGCGGCTACATCTTTATGCAGCAGTCGCCTTCGTGCGGTCTGCACCGGGTCAAGGTGTATCAGGACAATGGTCGCCCCAGTGAACCTGGTCGCGGTTTATTCGCCCAAGCATTCTGCGCACGGCACCCCAACCTACCTGTGGAAGAAGACGGCCGCCTGAATGACCCAATCCTGCGTGAAAACTTCATCACCCGCGTGTTCGCCTACTCCGAATGGCAACAATTGCTGCGTGACGGCATCAGCCGTAAAGGCTTGATCGAGTTCCACTCGCGCTACAAATACCTGCTGATGGCCACCAACCCGGTGCAGTACAAACAACTGGGTCGCATGCTCGGCAACATCGGCCAGCAAGACCTCGGCGAAATAGCCACGCAGTACTTCAGCGAGCTGATGAGCGCCTTGAAAAGCTGCGCCACCCGCCGCACCCACAGCAATGTGCTGCAACACCTCAGCGGCTACCTCAAACAAGCGCTGAGCAGCGAAGAGAAGCAGGAAATGCAGCAATTGATCGGCCAGTACCGCCATGGTGTGGTGCCGCTGGTGGTGCCCATGACGCTGCTCAAGCACCACTTCCGCCGCCATCCCGACACGTACATTGCGCAGCAGGTTTATCTGCAACCGCACCCGGAAAACCTCAGCCTGCGTAATGCCCTATGAGTCTTGAGCCAATGATCGACGGTGCTGGCGCCGATGACTATCAAGCGGCCATCGCCCAAGGCTTTATGCCGATCCGTGATGTGGCGCGTATTACCGGCGTGAACGCCGTTACCCTGCGTGCATGGGAGCGCCGCTACGGGCTGATCGTGCCGCACCGCACGCCTAAAGGGCACCGGCTGTATTCGGATGATCATGTGGCGCACATCCAAGCGATCCTTACCTGGCTTAACCGTGGTGTTTCCGTCAGCCAGGTCAAAGGTTTACTGCGTTCCAATCAAGCCGCTCCCGCTGAAGCCAGTTCGCAATGGGAGAGCAAGCGCCAGTTGCTGCAACAGGCCATTTGCAACCTCAATGAGCGCCGCCTGGATGACTGCTTTAACAGCGAGCTAGCACTCTATCCGCCGCATACCCTGTGCCAGCAATTGCTGATGCCGTTGCTCGAAGAGCTAGAGCTGCGCTGGCGTAATCAGTTCGGTGCGCAAGCCGAGCGGGTGTTTTTTTACTCCTGGCTGCGCAGCAAACTCGGCGCACGCCTGTACCACAACAACCGCCAGTACAACGGCGCTCCCCTGCTGTTGATCAACGTCTCCGACCTGCCCATGGCCCCTGGCTTGTGGCTGACCGCCTGGTTAGCCAGCAGCGCCGGCTGCGCCGTTGATGTGTTCGACTGGCCACTACCACCCACCGAACTGGCCCTAGCGGTTGAGCATATCCAGCCGCGTGCGGTGCTGCTGTATTCAAGCCAAGCCCTTAACGGCAACCACCTGCAACGGCTGCTGGGCGGCTACGACTGCCCATGTTTACTGGTCGGCCAGGTGGTGCAAATCCACGCTGATGAACTGCAGGGCATCACCAAGCAGAATGCCGAGCTAAGCCTGGCCGCCGACCCGCTGGCCGCGCTGCACAGCCTCACCGACCTTAATTTGCTGCACAGCTGACAGGATTCCACATGCTGCAATTAATCTGGTTGCGCACCGACCTGCGCGTGCAAGACAACACCGCGCTGGCGGCGGCTATGGCCAACGGCCCTACGGTGGCGGTCTACCTGCTCAGCCCAGCACAGTGGATGATTCACGACGACGCGCCCAGCAAAGTTGATTTCTGGCTGCGCAACCTTAACGAGCTGTCAGTCGAGCTGGGCACACTCAACGTCCCCCTGCTGGTTCGCCAAGCCGATCATTGGCACGAAGCCGCGTCGGTCATTGGCGAGCTGTGCCGAACCCTGCGCGTCACACAGGTACACGTTAATCAGGAATATGGCGCACACGAAACCCGTCGTGATCAGGCAGTGGCGGCAACACTGGCCGCGCAGGATGTGGGCTTTAGCAGCCATCTGGATCAGCTGTTCTTCACCCCTGGCAGCGTCCTGACTAAATCTGGCAGCTACTTTCAGGTGTACAGCCAGTTCCGCAAGGTCTGCTATCAGCGCCTGCACACTCAGCTGCCCGCGCGCGTGGCCACACCCCACCCGCAAGCGGCCCTGCAGGTGACCCGCGATGCCATCCCCAGCCAGATCGCCGGCTTTGCCACGCCCACGCAAACACTGCGCGACCTCTGGCCGGCGGGTGAGATTGAAGCGCAGCGCCGCCTGACTGCGTTTGCCGATGAGCAAATTGATTCCTACCAGACCGCCCGCGACTTCCCCGCACAGCCCGGCACCAGTCAACTCTCGGCCTATCTGGCTGCGGGTGTGATCTCACCGCGCCAGTGCCTGCATGCTGCTCTGGCGGTGAATCAGGGCGAGTTCAACACCGGCAGCAGTGGCGTGGTGACCTGGATTAACGAGCTGCTCTGGCGCGAGTTCTACAAACACATTCTGGTGGGTTACCCGCGCGTGTCCATGCACCGTGCCTTTCGCCCGGAAACCGAAGCCGTGGCCTGGCGCGACGCCCCGCGCGAGCTGAAAGCCTGGCAGGAAGGCCGCAGCGGCTTTCCCATCATCGATGCCGCCATGCGCCAATTGCTCGAAACCGGCTGGATGCACAACCGTCTGCGCATGGTTGTGGCCATGTTCCTGACCAAGAATCTGCTGATCGATTGGCGCGAAGGCGAGCGCTTTTTTATGCGTCATCTGATCGATGGCGATCTGGCGGCGAACAACGGTGGCTGGCAGTGGAGCTCGTCCACCGGCACCGATTCCGCGCCCTATTTCCGCATTTTTAACCCACTCAGCCAGTCGCAAAAATTCGACCCGGACGGCCGTTTTATCCGCCATTGGATACCCGAATTGGTTGGCCTGAACAAAAGCAATATCCACAACCCCGCGGCCATGGATGGTTTGTTTGGCATTACCGATTACCCAGCGCCGATTGTCGACCTGAGCAAAAGCCGCGCGCGCGCCCTGGCCGCGTTCAAAAGCCTGCCGCACTTTGCCGGTGAGGAGGTGTTATGAGCGATTACCTGCGCCAGTTCGCCCACGACTTTGCTGCGCTGAACAAAGACAACCTGCATTTACTCGGCAAGCTCTACAGCGACGACGCCCTGTTCTGCGACCCGCTGCATGAGGTGCGCGGGCTAAGCAATATGCAGCGCTACTTCGGTGAGATGTACGCCAATGTCAGCGAACTGCGCTTCGACTTCTATGGCTTTGATCAGGTGCGCGACGGTGAAGGCTACCTACGCTGGACCATGAGTTACCGCCACCCGCGTTTGGCTGGCGGCCAACTGATCCGCGTTGAAGGCTGCTCGCACCTGTTGTGGCAGGATAAGGTCTATCGTCACCGCGACTATTTCGACGCCGGCAGCCTGCTCTATGAGCACCTGCCCATACTCGGCTCGGCAATACGCTGGCTGAAACGGAGGTTGGCATGAACGCAAACGCACGGCGTATTTGGTTGACCGGGGCCAGCAGCGGCATTGGCGCGGCCCTAGCCGAACAACTGCTCGCCCAAGGTCATCGACTGGCACTCAGCGCACGCAGCGTCGAACCATTGCAAGCGCTGGCCAAGCGCTATCCGCAGCAGGTGCTGGTAGTCGCCGGCGACCTCAGTGACGCCACTCAAGTCCGCGCCATTGGCGAGCACATTGCCCAAGTCTGGGGTGCGCTGGATTGCGCCATTCTCAATGCAGGCACTTGTGAATACGTTGAGGTCAGCGCATTTGAAGCAGCGATGGTTGAACGTGTGATGCGCGCCAATCTGTTTTCTGCCAGCTACTGCATCGAGGCCGCCCTGCCCTTGCTGCGTTTGGGTAACCGTCCGCATCTGGTCGGTGTTAGCAGCTCAGTAACCTTTATGCCGCTGCCACGCGCCGAAGCCTATGGCGCATCCAAAGCGGCCATGCGCTACCTGTTTGAAGCACTGCGCATCGACCTGAAGGCAGAAAAAATCGCCGTCACCTTGGTCAGCCCCGGTTTCGTCGATACCCCGCTGACGCAGAAAAATGATTTCCCCATGCCCATGCGCTGGCCTGTCGACAAGGCCGCTGGCTACATAGCCCAGCGCCTGGATCAGCAACCTTTTGAAATCGCCTTCCCCGGCCCGTTTATTGTCATTCTCAAACTGCTCGGACATCTTCCCAAGCGTATGCAGGTGGCCATCGGCGCCCGCATGGCCCGCGCAGAAGCCAAGACCTAAGGACAGCCCATGAAAATTGCCATTATCGGCAGCGGCATTGCCGGCCTTACCAGCGCCTACCTGCTCAACCGCCGCCACGACATCACGGTGTTTGAGGCCAGCGACTGGATCGGCGGTCATACCCACACCGTTGATGTTGAGGTGAACGGACAGCGATACGCCGTGGACACCGGCTTTATTGTCTTCAACAACTGGACCTACCCGAACTTTATCCGCCTGCTTAGCCAGCTGGGCGTAGGGTTCAAGGACACCGAAATGAGTTTCTCAGTCAGCGATCCGCTGACTGGCGTGGAGTACAACGGGCATAGCCTCAACACCTTATTTGCCCAGCGCCGCAACCTGTTCTCACCCAAGTTTATTGGCATGGTGCGCGACATCCTGCGCTTCAACCGCGAAGCCCTGCTGGACCTCAACAACCAGCGCATCGCGGCCGACATGACCCTCGGTGACTACCTCAAGGCCAATGCCTACAGCGAGCGTTTTATCCAGCATTACATCGTGCCTATGGGCGCGGCGATCTGGTCGATGTCACTGGCGGACATGCTTGGTTTTCCGCTGCAATTCTTCGTGCGTTTTTTCAAAAACCACGGCCTGCTCTCGGTCAGCGATCGGCCGCAGTGGTGTGTGATTGAAGGCGGCTCCAGCAGCTACATCGCGCCCCTGACCGAGTCATTTCGCGAGAAGATCCGCCTCAATTGCCCCGTCACCCGCGTAGAGCGCGACGCCGACGGCGTGATCGTGCACAGCAACGCCGGCATCGAACGCTTCGACAAGGTGGTGTTTGCCTGCCACAGCGATCAAGCACTTGGCTTGCTGGCGCAGCCGAGCGAAACCGAGCAATCCATCCTCGGCGCGCTGCCGTATGCCGATAACGATGTGGTGCTGCACACCGATACACGCCTGCTGCCCAAACGGCCGATGGCCTGGGCCAGTTGGAACTACCGCTTGGGCGGGCCTGTGGATCAGCCCGCCGCCGTCACCTATGACATGAACATTCTGCAGGGGATTCAGAGCGACAGCACCTTCTGCGTCAGCCTGAACCAGACAGCCGCCATCGACCCCAGCAAGATTCTCGCGCGCTTTACCTACGCTCACCCGCAATACAGCCTGGACGGCATGGCGGCGCAAGCGCGCTGGCAAGAACTGCTCGGCGCCAACCACAGCTACTTCTGCGGGGCTTACTGGGCCAACGGTTTCCATGAAGACGGCGTGGTCAGCGCCTTGCGCGTGGCCCGTGAATTTGGTGAGTCGCTGTAATGGACGCCATCGTCAACAGCGCCTTGTACAGCGGCTGGGTGCAGCACCGGCGTTTCGCGCCGAGGCAGCATAACTTCCGCTACCGCATGGGTTTGCTCTACCTCGACCTGAGCGAGCAAGACGCGGTGCTGGCCCTGTCGCCGCTGGCCGGCCGTGGACGCTTTGCGCCTTTTGCCTTTCGTGAAACCGACTACATGCCGCAGTTCACCAGGGCTGGCATGTCACTGATCGATGCCGTGCGGCAGCGCGTGACTCAAGCGCTTGGCCGCACACCACTGGGCGCGATTTGCCTGCTGACCCAACCGCGTAGCTGGGGGTTGAGTTTTAATCCGGCCAGCTTTTTCTACTGCCATGAGGCGGACGGACGGCTGGCGGCGATTCTTTGCGAGGTCAGCAACACGCCGTTCCATGAGCGCTACCACTATGTGCTGCCCGCCGAGGGCGATGGCCATCTGCACGTGGCCGTGGCCAAGGCATTTCATGTTTCGCCGTTTTTACCGCGCGAGCTGGAATACCGCATGAGTTTCAGCCCAGCAGGCGAGCGTTTGGGCATTCACATGGCCGACTGGCAAGCCGATGAAAAACTCTTCGACGCCAGCCTCAGCCTGCACCGTACACCGCTCAACCGCCGCAGCCTGCATCACTACCTGCTCCAGTTCCCCTGGATGACCGGCAAGACCGTCGCGGCCATTTACTGGCAAGCGCTGCGCCTGCTGCTCAAACGCATTCCCCTTTTCACTCATCGGGCCGCAGAAGGTGATTTCCGCGTTGCCCGCACCGCATCAAAGGATATCTCCCATGAAAAGCTCTAGCCTGACCTCCGCCAAACATGTTGTGCGTGCCGGCAGTGGTATCGGTGCCAGCCTGTTGCGCCGCGCCGTGATGCGCCAACTCAAGCAGCTGCGTCATGGCCAGTTGATGATTGTGGAAGGCGACGAGCGCATGGAGTTCGGCGCCCCTCACTCCAACCTGTGCGCAGAAATCCACGTGCAGGATGGTGCAGTGTGGCGACTGGTCGCCGGCAAGGGCTCGATTGGCTCGGGCGAAGCCTATATCCATGGTTACTGGACGTCGCCGGACCTGACGGCGGTGGTTCGCGTCTTCGTCAGCAACCTGGATGTACTCGACGCCATGGAGAGCGGCCTGGCGCAGCTCGGCCGCCCGCTAATCCAAGGGCTGCACTGGCTCAATCGCAACACCCGTGAAGGTTCGCGCAAAAACATCTCGGCGCACTACGACCTGGGCAATGACCTATTTGAACAGCTCCTCGACCCAACCATGATGTACTCGGCCGCCATGTTCCGCAGCGCCGATGACAGCTTGGAGCAGGCGCAGCTGAATAAACTTGAGCGCATCTGCCAGAAGCTCGCGCTCAAGCCTAGCGATCACCTGCTGGAAATCGGCACCGGCTGGGGCAGCATGGCCATTTACGCGGCCACTCACTACGGCTGTAAAGTCACCACCACCACGCTGTCACGCGAGCAGTTCGCCTACACCGAACAACGCATCAAGCAGCAAGGGCTGGAAGGACAAATCACCCTGCTACTGGAGGATTACCGCGACTTGTGCGGCCAGTACGACAAGCTGGTGTCCATTGAGATGATCGAAGCCGTGGGCCATCGGTTTCTGCCCGCTTACTTCCAGCAATGCGCCAACCTGCTCAAACCCGACGGGCTGATGCTGCTGCAGGCCATCACCATTCGCGACCAGCGCTATGAGCAGGCAAAAAACGCCGTCGATTTTATCCAGCGCTACATCTTCCCCGGTGGCGCGCTGCCTTCGGTTAACAAGATGCTGGAAATCATCAGCGCCAAGACCGACATGAATGTGCACCACATGGAAGATTTCGGCTTGCACTACGCCCGCACGCTGCGCATCTGGCACGACAACCTGCGCCATGCCCGGCACAAGCTGGAGCAACAGGGCTACGACGATTACTTCTTCCGCCTGTGGGAGTTTTACCTGTGCTATTGCGAGGGCGGCTTTATCGAGCGCACCATCGGCACCGCGCAGTTACTGCTGGCCAAACCCGCCGCGCGCCCTGCCCCTCTTTTAGGAAACCTTGATGGCTAAGTTGATCGTCAACACCCTGCTGTTTCAGCTCGGTTGGTTCGCCAGCGTGTTTGGTGGCGACAGCCTGTGGCTGCTGGTGGCGCTGGGCGTGGTGCTGGTGCACCTGCTATGGACCAGCAGCTGGGCGGCCGAAGGCAAACTGCTGGTCAGCGTGTTTATTGCAGGCAGCGCCCTGGACAGTTTTTTACTGAACATGGGGGTGTTTGATTTCGGTGAACCACGCGTGCTGATCCCACTCTGGCTGGCCAGTCTGTGGCTGCTGCTGGCCACCACCCTTAATCACTGCATGGCCTGGACAGCCCAGCCTTGGTGGCGTGGCAGCCTGCTTGGCGCGATTGCAGCGCCGCTCTCCTATTACGCTGGCGCACAGATTGCCGGTGTCGGCCTGCCTTACGGCACCTGGCAAACCCTGCTGCTGCTCGCCGTAATTTGGGCACTGGTGATGCCCCTGCTGCATGGCTTTGCCAAGCTGTACCGCGCGCAGTACGAACAGACGCTGAGAACCCGTCAGTCGGCGTAGGCTAAGCTGGGGCCGCATTGGCTGAGCGCAACGAAGGCGCAATAAACAGGCGTTCCCTCGTGAACCCTATGCTTCTTCGCAAATCCCGTGACGTGGTTGGGTGGATGACGCTTCGCCCATCCACACACTGTGATGTGTGGATGAAAAAGGCGTCATCCACCCAACGTCTGCCGCTACGCCGCACTCACACCATTGGCGTAAACTGCGCGGCATGAGCGAGAACATCCCCCATACCCAGTTGCCCAACGAAGAACCCGTCAGTTGCTCCAACTGCGCCGCTTGCTGCTGCCAGCTGGAAGTCATGCTGATCACCGACACCGGCGTACCGCCGCGCTATATCGACACCGATGACTGGGGTGGCGAAGTGATGCTGCGCCTGGACGACGGCTGGTGCGCCGCGCTGGACCGTAACAGCATGCGCTGCACCATCTACGAAGTGCGCCCGCTGATCTGCCGCGAATTTGAAACCGCCTCGCCGGAATGCCTCGACGAGCGCAAAGGCATGAGCAGCATCTACCGCTAGCGGTATTGCCGTTACAACCCCCGCACCGCCTGCCAATCCAGCCCAAAACGCGCCAAGTACTTACGCAGCCGATCCGCATCGTTGGGCTGGCTTTTGCCCTGGCGCGACTGGGCGAACAGCTGGCGCCCCGCATCCGATAGGCTGGCGGCCTCGCGACACAGCACCACTACTCCCGGCAATTGCAGCTGATCGAATAAATCCAGCGCTTGCCAGCGCTCGCCCAGCAGACGCTCCAGCTCCTGTTGAATACCTGTCTTAGCCGGCCCTTTAGCGCTCCAGGCGCGTTGCAGACGGAGGATTTCATCCTCCACCTGGGCCTCGTCGATCCGCCCGCTGTCGGCCAGGGTGGCCATGCGGGTGATCGAGGCCGACAGCTCGCGGAAGTTACCGCTCCAGGCCGCCTCGCGGCTGCTGGCAAAGGCCAGGTAACGCTGCCGCGCCTGCAAATTGAAACGCACCTGGCGGCCCTGCTCGCGGGCATAGCGCTCCAGCTCGAACTCCAGGTTCGGTTCGATATCCTCGCGGCGCCCAGCAAGACCCGGCAGTTCGAAGGTCCAGAGGTTGATGCGGGCGAACAGGTCCTCGCGAAACAGGCCCTGCTGCACCCGCTCACGCAGGTCGCGGTGGGTGCAGGCGATCAGCAGAAAGTCGCTCTCCACTTCCTTGTCGCTGCCCAGGGGGAAGAAGCGCTTCTCCTCGATGGCCTTGAGCAGCATGGCCTGCTCGTCCGGCCCCAGCTCGCCGATTTCATCGAGAAACAGCATGCCACCGTCCGCCGCGCGCAACAGCCCCTCGCGCGCGGCCTGCGCGCCGGTAAAGGCGCCTTTGCTATGGCCGAACAGCGCGGACATGGCGCCATCGCCGCGCAGGGTGGCGCAGTTGACCTCGACGAAGCGCCCCTGCAACAGATGTCGGGCGCGCTTGAGCTCATAGATGCGCCGGGCCAGAAACGACTTGCCCGAGCCCGTTGGCCCGACCAGCAGCATCGGCGCCCGCGAACGCACCGCCACCCGTTCGATCTGCTCGATGCTGCGGTTGAACGCCGGGTTGCGCGTGGCGATGCCGGATTTGAGGAACGCCAGGGTTTCCTGCTGCTCGCGGCGAAAGCGCGTGGCGATGCCGTCGTAGCGCGACAGGTCGAGGTCGATCAGGGTGCAGGTGCCGCTGTGGGTGCTCTCCTCCGCGCGCCGCCCCGGCGAGGTCTGTGCCAGGCGCGCCGGCAGGTAGCGCGCCTCGGTCAGGAGGAACCAGCAGATCTGCGCGACGTGGGTGCCGGTGGTGATATGCACCAGGTAATCCTCGCGCTCGGTATCGAAGGCGTAGCCGCTGACGAACTCATGCAGCGCGCCATAGACCTCCTGAAAATCCCAGGGGTCGCGCAAGGCCATGGCATGCAGGCACACCTGGGTTTCCGGCGAGACCGCGGCGATATCGTCGCGTATGCGCCCGGCCAGCCCGGCGTCGCGGGGGCTATGGATCAGCTCGAGGCGGTCGATCAGCAAATCCTGTTGCTGGCACAGACCGACGCTGGGCCGCCACTTGCTCCAGCGATTGGCACCCTTGCCGACTCTATCCAGGGTGGCACCGACAAAGCCGATGGCAACGGTTTTCTTAGCCGACATGCTTATACCAAAAAATAAATGACGGTAATTAAATATAGCAATTCAACCAAGCAAGCCCGAACAGGTTTTATCGCCAGCTTAAAAATAAAAATATTTACCTTATAAATTAATAACTTATAAAAAAATTTCGACGGCCTGAATATTCTGGCACGCCCCTCGCAATATCCCTCCCGACCACAGCGCCAGGCAGGCCAACGGGTCGGGAGTCATATCCCGCCGGTGCGGGGATCCACCTTCGGGTTCGGGTGCCCCGTATGCCGCCGCCGCAACGCCCGGTCACTGGCTCGGTAGCTCAGCTGGATAGAGCAATCCTCTTCGGAGGATCGGTCGCAGGTTCGAGTCCTGCCCAGCCATTCGATAGCTCAACTGGTAGAGCAGTCTTCTTCGGAAGACTTGTCGCGGGTTCGAGTCCCGCTCGATCACTGCCCTTCAACCGGCAGTTTGGCAACAGCAAAGCAGTACCCGTTGGCGTGGCAGAGCAGTTTCGCTGCCGCCGCCGATCCGTCCGGCCTCGTGCTCGAGCGGCGGGCAGAGTCAGCGTCGGGCCAAGGCAGGCCGCACGACCAGGACGGTCGCGACACACGCTCACCCCGCAGCCCCAGCACGGACGCCCGGCGGATCGGCGAACGCCGACACCGATACCGATACCGATAAGAAAAGAGAAAAAGGAATTAACAATGAACATGCTCAAACGCTTTGTGGTGAAAAAGAACGAACGCGCCCTGCTGTACGCCGAAGGCGATTTCCAGGCCATCCTGGAGCCCGGCCTGTACCGCCGCTTCGATCCGCGCAACCGCCTGAGCGTTGAAGTATTCAGCCTGAACTGCCCGCGCTTCGAGCACCGTCTGGCCGGTTACCTGCGTAAAGAGCAGCCGGCATTGGTCGAGCGTTGCTTCGAGCGTTTCGATACCGCCGAGCACGAGGCAGGTCTGCGCTATGAAGACGGCATGCTGGTGGAAATATTGCCGCCCGGCAGCCGTCGCCTGTACTGGAAGGGCCAGAACGAACAGCGCCTGGAGCGCATCGACCTGAGCCAGCAATCCCGCCTGGACACCGCGTTGGTCGCCCTGCTCACCCAACCCGGCCTGCGTAGCCAGACCCTGCTGGGCCTGGACGCGGTGTTGCTGGCCCAGGTACCGGCGTTCCAGGTCGGCGCGCTTAAGGTTAATGGCGAGGTGATCGAACTGTTGCCGGCCGGCCACTACGGTTTCTGGCGTTTCAACCGGCAGATCAACGTCGAGTTGGTGGATATGCGGATTCAGGCGCTGGAAGTCAGCGGCCAGGAAATCCTCACCCGCGACAAGATCAGCCTGCGCCTGAACCTGGCGGCCAACTGGCGCTACAGCGACGTGTTGCTGGCCCATTCGCGCCTAGCCAAACCCCAGGAGCATCTGTACCGCGAACTGCAATTCGGCCTGCGTGCAGCGGTGGGTACGCGCACCCTGGATGAACTGCTGGAGAACAAGCAGTTGATCGACGAGGCGGTGAGCAGCCACCTCGCCGCCAAACTGCCGGGCTGTGGCCTGGAGGTCAGCAGCCTGGGCGTACGCGACATCATCCTGCCCGGCGAGATGAAAGTCTTGCTGGCCCAGGTGGTGGCGGCGGAGAAAGCGGCCCAGGCCAACGTGATCCGCCGCCGCGAGGAAACCTCGGCGACGCGCTCGCTGCTCAACACCGCCAAGGTGATGGAAGACAACCCGACGGCCCTGCGCCTGAAAGAGCTGGAAACCTTGGAGCGGGTGGCCGAACGCATCGACCGGATTTCCGTGTTCGGCGGGTTGGATCAGGTGCTGAATGGCCTGGTGACCCTGGCCCCGAAATAACAGCGCCGTCTGCTAAATGCAGGCGGCCTGAATAAAAAGGCAGCATCATGAAAAGCGGAAAACAACGCCGCCGGGAAATCAAAACGGCTCGTCAAAGACGCGCCACCAAGGCGCAGCAAGCCCTGGCCGAACATCTGCCGCTGGGCTTTAGCCCAACGCCACCAATAGCGGTTAACCCGGCGCTACTGGCGTCCTACAACAGCTACGGCGAGCCGCTATTTCTCGCCCGTGGCTGGTATCAGGATCAGCCGTTTCGTTGCGTCGACTGCGATAAAGACGAAGTCTGGACCGCCGCGCAACAACGGTGGTGGTACGAGGCGGTACAAGGCTCGGTTTACGCCCATGCGGTGCGCTGCCGCGCTTGCCGCCTGATCCGTCGCCTGGCTGGCCGCGCTCAGCACGCCGTTTGAGAACGCAAGGCTCAATTAAAACGCGCGCGGCGCTATAGCCGGCGCTTATTGAATACAGAGACAAGACCATGAAAGACACAAGTTACCAACTGCTGGAAGTCGCCAACGGCAAACCGATCAAGCTCTGGACTCAGGGCGTGCCCGTGGAAGCCGAGGCGCAACAACAGCTGATCAACACCGCCAAGCTGCCGTTTATCTTCAAGCACCTGGCCGTGATGCCGGACGTACACCTGGGTAAGGGTTCGACCATCGGTAGCGTGATCCCCACGCTCGGCGCGGTGATTCCCGCCGCGGTCGGCGTGGATATCGGATGCGGAATGATGGCCGCGCGCACCTCGCTGACCGCCAGCGATCTGCCGGATAACCTGAGCGGGCTGCGTGATGCCATCGAACGCGCCGTGCCCCATGGCCGCACCAGCGGTCGAGGCGGCCGCGATAAAGGCGCATGGGAGAACGTGCCCGACGCCACCGATCAGACCTGGGCGAGCCTGGCCGGGCGCTTCAAGCTGATCACCGATAAACAGCCACGGCTGGAGAAAACCAACAACCGCAAGCACCTGGGAACCCTGGGAACCGGCAACCACTTTATCGAGGTCTGCCTGGACGAGGCCCAGCGCGTCTGGTTTATGTTGCACAGCGGTTCGCGTGGCGTGGGTAACGCCATCGGCAGCCTGTATATCGAACTGGCCAAGGCCGATATGCGCCAACACATCGCCAACCTGCCGGACAAGGATCTGGCCTACTTCGAAGAAGGCAGCCAGCACTATCAGGACTATGTGGAGGCCGTGGGCTGGGCCCAGGATTTCGCCCGACAGAACCGCGAACTGATGATGAAGGCGGTAATAGCCGCCGCGCGCCAAGTGATCGGCAAGCCTTTCGAGGCCAACCTGCAGGCGGTCAACTGCCACCACAACTATGTACAGAAGGAGCGCCACTTCGGCGAAGACGTGCTGATCACCCGCAAGGGCGCGGTCTCGGCGCAGAAAGGCGAACTGGGCATCATCCCCGGCTCCATGGGAGCGAAGAGTTTTATCGTCCGCGGCCTGGGCAACGAGGAAGCGTTCAGCTCCTGCAGCCACGGCGCCGGCCGAGTGATGAGCCGTACCCAGGCGAAAAAGCAATTCAACCTGGACGACCAGATCCGCGCCACCGCCCATGTGGAATGCCGCAAGGACCTCGACGTGATCGACGAGATCCCCATGGCCTACAAGGACATCGAAAAAGTCATGCACGCCCAGCGCGAGCTGGTGGAAGTAGTACACACCCTGCGCCAGGTGGTGTGCGTTAAAGGATAGGAAATATGAAACATCTGAAAGAATGGCTGGCGCGGCTAAAGAACCGCCCCGTTAGGTTCTGTTGACGTAAGCCACCGGCTAGAATCTGGCTTTTGCCATGACCGACAGAAGCCAGTTAAGCGATACCGAGTGGGCTCATATACAAAGCCTGCTGAGTGCCACAAAGGGGATACGGCTACTGAACGCACCCAGTTGTCG
>CAMCJM010000052.1 GCA_945874835.1 Pseudomonas synxantha | reverse complement strand
GGCGCAGGTCGACGAATTGCGCCTCGCCGCAGCGGCGGCACAGCAAGCACTCGACAGCGCCATTGCTGCTAATCCGCCCGCACCGACCGCTCTAACTGCTCCGACCGTCGATGACGGCGCGCTGAAAAAAGCCAAGATCGAACTGGCGATGAAACGTGCCGAGCTGAAAAAAGCCGAAAAGGCTGGCAGCGATGAAGCCGCGCTTGGCGGTCTGCGCGAGGCCTTAGCGGCGGCCGAACAGGCGCTGCATCAAGCAGAAGAAGTCTGCGGCAAGCCTGCGCCAGAACTGGTGCGTACTGATAAGAAGCCGATTGATGAAACCACTCGTACGTTGAAAACCGAGGTGGCCTTTGCCCGCGCCGATCTGCGCAAGCTGGAACGTGATGAACATGCCGTCCCCGATGCGCTGGAGCAGGCCCGTTTACGCCTAGCCGATGCCGAACAGAAACTGAGCGAACACCAGACGTAGCCCGGATGCACTCCGGGACAGCGCCCCCGGTTCGCGGCAACACGGGGCGCCAAGAATTCCCCCGGATTGCACCCGGGCTACAGAACAACGCGTGGCGCGATAACGCCATGCACAGCAAGACAATCGACCGGAGCGCCAATGGCCCTGCCACGTATCACATCGCCCCACGCCAAGGGCAGCAACCGCACCCAGCAGGTGATGCTGCAGGTATTGCTGGCCACCGTGCCGGGCATCCTGGCCCTGACTTGGCTATTCGGCGCGGGCACGCTGATCAACCTGTTGTGGGCCAGTGCCTGCGCGCTGGGTTTTGAAGCGGCCATCCTGGTGCTGCGCAAACGCCCCGTGCTGTTCTTTATCAAGGACTACAGCGTGTTGGTCACGGCGGTGTTGCTGGCCCTGGCGCTGCCGCCCTACTCGCCGTGGTGGCTGACCCTGGTGGCCACCGGCTTTGCCGTGGTGTTCGGCAAACAACTCTATGGTGGCCTGGGGCAGAATCCGTTCAACCCGGCCATGCTCGGCTACGTGGTGGTGCTGATCTCCTTCCCGGTGGAAATGACCAGCTGGCCAGCGCCGCATACGGTTGGCCTGCTTGAGGGTCTGCAACAGATTCTCGGCATCGCCAACCTGCCCGATGGCTGGGCACAGTCCACCGCGCTGGATGCCCTCAAGATCAATAAAAGCCTGACCATGGACGAGCTCTGGGCGCAAAACTCGGCGTTCGGCTACCTGGGTGGCGCAGCTACTGAAGCGGTCAACCTGGCCTTCCTCGCCGGCGGCCTGTACCTGCTGCACAAACACCTGTTCACCTGGCATGCACCGGTGGGCATGCTCGCGGGCCTGGCGGTGATGAGCTTGTTGTTCTGGAACGGCTCGGGTTCGGATTCCAATGGATCGCCGCTGTTTCATCTGCTCACCGGCGCGACCATGCTTGGCGCATTTTTTATCGTCACCGACCCGGTCAGCGGCGCCACCAGCAACCTCGGCCGCTTGATATTCGGCGTCGGCGTCGGCGTGCTGGTGTATGTCATTCGCGCCTGGGGCGGCTACCCGGACGGCGTCGCGTTCGCTGTACTGTTGATGAACCTGGCCGCGCCGACCATCGACTACTACACACGGCCGCGCACCTACGGCCATCGCAAGCCGACACGCGGCTTCAAGTTGGGAGAGTAACCGTGGCCCTGCCTGAAATTAGCCGCTCCATGCTGAAAAACGCCCTGGTGCTTGGGCTGTTTGCAATTGCCACCGTGTGCTCGGTTGCGGTTCTGCAACAAGCCACAGCAGAACGCATCGCCAAAGCCGAGCGCGATGCGCAGGTGCGCGCCCTCAGCGAAATCCTGCCGCAGGGCAGTTACGACAACCACCTGCTGGACAACAGCATCCAGTTGCATGACCCCTTGCTGGGCAGTAAATCGCCACAAACGGCCTATATCGCCCTGAAAGATGGCCAACCCAGCGCCATCATCCTGCGCGCCACCGCGCCAGACGGTTACAGCGGGGCCATCCATCTGCTTATCGGCATTCAGACCAACGGCCAACTGGCCGGCGTGCGCGTGCTCAGTCACAAGGAGACCCCCGGCCTGGGCGACAAGATCGAACTGGCGAAAAGTGCCTGGATACGCAGCTTCGATGGTAAGTCATTGAACAACCCCAGCGAGGATGGCTGGGCCGTGAAGAAAGATCGTGGCGCGTTTGATCAGTTTGCCGGTGCGACCATCACCCCGCGCGCGGTGGTCAAGGCCGTGCATAAGGCTTTGCAGTATTTCGATGCTAACCGGCAGCAGCTGTTTGCCAACCAGGTGAAGTCCAATGGCTAGTCCCAGCTACCGCGAAATCACCCTTAACGGGCTGTGGAAAAACAACCCGGCCCTGGTGCAACTGCTCGGTCTTTGCCCGTTGCTGGGCGTCAGCAACTCGGCGGTTAACGCACTGGGCTTGGCCCTGGCCAGCGCCATGGTGTTGATTTGCTCCAACACGCTGGTGTCGCTGGCGCGCGGCGTGGTCAACACCGCCGTGCGCCTGCCCGCATTTGTAATGATCATTGCCGCCCTGACCACTTGCATCGAACTGCTGATGCAAGCCTTCACCTACGAGCTGTATCAGATTCTCGGCATCTTTATTCCGCTGATCACCACCAACTGCGTCATCCTCGGCCGCGCCGACGGCTTTGCCGCGAAGAATGATCCGGCCCGCTCGGCCTACGATGGCCTGATCATGGGGCTGGGCTTCGGTGTGGTGCTGGTGATGATCGGCGCGCTGCGTGAACTGTTCGGCACCGGTGCGGTTTTTGCCAACATGCATCTGCTGTTCGGCCCCATGGCCGCCAACTGGCAATTGACGCTGATCCCCGAGTACAAAGGCTTTCTGCTGGCAATCCTGCCGCCGGGGGCTTTTATCGTGTTGGGCCTGCTGATTGCTGGCAAGAACCGCATCGACGAAGCCTTGGCTGAACGCGCCAAGGCGCAGCAGGTTGAAGCCCCCGTGCAGAGTCGCCGCGTACGCGTCACCGGAGTGATCGAGTGAACGCCGCCAAGCGCTTTGAAATCTTCCGTCGCCTGCACGAAGACAATCCCGAGCCGAAGACCGAACTGGCCTACAGCACGCCATTTGAACTACTGGTCGCAGTCACCCTGTCCGCCCAGGCCACTGATGTCAGTGTGAACAAGGCCACCGCCAAGCTGTTCCCGGTGGCCAACACCCCAGAGGCGATTTACGCACTCGGCGTCGAGGGGCTCAGCGAATACATCAAGACTATCGGCTTGTACAACAGCAAGGCCAAGAACGTCATCGAAGCCTGCCGCATCTTGATCGAGAAGCACGGCAGCCAGGTGCCGGACAACCGCGAAGACCTCGAAGCCCTGCCCGGCGTGGGCCGTAAGACCGCCAACGTGGTGCTCAATACCGCGTTCCGTCAGTTGGCCATGGCCGTAGACACGCACATTTTCCGCGTCAGCAACCGCACCGGCATCGCGCCAGGCAAGAACGTGCTGGACGTGGAAAAGAAATTGATGAAGTTCGTGCCCAAGGAATTTCTCCTCGACTCGCACCACTGGCTGATCCTGCACGGCCGCTATGTGTGCCAGGCCCGTAAGCCGCGCTGTGGCAGTTGTCGCATCGAAGATTTGTGTGAATTCAAGAGCAAAACTTCTGACGATTGATCTGCCAGCTACGCTCTCTATCAGCTAATTGAAAAAATCTTTTTTACGCGCCCCCTATTTGCCGTTATAAGGTGCGCAAATGGCCGTGCTGGCCAGGAGTGAAATTGATGAGCACTGATAAAGAAGACCTTAGCCTGGACGAAGACCTTGTTACCGAAGACGCTGATGATGGCGATGCCCCGGTTGAGGTGGCAAAAACCAACCTGGCCAAGCGCCGCACCATCGACAATCTTCTCGAAGAGCGCCGTTTGCACAAACAATTGTCCGAATACGATTTCGACCTATAACCCGGCCACCGATAGCACCAAAGCCCCGCTTCTATGCGGGGCTCCGTGTTAAAGCGGCATCAGTCTTTGCGCGAAGGCGATAGCAATTCAATCTTGTAGCCGTCCGGGTCTTCAACAAAGGCCAGGATGCTGGTGCCGTGCTTCATCGGCCCTGGCTCGCGGGTGATCTTGCCGCCACGCGTGCGAATGTCCTCACAGGCCTTATAAACATCGGCCACTTCCAGGGCAATATGCCCGTAACCCGTCCCGAGTTCGTAGCTGTTTACGCCCCAGTTGTGGGTCAGTTCGATCACGCTGTTATGCGCTTCGTCACCATAGCCCACAAAAGCTAGGGTGAACTGCCCCTCGGGGTAGTCCTTACGCCGCAGCAGGGTCATGCCCAGCACTTCGGTGTAAAAGGCGATGGATTTATCCATATCGCCGACGCGCAGCATGGTGTGCAGCAGTCTCATCGGTTCTCTCCTCATCACTGACCCGATTACACGGGCCTATAAATGCAAACCCCGGCTTATGGCCGGGGCTTGGTAGGCTCAGACGCTGAGTCTATCAGAGCATCTTGCGCCCTTTACCCGCGGCAATACGCATGCGCAGCGCATTGAGCTTGATAAAGCCACCAGCGTCGGCCTGGTTGTAGGCGCCGCCATCTTCTTCAAAGGTGGCGATATTGGCGTCGAACAGCGAGTCATCGGACTTACGCCCGGTGATGATCACATTGCCCTTGTAGAGTTTCATACGCACCACGCCGTTCACGTTGGCCTGGGAAGCGTCGATCATCTGTTGCAGCATCAGACGCTCAGGGCTCCACCAGAAACCGTTGTAGATCAGGCTGGCGTATTTAGGCATCAGCTCGTCTTTCAGATGAGCGACTTCACGGTCCAGGGTGATCGACTCAATGGCGCGGTGGCCCTTGAGCATGATGGTGCCGCCCGGAGTTTCGTAGCAGCCACGCGACTTCATGCCGACAAAGCGGTTTTCGACGATATCCAGACGACCAATACCGTTCTCGCCGCCGATGCGGTTGAGTTCAGCCAGCACAGTAGCCGGGCTCATGTCCTTGCCGTCGATAGCAACGATATCGCCGTTGCGGTAGGTCAGTTCGATGTAAGTCGGCGCGTCCGGCGCTGCCTCAGGGGAGACAGTCCATTTCCACATGTCTTCTTCGTGCTCGGTCCAGGTGTCTTCCAGCACACCACCTTCATAGGAGATGTGCAGCAGGTTGGCATCCATGGAGTACGGCGACTTCTTCTTGCCGTGACGCTCGATTGGGATGGCATGCTTTTCGGCATAGTCCATCAGCTTCTCACGCGAAAGCAGGTCCCACTCGCGCCATGGAGCAATCACTTTCACGCCGGGCTTGAGCGCATAGGCACCCAGCTCGAAACGCACTTGGTCGTTGCCCTTGCCGGTGGCGCCGTGAGAAATGGCGTCAGCACCGGTTTCATTGGCGATTTCGATCAGGCGCTTGGCGATCAGCGGACGCGCGATGGAGGTACCCAGCAGGTACTCACCTTCGTAAACAGTGTTGGCGCGGAACATCGGGTAAACGAAATCGCGCACGAACTCTTCGCGCAGGTCATCGATGTAGATTTCCTTGACGCCCATGGCCTGAGCCTTGGCGCGTGCCGGCTCGACTTCCTCACCTTGGCCAAGGTCAGCGGTGAAGGTCACCACTTCACAGTTATAGGTGTCTTGCAGCCACTTGAGGATCACGGAAGTGTCCAGGCCACCGGAATATGCCAGGACTACCTTGTTTACGTCGGCCATGCCATCAACTCCACGGGGTTGTGCGGGAAAACCCGTGATTCTACTGACCTAAGCGTCTGATTTACAGAGGCGCGACAGCTTGTGACGAGCAGGCGACAGCCGAAAGCTGAGCATCAGTATGGATTTAACCGCTAGGAGGTGGCCGCTGGCGCGGTAGGAGCAGGTGCAGACTCAGGTGCTACAGGCACGTCAGCCTGCGGAACGCGCTCCAGGAGGATAGTCACGCGGCGGTTTTTGGCCCGATTGGCTTCACTGTTGTTCGGCGCTAAAGGATAACGCTCACCGTGAAAGCGCATGACGATTTGCTCGGCAGGAATGCCGCTGGCTTTTAGGTACTCCATCACCGCCAACGCGCGGCGGCGGGATAGATCGCGGTTGGTCAACCGATTACCGCTGTTGTCGGCATGACCATCGAGTTGAATACGATTAACGCTGGGATCAGCCTTGAGGAAGTCCAGCAGAATGTCGAGTTTGGCCATCGCCAGTGGATCGAGCACCACACCACCGCCCGGAAAACCAAGCTGGCTGCTGCGGATCTGATCGAAATTCACCGGCAACAATTTCGCCGTACACGCCAGGTAGTCGTTGTAAGCCTTGTTGAAGCGTGCAGGCAACAAACGCACTTCAATCGCCTGCCCGCCCATGGCTGTGCGGTGGCGCACCAAGGGGCTGCGCCCCTCAAGCAAGCCGGTCAACAAGCGCGCGCCTTGCTCCTGAGTGCTGCTGAATAACACCTCAGCAGGCTGCACAGCGACGGAACCGAGGTTTATATCACCGCGCTGCGGCTGCCACGGGGCTGCGGCGGCCAGCAAGGTAGCATTGCCAGCACCCAACCAACGCTCACGTGCTTTTAGACTGAACGTCACCTGCTCACCGGCACGCCGAACAAATACTCCAGCGCCAAAGTCAGTCACAGGTTGCGATAAACGGCACTCGAACTGATCACCTTCCACCTGCCACTCAACCTTCTCCAGACGCGTCTGGAAACTGATGGCCAATACGGATTGGCTTGCCAGCAGGCAAAGCAACGCGAGTGGATAGGGTCGCACGACAAACTCCAAGGAATACGGCTAACACTGTGTCTATCGGTGCAAGGAGGCAAAACTTGAGCGCGGACAGCAGCCGCCATGCCGCCTATCCGCGCAAGACGCTTGCAGCAGCAAGGAGTTGGCTCCACAACAACGCTTTCAGGGTGCCGCGCTGACCCTTTTCCGGTAGCATTCTCGCCACGTTTTGCCCGCCTGGAAGCTTCCATGACCGACCGCCTTACCCTGCTGCGTCCCGACGACTGGCACATCCACCTGCGTGACGGTGGCCTGCTGCCGCACACCGTAGCGGACGTAGCCCGCACCTTTGGCCGCGCCATCATCATGCCCAACCTGGTGCCGCCGGTGCGCAACGCCAGCGAAGCCGACGCTTATCGCCAGCGCATTCTAAGTGCACGCCCTGCTGGCAGCCGCTTCGAACCGCTGATGGTGCTGTACCTCACTGACCTCACCCAGCCTGAAGATGTACGCACAGCCAAGGCTTCAGGCTTTGTGCATGCGGCCAAGCTTTACCCGGCTGGCGCGACAACCAACTCCGATTCCGGCGTGACCAGCATCGACAAGATTTTCCCGGTGCTTGAGGCCATGGCCGAAGTCGGCATGCCACTGCTGGTGCACGGTGAAGTGACGCGCAGCGAGATCGATATATTTGACCGCGAAAAAGCCTTTATCGACGAACACCTGACCCGCGTAGTCGAGCGCTTCCCAACCCTGAAAGTGGTGTTCGAACACATCACCACCCGTGATGCTGTGCAGTTTGTGCAGGGCGCCTCGGCCAACGTCGGCGCCACCATCACTGCCCATCACCTGCTGTACAACCGTAATCACATGCTGGTCGGCGGTATTCGTCCGCACCTCTTTTGCTTACCGGTTCTCAAGCGCAGCACCCACCAAGACGCGCTGCTGGATGCGGCCACCAGTGGTAACGCCAAGTTCTTCCTCGGCACCGACTCAGCGCCGCACGCCAAGCACGCCAAGGAAGCGGCCTGCGGCTGCGCTGGTTGCTACAGCGCCTATGCCGCCATTGAGCTGTATGCCGAAGCCTTTGAGCAGCGCAATGCACTGGACAAACTGGAAGCCTTCGCCAGCCTCAACGGCCCGGACTTCTACGGCCTACCGCGCAACAGCGACAGCATCACCCTGGTGCGTGAAGACTGGACCGCACCGGCCAGCTTACCGCTGGGCGAACAAACCGTTATCCCGCTGCGCGCCGGTGAAACCCTGCGCTGGCGTCTGCTGGAGCGCCAAGCGTGAGTGAAGACCTGTACGACGACGAACCCGAAAACACCGGCCATTCAGGCCCACGCCATCCCATGGCGGCGCGCTTTCGCGGCTACCTGCCGGTAGTTGTGGACGTAGAAACCGGTGGTTTCAACTGCGCCACCGATGCCCTGCTGGAAATCGCCGCCACCACAATCGGCATGGATGAAGGCGGTTTTCTCTACCCTGAGCACACCTACTTCTTTCGGGTCGAACCCTTTGCCGGCGCCAACATTGAACAGGCGGCGCTGGATTTCACCGGCATCAAGTTGGATCACCCACTGCGTATGGCCGTGACGGAAGAGCACGCACTGACGGAAATATTCCGTGGCCTGCGTAAATCGCTGAAAGCCAACAGCTGCAAACGCGCCATTCTGGTCGGGCACAACAGCAGCTTTGATTTGGGCTTTCTCAATGCCGCAGTGATGCGTACTGGTATTAAGCGCAACCCGTTCCACCCCTTCTCCAGCTTTGACACCGCCACCCTAGCGGGCCTTGCCTATGGCCAAACCGTGCTGGCCAAAGCCTGCCAGGCAGCGGACATCGACTTTGACGGCAAAGAAGCGCACTCGGCTCGTTACGACACCGAAAAGACCGCCGAGCTGTTCTGCGGCATCGTCAATCGGTGGAAAGAGATGGGTGGTTGGATGGACTTCGACCACTGAGGCTGGGCTAAAACGCTACCGGATTTCATCCAGACTGCCTTTGCTTCGTTGATCTGTAGCCGATAAAAAACGCCGCGATCCCAATGGGGATCGCGGCGTTTTTTGTCGTGGCAATGGCCCGGATTAACGCCGGGCCATTACTTCAACTCAAGCGCTTTGCGCCAGGTCCATCAACTCGCGATTGGCCACGGCGTACATGGCGTAATCGGTGTTGGTGGCTGCACGCAGTTCACCCAGCATGACTTTCCAGCGATCCACCAGACGGCGGTGCTGATCCAGCCACACAGCGGCGCGCTCTTCGATATCCGCCGGGCCCTCAGCCATTTGCAGCACCGACACGGTGATAGCGCGCTGCTGCCAGTCCAGGTCATCGCGGAAGGCTTCACGGGCCAGCGACTGCCAGTTGTTTTCCACTGGCAAGCTGGTGATTTGCTGCAGATACCACGACAACTCCAGCGAACCACCAATGGCGAAGTACGCCGCAGCAACCCGATCCGGCTCCTGCCCGGTGACATCCGAGGCTTCGATAATTGGCAGCAGGGTGTACAGATGGCTGGTACCCGCCACCACACGCGCCAACTCTTCCGGCACACCGGCCTCGACGTAGCCTTGGTAACGCGCCAGCCATTGCTCGCGAGCCGGACCTTCAAGCAATTGGTCGAGGCGACCGACCAGCGCTTCAATGCGTGGTGCGAAATGCGCCACATCACGGGCGGCGTCCAGTTCATTGCGCCGGCTGCGCAGGAACCAGCGCGTCGCGCGCCGACCCAAGCGCATCAGTTCATCCATCAACTGCAGTTGCAGCTCGGCAGGCACCTTGTAGTCCAGCGCCTCGATCTGCTGCCACCAGTACGGCAAGCGGAACAAATCGCGCACAATCACATAGGCACCGGCGACATTGGCCGCGCTCATGCCGGTGGACTCCTTCAAACGCTGCACAAAGGTGATACCCATGTGGTTGACCAGATCGTTGGCGATCTGCGTGCTGACGATTTCGCGCTTGAGGCGATGACGGCGCATCGGCTCACCGAACTTCTTCGCCAGCAATGGCGGGAAGGCGGTTTCCATCTCACGGGCCAGGTACTCGTCATCCGGCACCAGGGATTTGAGCAGCGACTCCTTAAGGTCGATTTTGCTGTAGGAAATCAACACCGCAAGCTCCGGACGGGTCAGACCCAGGCCGTTGGCGGCGCGCTCATTGAGTTCGTCATCGGTGGGCAGGAACTCCAGAGCACGGTCCAGCTTACCGGCCGCCTCCAGGGCATTCATCAAGCGCTTGTACTCACTGACCCGCTCGCGGGCGCGGCGCTCGGCCAGCGACAACGCCTGAGTCTGCTTGTAGTTGTTACCCAGCACCAGCCCGCCAACGGCGTCGGTCATTTCCACCAGCAGCTTATTGCGCTGCTTGCCGGTCATATCCCCGGCACCGACAATTTCGCCGAGCAAAATCTTGATGTTTACCTCGTGGTCTGAGCAGTCCACCCCACCGGCATTGTCGATAAAGTCGGTGTTGCTCTTGCCGCCATTGAGACCGTACTCGATCCGACCCAACTGGCTCATGCCGAGGTTACCGCCCTCACCCACTACTTTGGCGCGCAGTTCACGACCATCCACACGCAGCAGGTCGTTGGCCTTGTCGCCCACATCGGCGTGGCTTTCTTTGCTGGATTTGACGTAGGTGCCGATACCACCGTTCCACAGCAAATCAACCGGCGCCTTGAGCAAGGCGTTTAGCAGTTCGTTGGGTGCCAGCTTGTCGGCGCTGATGTCAAAACGCTCTTTCATCTGCGCGCTGATGGCGATGCTCTTGGCGCTGCGCAGGAAAATACCACCGCCTTCAGAAATCAGCTTGGCGTCGTAATCGGCCCAACTGGAGCGCGGCAGGTCGAACAAGCGCTGACGCTCGACAAAGCTCTTGGCAGCATCCGGGTTGGGGTCGATAAAGATGTGCATGTGGTTGAAGGCGGCGACCAGTTGCAGACTTTCTGACAAGAGCAGGCCGTTGCCGAATACGTCACCGGCCATGTCACCAATGCCAATCACCGTGACGTTGTCTTTTTGCACATCAATGCCGCACTCGCGGAAGTGACGCTGCACCGAGACCCAGCCGCCTTTGGCGGTAATGCCCATGCCTTTGTGGTCGTAACCGGCCGAACCACCCGAGGCGAACGCATCGTCCAGCCAGAAGCCGTATTCAGCGGCAATGCCGTTAGCGATGTCAGAGAAGGTCGCGGTGCCTTTGTCGGCCGCCACCACCAGATACGGGTCATCGGCGTCGTGACGCACGACGCTCTGCGGCGGCACCACAGCCCCTTCTTTCAGGTTGTCGGTGATATCCAACAGGCCGCTGATAAAAATGCGGTAGCAGGCAATGCCCTCGGCCAACACCTCATCGCGCGAGCCGCCGAGCGGTAGACGCCTGGGCACAAAGCCGCCCTTGGCCCCCATGGGCACGATCACCGCGTTCTTCACCTGCTGCGCCTTGACCAGGCCCAGCACTTCGGTGCGGAAGTCTTCCTCGCGGTCCGACCAGCGCAGGCCGCCTCGGGCCACATCGCCAAAGCGCAGGTGCACGCCTTCAACGCGCGGCGAGTAGACGAAGATTTCAAACTTCGGCGTGGGCCGTGGAATCTCCGGAATCGCCCGCGGGTTGAGCTTGAAGCTGAAGTAGCTCTTCGGCGCACCGCTGGCATCGTTCTGGTAGAAGTTGGTGCGCAGGGTGGCCTTGATCAGGTCAAGGTAGCGACGCAGGATGCGGTCTTCGTTGAGCACCGCCACGTTATCCAACGCGGCGAGAATCGCCTGCTCAAGCTTCTGCTGTTTGGCTTCCAGATCATCCGCGCTGAGCTTGCGGGCCAGGTAGAAGCGGGTTTTGAACAGACGCACCAGCTCCTTGGCGATGTCGGCGTGGTTGACCAGGGTGCTGGCGATATAGCTCAGGTCAAAACCCAGGCGGATTTGCTTGAGGTAACGGGCATACGCACGCAGCAGCGCCACATCGCGCCACGGCATGGCTGCCATCAGCACCAGCCGGTTAAAGGCATCGTTTTCCGCTGCACCACCGACAATGCTGACGAAAGCACCCTGCAAGGTGTCGTTGAGTTGCTGGATGTCGACGTCCAGGCCTTCGGCATAGGTGAAGGCAAAATCGTGTATCCAGAATTCGCGGCCATCGGCACGGCGCAGTTTGTAAGGGAACTCGCCCAGTACGCGCAGGCCAAGGTTTTCCAGAATCGGCAGTACATCCGACAACGGCAGCGGCGTGTCGGCGTGATAGAGCTTGCAGTGCAACTGCTGGTCCGCCTGGTTCAGCGGCTGGTAGAAGCTCATCACCAACTGGCGTTCGTTATTCAGGCTGAGCAGGTGTTGCATGTCCACCACCGCCGAATGCGGGGCGAAACGCTCACGGTAACCGGCCGGGAAGCCGCCGGGGAATTCGCTCAGCACTTCGGTGCCCTGGGCTTCACCCAGGCTCTCGACCATCAGGCTGGTGTAGTCGTCTTTCCACGAACGGCAGGCTTGGATGACCTCCCTCTCCAGGCGCAGCGGATCAAGCTGCACGCGCTTGGCCGGGTCAACCTTGAGAATGAACTGCACCCGCGCCAACACCGATTCGGAGAAGAACGTCCAGAACTCGCAATCTGTGGCCTGCAAACGCTCCATCAACACCTGCTGGATCTTCAGGCGGGTTTCGGTGGAGTAAACGTCGCGCGGTACATAAGCCAGGCAGTAAAAGAATCGTCCGTAAGGGTCACGGCGCAGGAACACGCGGATTTTGTTGCGTTCCTGAATCTGCACGATGGCCAGGGTGGTGTTGAACAGTTCATCCACCGGGGTCTGGAACAGGTCGTCGCGCGGCAACACCTCCAGCACTTGCGACAGTTCTTTGCCCAGGTGCGCACTGCTGTCAAAGCCGGAACGCTGCCTGATCACCGCCACCTTGCGGCGGATAAACGGGATATTCCACACGCTCTCGGCATACACCGCCGAGGTGTACAGGCCCATAAAGCGGCACTCCCTGATGACCCGGCCCTTGGCGTCCAGTTCGCGGATCGACACCAAGTCTGGGTACGCCGGGCGGTGCACGCGGCTGGGGACAGCAGCTTTGGCAAAGGACAACAACTGCGGCTCACGCAGGTAGGCCACGGCCTCTGGCTCGATGTGCAAGTCATCAGCCTTGAGTCCGCTGCGCAAGCGCTTGGACAGGCCCAACAAGGACTTCTCGTCATAGACCATGCTGCCGCCGCCAGCGCTGTCAGCAACGGTGAACTCTTCATATCCGAGGAAAGTGAAGTGGTCGTCGAGCAACCAGGTCATAAAGACTTTGATTTCTTCCAAGTCAGCGCCGTCAACCTGCAGCCCGGCTTGGCTTGGCTTGACCTTGTCCAGCCAAGCCAGCAATTCCTTGGCTTTGGCTTTCATCGGCTGGAAGTCCGCCACGCTCAGGCGCACGTCGCTGAAAACTTCGTGCAGGGCTTTTTCCAGCACCTTCAATTCACCGGCATTCGAGCAGCGGTCAATTTCCAGGAACATCAACGCTTCCTGCTGCACATCCTTACCCTGTGCGCCTTTAGGCAGAATTTCCTGCAGCTCGCCAGACTTGTTGCGGCGCACGCTGAACACGCTGTTTTGCAAGGTATGGATGCTATAACCACGACGGTTCAGCTCCATACGCACCGAGTCGACCAGAAACGGAATGTCGCTGTGCAGAATTTCCACGGCGGTGTGGGTGGACTGCCAGCCGTGTTTTTCGTAATCGGGGTTGAACACCCGAACATCGGGCTGGCTCGGCTTGAAATGCTCAAGCAAACGCCACGAGGACAAGGTGCACCCAACCAGATCGGACAGCCGACGCTGGGTCAGCTCTTCGAGCGCGATGATGCCGAAAAATTGCTCGGCGAACAGGGCTACTTGTGGCAGAGCCTGTTCGCTGACGTGCTGCGCCAGGGCCGTTTGCAGGTGATGCTGGAAATCGGCTTTGCTGGCCGCCGTAAAGAACGCCATGGGTGTACTCCGTTTGGCTTGTTATTCGCCTGGTGACTCGATTGGCCGTCGCGAGTATTGACCGTCGCCACAACCTTGTTGTTCAACGTTAGTCTAGGAGGCCGCGATTGCATTAAAGTGGCCGCCACGTAACTCTGGCGAATCCCAAGACTCGTCGGTCACATTTATCGGGTGAGCTTAACGATGGAACACCGTGAAGCGCTTGTCGCGCTGCGACATTTTCTTTCAAGTCAGATCCTCGGCCAGGAAAAACTCATCGAAAGGCTGCTGATTGCCTTGCTCGCCGATGGCCACATGCTGGTTGAAGGCGCTCCCGGCCTGGCCAAAACCAAGGCGATCAAGGAGCTGGCCGAAGGTATCGAGGCCGAGTTCCACCGCATTCAGTTCACCCCTGACCTGCTCCCGGCGGATATCACCGGCACCGAGATCTATCGCCCGGAAACCGGCAGCTTTGTGTTCCAGCAAGGGCCGATTTTCCACAACCTGGTGTTGGCCGATGAGATCAACCGTGCGCCGGCCAAGGTGCAGTCGGCATTGCTCGAAGCCATGGCCGAACGCCAGGTTTCCGTGGGCCGCACGACCTATAACCTGTCGCCGCTGTTTCTGGTGATGGCCACGCAGAACCCGATTGAGCAGGAAGGCACGTATCCGCTGCCTGAAGCACAGCTCGATCGGTTCCTGATGCACGTGAAGATCGGTTTCCCCGACGCCAGTGTGGAACGCAAGATCCTCGCGCAAGCGCGCGGTGAAGCGCTCAACGGCGAAACCAAGCCCGAGCAACTGGTCAGCCAGCAGGCGATTTTTGCCGCACGCCAGGAAATTCTCGGCCTGTACATGGCCGATGCCGTGGAAGAGTATTTGGTGCAACTGGTGATGGCCTCGCGCACTCCGGCCAAGTTCGATGCGGAATTGGCTGAGTGGATTGCCTACGGTGCCAGCCCGCGCGGCTCGATTGCCTTGGACCGCTGTTCGCGCGCCCACGCCTGGTTGGCCGGACGCGATTTCGTCAGCCCGGAAGACATTCAAGCGGTGCTGTTCGACGTGCTGCGCCACCGCGTCATCTTGTCGTTTGAAGCCGAAGCCGCCGGGATCGATCAGGACCGCGTGATCCAGCGCATTCTTGATGTTGTGGCGGTGGCCTAAGCGCCATGCATGAGCAACCCACGCAACCCGGTATTCGCGTCAGCCTCGGTGAGCTGATCGAGATGCGCCACCGTGTGCGCGAGGTGCAGCTGTTTTCCACCCCGGCGCGGCGCAGTCCATTGATCGGCCTGCACCACTCCAAGCTGCGTGGCCGCGGCGTGGACTTCGATCAGGTGCGCGTGTATCAGCCCGGTGATGATGTGCGCACCATTGACTGGCGCGTCACCGCGCGCACTCAAGAGCCGCACACCAAACTCTTCCATGAAGAACGCGAGCGGCCGATCTACATCATGGTCGAGCAGAGCCAGCGGCTGTTCTTCGGCTCCGCGCTGATGTTTAAGTCGGTGCTGGCCGCTCAGGCTGCGAGCCTGATTGGCTGGGCCGCGCTGGGCCATAACGACCGGATCGGCGGGTTGGTGTTTGGCGACCTGGAACACCACGAAATCAAACCACGGCGCAGCAAACAGAGCCTGCTGCAGCTACTCAGCCGCCTGGCACGGGCCAATCAGGCGCTGGGCAATCACAGCCAGAGCAGCCGCGACAGTTTCGGCCTGGCCCTGCGCCGCGCCCGTGAGGTGCTGCGCCCCGGCAGTCTGGTGGTGATTGTCTGTGATGAGCGCACCCTGAGCGACAGCAGCGAACAGCAATTGCTGCTGCTCGCCCGGCATACCGACTTGCTGCTGTTGCCGCTGTCTGACCCGCTCGACCACGCCCTGCCCAATGCCGGCCTGTTGCGTTTTACCGAACACGGCGCTCAGCTCGAACTCGACACCCAAGACGCCAACCTGCGCCAGGCCTACCGCAACCAGGCCGATGCACGCAAAGCGCGCTGGCAGCGTTTGGCGCAAAAACTCGGCGTACCGTTACTGGCGCTCAGCACGCAAAGCGAGATGATCGAGCAACTGCGTGAGCACCTGAACGCCCAGCGGCCGAGGAAAACCCCGTGAACCCGCTGGAGCAACTCGAACCGCTGATCGCCCCACCCGCCATCAGTTGGTGGCCACCCGCGCCCGGCTGGTGGTTGCTGGCGTTGTTGTTGCCCGCATTGCTGTGGGCGGCGCTCACGCTGTTCAACCGGCTGCGCCGCAACGCCACCAAACCGGTGACCGAAGCACCACTCGACCCATTGCGCCAGGCCGCTTTGCACGAGTTGGAACAGTTGCGTAAACCCTACGATGGCGTCGATGCCGGCCCCTGGTTGCAGCAGCTCAATGCCATTCTCAAACGCCTGTGCCGCGAACGTTATCCGCAGAGCCACAGTCACACCTTGAGCAGTCGCGCCTGGCTGGCCTTTCTTGACAGCCGCTGCCCTGCTGCCGGTCTTACCCGCTGGATGATTCTGGTCGAAGGCGCCTATCGGCCGCGTTGCAGCCTGGATGACAAAGCCATTGCCGGCCTGCATCAAGCGGTATCGATCTGGATTCGCAAACATGTTTGAGTTTGCCTGGGCTTGGGTCTTTCTCCTCGCGCCACTGCCTTGGCTGGTGCGCGCGTTGCTGCCGCCAGCCGACAGCGGCGAGGCGGCGCTGAAAGTCAGCTTTATCAGCGAACTTGAAGGCTTGAGCGGTCGCCGCGCGCGGGTGCGCCTGCCAGCGCTGCGCCAACAACTGCCGTTTCTGCTGGTCTGGGCGCTGTTGCTGCTCGCCTGCGCACGGCCACAGTGGCTGGGCGAGCCTTTGCCGATGCCAGCCAGTGGGCGCGATCTGCTGTTGGCCGTAGACGTGTCGGGCTCCATGGATTACGCCGACATGCGCTGGGACGATCAGGAGATCAGCCGCCTGGGCCTAGTCAAACACTTGATGGGCGATTTTATCGACGGTCGCCAAGGTGATCGGGTGGGCTTGATCCTGTTCGGCAGCCGCGCCTACCTGCAATCGCCCCTGACCTTTGACCGGCAAACGGTGCACACCTGGCTGGATGAAGCGCAGATCAATATCGCCGGCCCGCAAACCGCCATTGGTGATGCCATTGGCCTAGCGGTCAAACGCTTGCGCGAGCGTCCCGCCGAAAGCCGCGTGCTGGTCTTGGTTACCGACGGGGCCAACAACGGCGGCGAAATCGATCCCCTCACAGCCGCGCGATTGGCCGCCAAAGAGCAGGTTGTGATTTACACCATCGGCGTGGGTGCCGACCCCGAAGAGCGCGGCGTGTTCCGTCTGCTGGGCTTCAGCCCCGACATCGACCTGGACGAACCCACCCTCACGGCCATTGCCGACACGACCGGCGGCGATTACTTCCGCGCACGCAACAGTGAAGAGCTGCGGGCCATCGAAAGCACCCTCGACCGCCTGCAGCCGGTGGCACAAAAACCCACCTTAGCGCGCGCCACGCAGGTGCTTTATCCCTGGCCACTGAGCCTGGCCCTGCTGCTGAGCGCGCTGATGGTGAGCCGCCGCTTGTGGCCTCAGCAGGTGCAGCGCTGGCGTCATCGGCTGACACGCTTAAGGGGCCAGGTATGATCGAATTGAGCAGCCTCTGGCCTCACTGGCAGCGCCCTTTCTGGCTTCTGCTTCTGCCGCTGCTCGGGCTGTTGCTCTGGCGGCTCTGGCACCTGGAAAAACGCAGCGGTCGCTGGCAAGCCTTGCTACCGGCGGCCTTCCACGCGGCCCTGCTCACCCGCACGGATGGCCGCAGCAGCCGCCTGCCCTGGGTGGCGCTCGGCCTGGCCTGGCTGCTGGCCATACTGGCTTTGATGGGCCCAAGCTGGCAGCGCATCGAACAACCCAGTGCCAAACCGACTGATCCGCTGGTGGTGCTGCTGGAACTGACCCCGGAAATGCTCGCCAGCGACGCGTCGCCCAATCGCCTGGCACAGGCCAAGCGCAAACTGCTGGATTTGCTCGAAGCTCGTCAGGATGCGCAAACCGCCATCGTCGTTTACGCCGGCAGTGCACACACCCTCGTGCCGCTGTCCGACGACCTGGCCACCAGCCGCAACCTGCTCGATGCAATCAGCCCGGCGATCATGCCCGAGCCCGGCAAACGCGCCGACTTAGCCGTCATCAGTGCTTTGCAATTGCTCGACCAGGCCGGTCAGGGCGAAGGACGTTTACTGCTGCTGACCAGCCGCCTGGACTCAGCCCAGCACCAAGCCATTGGCCAAGCCCTTAACCGGCGCAGCGAGCGCCTGCATATTCTCGGTGTCGGCAGCAGACAAGGCGCGCCGATCATTCAGGACGACGGCTCCTTCCTCAAAGATGCACAGGGCGCGATTCTGCTGCCGCGCCTAGACAGTAGCGGCCTGGCGCAATTGGCCCATAAGCTGGGCGGCCGCTACCAAACCCTCACCCTGGACGATGAAGACCTGCGCACCATCGGCCTGCTGGACGCACCACAACACGTACGCCGCGACGGTGAGATGACCCGCCTGCAAGCTTGGGCTGATCAAAGCCACTGGCTGCTCCTGCCTCTGCTTCTGCTGGCGGCTTGCGCGGCGCGACGCGGCTGGCTGCTGTGCCTGTGCCTGCCCCTGCTACTGCTGCTCACGCCGCAAAGCAGTTATGCCTTCAGCTTTGAAGACCTTTGGCTGCGCGCCGATCAGCAAGGCCAGCGCCTGCTTGACGCCGAACAACCCGCCGAAGCAGCAAAACGCTTCCAAGACCCACGCTGGCAAGGCCAGGCGCTCTACCAAGCCGGCGATTACGCGGCAGCAGCCGAGCGCTTTGCCACGGGTGATAGCGCCAGCGACCATTACAACCGTGGTAATGCCTTGGCCAATAGCAATGAACTGGAAGCGGCGCTCGACGCCTACGAGCAGGCATTAGAACGCCAGCCCGACCTGATTCAGGCAAGCAAAAACAAAGCCTTGGTCGAAGAACTGCTGCGCCGAAAAGAGCAGGCGCAGGAGCAGGAGCAGGA
>CAMCJM010000051.1 GCA_945874835.1 Pseudomonas synxantha | reverse complement strand
TACCTGGCCGAGCTGCATGCCTCGGCCCCGCATTACGTCCTGCCGCATCGACGGGAGGAGCGCGTTTACCCTCGGGCTATCAGGCTTAAATCTTCGAAGTATCCGATCAGAAATAAAAATGCCAGTCAGCTTAACTGACTGGCATTAGTCTTTACCGCCTTCTTTCATTTCTAGGAGTGATACTGCGCCGACAAATCATGCACCGCTTCGAAGAAGGCGCGAGCGTGCTCCGGGTTCACTTCCGGGGTGATGCCGTGGCCGAGGTTGAACACCTGGCCGCTGCCATGACCATAAGCCGCGAGGATGCGCCCTACTTCGGCGCGGATCGCTGCCGGGTTGGCGTACAGCACGCTCGGGTCCATGTTGCCTTGCAGTGCCACCTTGTTGCCGACGCGGGCGCGGGCGCTGCCAATGTCGCAGGTCCAGTCCAAACCCAGTGCCTCAGCGCCGGTTTCAGCCATGGACTCCAGCCACAGACCGCCACCCTTGGTGAACAGAATGACCGGCACACGGCGGCCGTCGTGTTCACGAATCAGGCGGTCGACGATCTTCTTCATGTAGGCCAACGAAAACTCTTGGTAGGCCGCCGACGACAGCGAGCCGCCCCATGAGTCGAAGATCTGCACCGCTTGCGCACCCGCTTTGATCTGCCCGTTGAGGTAACTGGTCACGGACTGCGCCAGTTTATCGAGCAGTGCATGCATGGCCTGCGGATTGTCGTAGAGCATGGCCTTGGATTTGCGGAAGTCCTTGCTGGAGCCGCCCTCGACCATATAAGTGGCCAGCGTCCAAGGGCTGCCGGAGAAGCCAATCAGCGGCACGCGGCCGTTCAGCTCGCGGCGAATCGTGCGCACGGCCTCCATCACATAACCCAGGTCCTGCTCCGGATCAGGAATGGGTAGCGCCTCAATATCGGCCATCGAGCTGATCACTTTCTTGAAACGCGGGCCTTCGCCGGTTTCAAAGTACAGGCCCTGGCCCATGGCATCAGGGATGGTCAGGATGTCGGAGAAGAGGATTGCCGCATCCAGTTGCGGGTAACGGTCCAGCGGCTGGATGGTGACTTCACAGGCCAGTTCCGGGTTCTTCATCAGCTTGACGAAATCACCGGCTTTGGCGCGGGTTGCGCGGTACTCCGGCAGGTAACGACCAGCCTGACGCATCATCCACACGGGGGTAACGTCCACCGGTTGCTTGAGCAGGGCACGAAGGAAGCGGTCGTTCTTCAAGACGGTCATGGCAGATCCCGATCTAATTCAGCAGTAAAAAGTGCGGGCATTTTCGCAGAGCGCAAAACAAAAGGCACGGCGAGTGCCGTGCCTTTTATCTATAGGGTCAATTTGTCGCGGGAAAACACTTCTGTGGGAGGGGCTTCAGCCGCGATGCCGTCGATTTAAAGCTCGCGGCTAAAGCCCCTCCCACAGGCACAGCGCAATAGCTTAGACCCCGAGGTAATCCAAGATACCTTCAGCGGCATTACGGCCTTCGAAGATCGCCGTTACCACCAGGTCAGAACCGCGCACCATATCGCCACCCGCAAAAATTTTCGGGTTGCTGGTCTGGTGCTTGAATTGGCTCTGCTCAGGGGCAACTACGCGGCCCTGGTTGTCGGTTTCGATTGTGAAATCGGTAAACCAGGCAGCTGGGCTTGGACGGAAGCCGAAGGCGATCAGCACGGCTTCCGCCGGGATGATTTCCTCAGAACCAGGGATCGGCTCAGGGCTGCGACGGCCACGGGCATCTGGCTCACCGAGGCGAGTTTCGACCACTTTAACGCCCTCAACCTTGCCGTCACCGACGATGGCGATGGGTTGACGGTTGAAGAGGAACTTCACCCCTTCTTCCTTGGCGTTTTTCACTTCCTTGCGCGAGCCTGGCATGTTCTCTTCGTCGCGGCGGTAAGCGCAGGTGACCGACTTGGCCCCCTGACGGATCGACGTACGGTTGCAGTCCATCGCCGTATCACCACCGCCGAGGACGACGATGCGCTTGCCCTTCATGTCGATAAAGTCTTCAGGCGACTTCTCGAAACCGAGGTTGCGGTTGACGTTCGCGATCAGGAAATCCAGCGCATCGGTGACGCCCGGCAGGTCTTCACCGGGGAAGCCGCCCTTCATGTAGGTGTAGGTGCCCATGCCCATAAACACGGCGTCGTACTCATCCAGCAGTTGCTGCATGGTCACGTCTTTGCCGATTTCGGTATTCAGGCGGAACTCAACACCCATGCCGGTGAAAACTTCACGGCGGTGGCTCAACACGGTTTTTTCCAGCTTGAACTCAGGAATACCAAAGGTCAGCAGGCCGCCGATTTCCGGGTTCTTGTCGAACACCACCGGGGTCACACCGTTGCGCACCAGTACGTCGGCGCAGCCCAGGCCAGCAGGACCCGAACCAATAATCGCCACGCGCTTGCCGGTCGGCACAAAGCCCGACATATCCGGACGCCAGCCCATGGCGAAGGCCGTGTCGGTGATGTATTTCTCCACCGAACCGATGGTCACTGCACCAAAGCCGTCGTTCAGGGTGCACGCACCCTCGCACAGACGGTCCTGCGGACACACGCGGCCGCAGACTTCCGGCAGGGTGTTGGTCTGGTGCGAGAGTTCGGCGGCGGCGAGGATGTTGCCCTCGGACACCAGCTTGAGCCAGTTGGGAATGAAGTTGTGCACCGGGCACTTCCATTCGCAATAGGGGTTGCCGCAGCCCAAGCAACGGTGCGCCTGGTCGGCCGCTTGGGCCGGCTTGAAGTTGTCGTAGATCTCGACGAACTCTTTCTTACGCTGACGCAACAGTTTCTTCTTCGGGTCTTTGCGCCCGACTTCGATGAACTGGAAGTCGTTATTCAGACGTTCAGTCATTGCAGTACCTCTTAACAGCAGCCCCAAGCGCTTGGCTTCAAGCTGCAAGACGATCACGGTGGCAGGTAAGCCTCACGCCAGTGGCTTGAGGCTTACCGCTTAAAGCTAAGTTCTATTGCGGATTGGCACGTGTGCTGGAGAGTAACGACTTCAGGCTTGCCGCCTTCGGCTTGACCAGCCAGAACTTGCGCAGGTAGTCGTCGAGGTTTTCCAGCAAGGTAGCGCCCCACTCGCTCGATGTTTCCTGGACGTACTCAGTGAGCACGCGCTGCAGGTGGCTACGATAAGCCTCCATCGACTCATTGTTGATGCGCTGAATTTCCACCAGCTCATGGTTCACACGGTCGTAGAAGCTGTTGTCCAGGTCGAGCACATAGGCGAAACCGCCGGTCATGCCAGAGCCGAAGTTGTAGCCGGTTTTACCCAGCACGCAGACAAAGCCGCCCGTCATGTATTCGCAGCAATGATCGCCCGTGCCTTCTACGACGGTATGCGCGCCGGAGTTACGCACAGCAAAACGCTCGCCCGCAGTGCCTGCCGCAAACAGCTTGCCGCCGGTTGCGCCGTAGAGGCAGGTATTGCCGATGATGGCGCTGTCCTGCGTCTTGAACGGGCTGCCTTTGGGCGGGGTGATCACCAGCTTGCCACCGGTCATGCCCTTGCCGACGTAATCGTTGGCGTCGCCTTCCAAGTAGAGGTTCAGACCACCGGCGTTCCACACACCGAAGCTCTGGCCCGCCGTGCCCTTGAAGCGGAACGTAATCGGCGCCTTGGCCATGCCCTGGTTGCCGTGCTTGCGGGCGATTTCGCCGGAGACACGGGCACCAATGGAACGGTCGCAGTTGCAGATGTCCAGCTCAAACTCGGCACCGCTGGCGGCATCGATCGCCGACTTGGCCATCTCGACCATCTTCTCGGCCAGTAGGCCCTGGTCGAACGGCGGGTTGCGATCAACCAGGCAGAACTGCGGCTTGTCAGCCGGAATGTGGTCGCTGCCGAGCAGCGGCGTCAGGTCCAGATGCCCCTGCTTGGCAGTCTCGCCCGGCAGCATTTCCAGCAGATCGGTACGGCCGATCAGCTCTTCCAGGCTGCGCACGCCCAACTTGGCCAGCCACTCACGGGTTTCTTCGGCGACGTAGGTGAAGAAGTTCATCACCATTTCGACGGTGCCGATGAAGTGATCTTTGCGCAACTTGTCGTTCTGCGTGGCAACACCGGTGGCGCAGTTGTTCAGGTGGCAAATACGCAGGTATTTGCAGCCCAGGGCGATCATCGGCGCGGTACCAAAGCCGAAGCTTTCGGCACCAAGGATGGCCGCTTTGATCACGTCGAGGCCGGTCTTCAGACCGCCGTCAGTCTGTACCCGCACCTTGCCGCGCAGGTCGTTGCCGCGCAGGGTCTGGTGGGTTTCAGCGAGGCCGAGTTCCCACGGCGCGCCCGCATACTTGATCGAGGTCAGCGGCGATGCACCGGTACCACCGTCGTAACCGGAGATGGTGATCAGGTCGGCATAGGCCTTGGCCACACCGGCGGCAATGGTGCCGACACCGGCTTCCGCTACCAGCTTGACCGAGACCAACGCCTGCGGATTGACCTGCTTAAGGTCAAAAATCAGCTGCGCCAAGTCTTCAATCGAATAGATGTCGTGGTGCGGCGGTGGCGAAATCAGCGTCACGCCCGGTACGGCGTAGCGCAGTTTGGCGATCAGACCGTTGACCTTGCCGCCCGGCAGCTGGCCGCCCTCACCAGGCTTGGCACCTTGAGCCACCTTAATCTGCAGCACTTCGGCGTTGACCAGGTATTCCGGGGTTACACCAAAACGACCGGTAGCGACTTGCTTGATCTTCGAGCTGCGCACGGTGCCGTAACGGGCCGGGTCTTCACCGCCCTCACCGGAGTTGGAGCGCGCGCCCAGGCGGTTCATCGCTTCGGCAATGGCTTCGTGTGCCTCAGGCGACAACGCGCCGAGGGAAATCCCGGCAGAGTCAAAACGCTTGAGAATATCGCCCAACGGCTCAACCTGATCCAGTGCGATTGGCTGATCGGCCAGCTTCAGTTTCAGCAGGTCGCGCAGCATCGATACCGGACGGGTGTCGACCAGCGTGGTGTATTCCTTGAATTTTTCGTAGCTGCCTTGCTGCACCGCCGCCTGCAGGGTGTTGACCACATCCGGGTTGTAGGCGTGGTACTCGCCGCCGTAGACGAACTTGAGCAAGCCGCCTTGCTGGATCGACTTACGCGCGTTCCAGGCTTCGGCCGCGAGCAGCTTCTGCTCGTTTTCGATATCGACGAAGCGCGCACCCTTGATGCGGCTGGCCACACCCCGGAAGCACAGCTCGGTGACGTCATCGGCCAAGCCGACGGCTTCAAACAACTGCGCACCACGGTAGGACGCAACGGTGGAGATACCCATCTTCGACAGGATCTTCAGCAGGCCTTTGGAGATGCCTTTGCGGTAGTGCTTGAACACTTCATACAGATCGCCCAGCACTTCGCCGGTGCGAATTAGGTCGCCCAGCACTTCATAAGCGAGGAACGGATAAACCGCCGACGCGCCAAAGCCGAGCAGCACCGCATAGTGGTGCGGGTCGCGGGCAGTCGCCGTCTCGACCAGAATGTTGCAGTCGCAACGCAGGCCTTTTTCGGTCAGGCGGTGGTGAATCGCACCGGTAACCAGCGAGGCGTGGGCCGGCAGTTTGCCAGGGGCAATGTGGCGGTCAGACAGAACCAGCAGCACCTTACCAGCGCGCACGGCTTCTTCAGCCTGATCGGCCATATTGCGCACGGCCGCTTCCAGACCGAGCGACTCGTCGTAGTTCATATCGATCAGCTGGCGCTCAAAGCCTGGGCGATCCAGGTTCATCAAGGCGCGCCACTTGGCCGGCGAGACCACCGGGCTGCTAAGAATTACCCGAGCGGCGTGCTCCGGCGACTCCTCGAAGATATTGCGCTCAGCACCGAGGCAGATCTCCAGCGACATGACGATGGCTTCACGCAGCGGGTCGATTGGCGGGTTGGTAACCTGCGCAAACTGCTGACGGAAGTAGTCATAAGGCGAACGCACGCGCTGGCTGAGTACGGCCATCGGCGTGTCGTCACCCATGGAGCCGACCGCTTCCTGGCCTTGCTCGCCCAGCGGACGCAGCACCTGATCACGCTCCTCGAAGGTGACCTGATACATCTTCATGTACTGCTTGAGTTGGCCGACGTCATAGAACGCCGAACCATGGTCACGGTCCTCCAGGGTCGCTTGAATGCGCTGGGCACTCTTGCGCATCCACTGCTTGTAGGGGTGACGCGACTTCAGACGGTTGTCGATGTCATCGCTGCCGAGGATCTGCCCGGTTTCGGTGTCCACGGCGAGAATCTGCCCCGGGCCTACACGGCCCTTGGCCAAGACGTCTTCAGGCTGGTAGTTCCATACGCCGATTTCCGACGCCAGGGTGATGTAGCCATTTTTGGTGGTGACCCAGCGCGCCGGGCGCAAACCGTTACGGTCGAGCAGGCACACGGCATGGCGACCATCGGTGAGCACCACACCGGCCGGACCATCCCAAGGCTCCATGTGCATGGAGTTGTATTCGTAGAACGCGCGCAGGTCGGCGTCCATGGTTTCGACATTCTGCCAGGCTGGCGGAATCAACATGCGCACGCCGCGGAACAGGTCGATGCCGCCGGTGACCATCAGCTCGAGCATGTTGTCCATGCTGGAGGAGTCGGAACCCACGCGGTTAACCAGCGGGCCGAGTTCGTCCAAATCAAAGATTTGATCGTTGGCGAACTTCAGGCGACGAGCCTGGGCCCAGTTACGGTTACCGGTGATGGTGTTGATTTCACCGTTGTGCGCCAGAAAGCGGAACGGCTGAGCCAGCGGCCACTTCGGCAGAGTGTTGGTGGAGAAACGCTGGTGGAACACGCAAATGGCGGTCTGCAGGCGCTCATCACCCAAATCTGGGTAGAACTGCTGCAGATCGGCCGGCATCATCAGGCCTTTGTAGATGATGGTCTTGTGCGAAAAACTGCAGATGTAGTGATCGCTATCAGCGGCATTGGCCACAGATGAACGGCGACGCGCACTGAACAACTTGATCGCAAATTCCTGATCGGCCAGGCCTTCACCGCCGATAAAGACCTGCTCAATCTGCGGTAAACGCTCAAGCGCAAGACGACCCAGCACGCTGGTGTCGATCGGCACCTTGCGCCAACCGACCAGTTGCAAACCGGCCGCCAGAATCTCGCGATTCATGTTTTCGCGCGCCGCTGCGGCTTTAACCGGGTCTTGGTTGAGGAACACCATGCCCACGGCGTACTGCTTAGGCAATTCGACGGCAAAGTGCTGCTGGGCCATGGCCCGCAGGAAAGTATCAGGCTTCTGGATCAGCAGACCGCAACCGTCACCGGTCTTACCGTCGGCGTTGATCCCGCCACGGTGGGTCATGCATGTCAGGGCTTCAATCGCAGTCTGCAGCAGGTGATGGCTAGCCTCACCCTGCATATGGGCGATCAGGCCGAAGCCGCAGTTATCCTTGAACTCATCAGGACGGTACAAACCTGCTTTCATAGGGACTCTCACCAGACGGCCTTTCACAAGGCAATTACTTTCTAATTCAACCACTTACCAATCGCGCAGGGCTATGCCCCAGCTTTGCGCAGGCGAAAGGGTGGTCATTGTACATACCCACCTAGGCGGTCACAAATCTTAGTGACGAAGCCTTGAATACTTATGTCGCCAAAACGAAGGATAAGACTGGAAGGTCGTGGTAGCGAACGACCAGTCAGCACAGCACCAACGAATCCCCTACCTGGCCTGAGCGATTTCTTGCTGAATACCCGCAAAATTTCGCGGCCATGGCTTACCGGCCTGCACCTTGGCAGGCAGCGAGCGCAAAGCTGCTTGCGCCGCATCACGCGTGGCAAAGCTGCCGTACGTGACTACATACAGCGGCTGACCCTGATGCAATTTCTTGAAGTAGCGATATTCCGAGCCGTGCGCCTTAACAAAAGCTTGCGCACCGCTCTCTTGGCGCGCACCCAGAATTTGCAGGGTAAACCGCGAGCCCGCCTGGGTGGCATACCAACCGGCGGAGCCCGTACTGTTCGCCGAAGCAGCAGGTGCTTGTGACCTGGGGGCCTGCGACGCCACAACCGTCGGAGCAACCGGCTTAGCGACAGGCACTACGGGTTTAGCGGCTGGACCCGGGGCAACCGGCACCGTAGCAGGAGCAGGAGCAGGAGCAGGAGCAGCCTGCACCACTGGAGCCACAGGAACAACGGGCACCGCATCAACAGCCATACCACGCGCAATCGCTGCGCCTACGCCCTCTGACTCTTCGACTCCACCCAACCCTGCCGCCTGAGCCAGAGGCTCGCGAATAACGGGCTGCGCCTCCCCCACCAAAGGAAGCGGCAGAGGCTGATTAGCCCCCTCGAATTGAATGGCTGGCGCGCCTGACGCTGGAACCTCTGCCTGCACCTGAACAGGCGCAACCTCACCGAGAGGCAGCTCTGTAATCACCGGCGCATCAGCATCATCAGCCACCCGACCCTGCATAAACCAAGCGGCCATCACACCAACAATCACAACGCACAAAGCTAGCAGATGCTTGCGAGGCAAGTTGAACGCAAATCCACCACGCGCACCTTTAGCGCGCTGAGCCAGCATGTCATCTACTAGTACATCGCGCGCGACCTCGTTAACTAACCCAGGCCACCCCCCCGAGCGCTCCTGAATTTCTTCCAACTGCTCCTCAGTCAGAAGCTCAACGCCCTGACCGGCCCCCTCAAGACGCTGAGAAAGATAGTCGCGCGTCTCATCTTCACTATAGGGCTGCAACTCAATGACATGAAAGCGCTCATCACCAGCCGACACATGATCGAGCCTTGGCAACAACTGCGACTCAGCAAATAAAAACACATGCGCTCGCCCTTCGGCATTTCCCGCCGCCAGACTCATGAGCATGGTCAGAGCGGCATCACTCAAGTCTTCAGCGTCATCAATCAGGATATAGACATCTTGCCCGGTCAACGCCAACTGCGCGACCTGGGCTAAAACGGCCGGCAAGTCCGGACGCTGCACCTGCAGACCTTGCGCCACCTGACGCAAAATGCTCGCGGGATCTGTAGACCCTTTAGCAGAGACAACAACGCTGACCACAGATTGCTTATTGGTGCTGGCCACCAAGGCCTGGCGCAACAGCGTTTTACCGCTGCCATCCGGACCACTGACTACGAGCAATAATTGGCTGTACCGAGCCAAATGATGCAGTTGGCCGAGCACTGGCTTTCGCAGGGCCGGGAAAAACTTAAAGCCCGGTACGCGCGCCGCAAAAGGGTCATGAGTAAACTGGTAGTGATCGAGAAAAGACTCGTCAGCATGCAAACTGGTCATGGGGCACTCATTAGTTTTTAAGCAAAGCCAACTGCGCGGCGTAATCAGCGCTTAGCGTGGCATCCAAAATTTCACGCGGGAAGTCACCCGTAACAACGGCTTCACCCAAACCCTGCAACAGCACTAGGCGCAACTTTCCGTTCATCACCTTTTTATCGACCGCCATGTGCTCCATAAAGTCCTCAGCAGTCATATCCTGAGGCGGCACAACAGGTAGACCGGCAGCGATAAACAAGCGCACCACACGCTCACGCTCGGCGGTGGTGATCCAGCCAAGTCGCTCCGACATATCCAAAGCCATGACCGTACCAGCCGCGACCGCCTCGCCATGCAGCCAATTGCCGTAGCCCTGATGGGTTTCAATCGCATGACCAAACGTATGACCCAGATTGAGCGTGGCACGCACACCTGACTCACGCTCATCAGCCGCTACCACACGCGCTTTGGCTGCGCAGGAACGTTCAATTGCTTGAGCGAGAACGGCTTGGTCAAGTGCTCGCAATGCCGACATATGCTCTTCCAGCCAAGTCAAAAATGGCTCATCGCATATCAAGCCATACTTGATAACCTCAGCCAAACCCGCGGAAAGCTCTCTCGCCGGCAAGGTCAAGAGCGTTTCCGTATCAATCAGCACCGCCTGAGGCTGATAAAACGCCCCAATCATATTCTTGCCCAGCGGGTGATTGATCCCGGTTTTGCCACCCACGGAGGAGTCAACCTGAGAAAGCAATGTGGTCGGCATCTGGATGAAATTCACACCGCGCTGGTAGCAGGCAGCAGCAAATCCCGCCATGTCCCCAATAACACCACCACCAAGCGCTATGATCGTGGTGCCGCGATCGTGGCGAGCCCCGAGTAGACCATCAAAAATAAGCTGCAGTGTTTCCCACGTTTTGAAACGCTCGCCATCAGGCAGTATCACAGTGGTGACACTTAAGCCTGCAAGAAGCTGTTCAATGCCAGCCAAATAGAGCGGCGCGACTGTTTCGTTGGTGACGATTGCGACTTGTGGACCGGCAATATGCGCAGTCAGCAGGCCAGCGTGCGCCAATAAATCAGCACCGATATAAATCGGATAGCTGCGCTCGGCAAGATCGACATGAAGAGTCTGCATAAGGCCCCCAGAAGACAAAGGGGGCTAGGATAGCGCAGATCAGCCCGCGCTTTAACGAGGAGATAGTGCCGCAAGCCGATCGAGGATCTCCTGAACCACCAAGCGCGGAGCACGCTCGTCGGTTTCAATCACCACATCGGCTATTTCTCGGTACAGAGGATCACGCACTGCAAAAAGATCGGCCAAAACCTTGCCCGGATTGGCCGAGCGCAATAGAGGACGATTACGGTCACGCGACGTACGACCCACCTGCTGCTCAACAGAAGCATGCAGATAAACCACTCGACCACCGGCCCTAAGCGCAGCACGATTTTCCGGACGCATTACCGCGCCGCCACCTGTTGCAAGCACAACACCGTCGGACATGCAAAGGTCTTCGATAACAGCCTGCTCGCGCTCACGAAAACCCTGCTCACCCTCAACATCAAAGATCCAGGGAATATCCGCACCGGTTCGCTGCTCAATTTCTTTATCGGAGTCTTTGAACGGCAAGCGCAATTCTTTAGCCAGCAACCGCCCGATGGTGCTTTTACCAGCCCCCATCGGGCCAACGAGGATCAGATTTCGCACTGAATCAACGACTCACCGCGACGGCTTGTGTATTCATGATCCTCGGCGTGAGGAAGATCAAGAGCTCAGATTTATTGTCCTGAACAATATCGCGCCGGAACAAACGCCCCAAGTAAGGTAGGTCGCCGAGAAAAGGAACCTTCTCTACACCTTTGGTTTGAGTATTGGAGAACACCCCACCCAGTACGATTGTTTCACCGTCACTCACAAGAACCTTGGCATTAACTTCGTTTTTATTGATCGGTGGTACGCCGTTCACAGCCCTGGCAAAGTCAGGCGCATCCTTGGTCACCTTAACTTCCATGATAATTCGATTATCCGGTGTAATCTGCGGAGTCACCTCAAGGGAAAGAGCAGCTTCTTTAAAAGATGTGGTACTGGCACCACTAGAGCTAGCCTCCTGATAAGGAATTTCAGCGCCCTTCAGAATCTTTGCAGTCTCCTTGTCAGAAGTAACAACTTTAGGCTGGGAAATAACTTCACCGTTCCCTGTTTTTTCCATTGCCGACAGTTGCAAGTCAAGAACTACGTTACTACCGAGATAACCGATACCGAAACCAGAAGTACTGCTTGCAACACCCATATCAACAAAGGGCAAGCGTGCTTGCCCATCATCTACGGTCGTAGATCCTACTTTATCAGTACCTAAAATCACTCGTTGACCAGTACCTTTATCAAATATCTGAGCACCATCTTTACCACTTACATCCCAGCGCCCGCTTCTTGCCCCACCACCCCAGCGCACGCCCAAGGCTTTATCATAATCAACGTTAGCCTCAACGATTCGAGCTTCAATCATAACCTGACGCACAGCCACATCAAGCTGCGAAATAATTCGACGCAGCTCGTCAAGTCGCTCCTGGGTTTGGTAAGCGATAATACTATTCGTCCTATCATCAACAGTGATTGAGCCGCGCTCGGTAACTGCACCGTCTGCACTAGTGACAGACTGAAATAATTGGGCCATATCAGAAGCTTTGGCGTAGTTAACCTGGATAAGCTCACGACGCAAAGGCGCTAAGTCTGCGACCTGCTTCTTTGACTCAAGCTCTTGACGCTCACGCGCAGCTATCTCATCGGCTGGAGCAACAAGTAGAACATTACCGATCTTACGCTTGTCCAAGCCTTTTGTTTTCAACACCAAGTCCAACGCTTGATCCCATGGAACATTCTGCAAGCGAAGGGTTATATTGCCTGCAACCGTGTCACTTGCAACCAAATTCAAGTCAGTAAAGTCAGCAATCAGCTGAAGCACTGATCGGACATCAATATCCTGAAAGTTAAGCGAGAGTTTCTCACCTGAGTAAGTAAAGCTTTCAGACTTACGCTTCTCTGACTCTAATTCAGTTAAGGGCTTGATGCTGATCGTAAGCTTGTTATCCGCCTGATAAGCCAAGTAATCGTAAACACCCGTCGGCTCAATAACAATGCTTGCTTTATCAGCCGTACCTGTTGCGCTCACAAACTGTACCGGCGTTGCGAAATCCTTGACGTCGAGCTTTAGCCTTAATTTCTCCGGGATACTCGTTTTAGCGAAGTCGAGACGAATCTTGCCGCCCTGGTCCTGAATATCAGGCGCAACCGCAGCATCGGAAAGAGTTACCACAACATTACCCTCTCCAAGTTCGCCACGCTGGAAGTCAATCGCACTGATCTCTCGGACTTGTGGGGTAAATTTCTTGACTGGGGTTTCAGTAGGCAATAACACTGGCTGGCTGCTGGCAATTGGCTGTGCTTGCGCAGTACCGCCAACTACTACAAACAGATCATTTCCCTCTACGCGCGTTTGGTAGGCCGCTAAATTGGTCAAGTTGATGATCAGACGCGTCCGATCCTTGGCCTCGACAATCGTCACGCTGCGCGCATTACCTACACCCAGTTCTCGATTCTTCAAGCCTAGCTTGTTCGAGACGCCCGGTAGATCAAGAGCGATGCGCGCCGGCTGCTCTATTGTATAACCTCGCGGAGCTAGAACGGGCTCATCAAAAGTGAGCTTCAACTCAACACGATCACCTGGTAACGCAGCGACATTCAAATCTTGTAAATTGGCCGCCATAATCGACGCTGGCAAAAATACAGCTATGAGCGAGAGCCCTATACATGAAATGGAGGTTTTCATAGTCATATTCCGCCAAGCAGATTGGTTATTCTTTTTCATTCGTATTAGCTCTAGTTAGGAGCGCTCTTTAAGAGGCAAACTGCGTGGTCGCTCGAGCCAACCGCCCTCGCCATCGGGCACAACCTCAATCACATCAACCTTAGAATCATCTACAGCAATTACTCGACCGTGATTGCGGCCCAAATAATCACCTACTTTGACTCGATGTACGCCACCAGCACCATTAACAAGTGCAAACGCACCAACCTCGTTAGACAACGTCCCTACCATAGTGAAGGTTTCAATATTGAACCCCTCCAAAAACTGCTTAGTACGAATTTCGTCTGGCTTAATATCTTTTGATCCCTTTTCCCTAGATGTCATTTCCAGTTTAATCGGCGGCTGGAAAGGACTACGAAGCGCAGCTGCACTGTATGCAAAACTTTCATACGGCGAAAACGCGGGCAGTGGCTCTATTTCACCCTTAGGCCGACTTCTAACCTCATCCATGTAGGACTGTAAGTCCGAGAAATCAGCACCGGCACCACACCCGTAAAGAGAGATCAGACAGAAGACAGGTAATAGCTTATGGCTTTTCATGGCTGCCCTCCTTTGTCGTTGTAGCGATATGTTTTGGCCAGAATATTCATTCTTAACTTGGAGGTGCTTTCAGCAGCTGATGTCACCAATTCAAAATCATGCAAAGTAACAATTCGCGGCAAACTGGCCACGCCACTGACAAATGTAGCCAGGTCGTGATACCCGCCAACCACTGCAATCTGGATTGGCAACTCGATATAAAACTGCTGTGCGACTTCGGGAAGAAGCTTAATCTCTTCGAACTCCAAGCCACTCCCCAACCCAGTCCGCGTAACATCCTCGAGCAAGCCAGGCACTTCTGTATCGCTCGGCAACTGCTTTAGAAGAGCCCCGAAAGAAACTTCCATCTCCTGCATCTGCTCTTTATAGGCATCTAGGTTGGCGGCCTGAAAGGCCTTGAGAGAGAACTGCTCTTTCAAGGTGACTTCCTCTGCTGCACGGCCTTCCAACTGCACCTGCAGATCTTTCAAGTGAAAGTTATAACCAAGAAACAATACACCAAAAAAAAGAATCAACCCTGCGATGACTTTGACTGCCGCCGGCCAAGACCCAACGTTATTCAGATCAATATCGTTCAGGTCTATCTTGCGCAACCCCTCCAACGATTCATTGAGGTTCATTGCTTACCCTCCACAACGTCTACCGCAGGCTGGGTTTGCTGTACGGTCAACTGGAATACGTTGGCTTGATCAACCGCGCCCGCCGTAACCGATTTAACTTCTGTCAGGTTGGGGGCTGTCAGCCACTCCGAAGAGTCCAGATTACGCATCAGGTTCGAAACGCGATTGTTGGACTCAGCAGCACCGACTATGGCGATGTTCTTAGCAGTCATCTTGACGCCGGTAAAATGCACGCCGTCCGGAAGAGTTCTGACCAACTGGTCGAAGACTCGACCAATAATGGGCCGATTACCTTGCAGGTCCTGAATGATCTTCATCCGCTCAAGAAGTTGCTGACGACGTGTTTTTAGCTCGCTGATCTCTTTGATCCGCGCATCCAATACAGCAATTTCCTTGCTGATGAACTGATTACGCGCGCCCTGTTGTTCAATGGCGCCGCTCAGGTACTGATCACTCAAGAAAATTGCACCGGCAGCAACAACAAAAACACCCGCAAGATTTACCAAGAAACGTTGTTTGCGCTCTTCGCGCAACTGCTCGCGCCAGGGGAGAAGGTTGATCCGTGCCATTAGTCGAAACTCCTCATCGCCAGACCGCACGCGATCATCAATGCAGGCGCATCACTGGCCAGTGCTCCAGCATTGACTTTGCTGCTTAGTGCCATTTCGGCAAACGGGTTAGCAACCAACGTCTGTGTACCTATTTTCTGCTGTATCAGTCGATCGATATCCGCAAGAGATGCGGTCCCGCCAGCGAGCAAAATATAGTCCACGTCGTTAAACTGGCCTGCAGCGAAGAAGAACTGCAGCGAACGGGCCACTTGCTGCACGACGGCTTCTTTAAAAGGCTGCAGCACTTCAACATCATAATCATCAGGGAGGCCGCCCTGCTTTTTGGCCAGGCCGGCCTCTTCGGAAGACAAACCATAGCGACGCTGAATTTCTTCAGTCAGTTGCTTCCCGCCAAATAGCTGCTCGCGGGTATAGATGGTACGGCCGTTGTGCAAAACGCTAAGGGTGGTCATGGTTGCACCGATATCGACCACCGCCACGATCAACTCATCCCGATCACCGCCAAGCTGCTCAACCAGCAGACTGTAAGCCCGCTCAAGCGCATACGCCTCGACATCCACCACTTTGGCGGTGAGACCTGCCAAGGCAAGAGCGGCTTCGCGCACCTCAACGTTTTCTTTGCGGCAGGCGGCAAGTAGAACTTCAACACGCTCTGAATTGCGCGGGGATACACCCTGGACTTCAAAATCGATCGCCACTTCTTCAAGTGGGTAGGGGATGTACTGATCGGCTTCGATTTTGAGCTGATTTTCCAGCTCATCGTCCGAGAGACCAACCTCCATCTCAATTGTCTTGGTGATCACCGCGGAACCGGCCACCGCTACGGCAGCGACTTTGACGCCGCTTTTTGACTTGGCCAAAACCCTAGACAGCGCCTGACCCACCCCTTCGAGCTCAGCGATGTTTTTTTCGACAACTGCGTTTGGTGGGAGCGGCTCAACAGCGTAGGCCTCTACCTTGTAGCGGCTTCCTGAGCGACTCAATTCGAGGAGCTTGACGGAGGTCGAACTGATATCGATCCCCAGTAGCGTATTCGCTTTCTTGTTGAAGAGCCCTAGCACGACCGATTTCCTATTGGCATCCGCGACTTACGGACTATTTATGTTTTTTCACATTAAATAACAGTCTTGACAGAAGCGCAAATGGCTACCTGACAAAAAAAACGCTTATAATGTGATCAGTTTTCCTCTTTTAACCTAACGCCCTGCTTAACTCGTTCTTTTATCTGGAAATCCATAAATCTTGATGCGTCTTTTGCGTTTTTTCTGCTGGTCTTGCCTAGCCGTTTTTTGTGGCCTAGCACTCAGTTTCAGCGGGGCGTTCCTCTATCTTAGCCCTAGCCTGCCATCCGTCGAATCCTTGCGCAGCATTCAACTGCAAATTCCCCTGCGGGTTTACAGCAGCGACGCCAAATTAATCGCCGAATTTGGCGAGATGCGCCGTTCGCCCATCGCGTTTGCAGACATCCCGGAAGACTTCATCACTGCCCTTTTGGCGGCCGAAGATGACAACTTTGCTAATCATTATGGCGTTGACATCAAAAGTCTGATGCGTGCTGCAACGCAAATATTGAAGAGTGGTCAAATTCAAACCGGCGGCAGCACCATCACCATGCAGGTGGCGAAGAACTTCTTTTTGACCAGCGAGAGAAGCTTCTCACGCAAGATCAACGAGATACTTCTGGCGCTACAAATTGAGCGCGAACTCAGCAAGAACGAAATTCTTGAACTTTATGTGAACAAGATTTACCTGGGCAACCGCGCCTACGGCATTGAAGCCGCCGCCCAGGTCTACTACGGCAAATCTATCCGTGATGTAAGCCTAGCTGAAATGGCCATGATTGCCGGCTTACCCAAAGCACCCTCACGCTTCAATCCGCTGGCCAATCCTAAGCGCGCGCTTGAGCGTCGCGACTGGATTCTGGGGCGGATGTATGGTCTTGGCCGCATAGACAAGAGCCGCTACGAACAGGCCGTGGCTGAACCTATAAATGTGAGCCTTCACGTTCCGCCACCTGAACTGGTCGCTCCATATATCGCCGAAATGGCGCGTGCTGAGATGGTCGGCCGGTTTGGCAGTGCCGCGTACACCGAAGGATTCAATGTCACCACCACCGTGATTAGCGACCTGCAGACCGCTGCAAACACCGCCGTTCGCGACGGACTAATTAATTACGATCAGCGCCATGGCTACCGGGGCCCAGAGAACCGCTTCCCTGATATGAGCAAGGCGTCCTGGCTCGGCGAACTTGGCAAGCTGACAACCCGAGGAGGCCTGGAGCCTGCGGTTGTCACCAGTGTTGAGAAAAGCGGCATTCTGGTTTTACTCAGAAACGGTGAAGAGCTGGCCGTAGCCTGGGACAGCATGAAGTGGGCGCGGCAGTTCCTTAACACCAACAGCCAGGGTGCGCGACCACAAAAGCCCGCAGACGTCAGCCAGGTCGGCGACCTTATCCGCGTGCAGCGCCAAGAAGACGGCAGCCTGCGATTTGTTCAGATTCCAGCCGCGCAAAGTGCGCTTGTTTCTCTCGACCCAAACGATGGCACCATCCGCGCCCTGGTCGGTGGTTTCTCCTTTGAGCAGAGCAACTATAACCGCGCTATTCAGGCCAAACGCCAGCCAGGGTCCAGTTTCAAACCCTTTGTCTACAGTGCCGCACTGGATGAAGGCTACACCGCCGCAACACTGGTCAACGATGCCCCGATCGTTTTTGCCGAGGACGACCTGTCCCAGGTCTGGCGGCCAAAAAATGACAACAACACCTTTCTTGGTCCGATCCGCTTGCGCGAGGCGCTGTACCGCTCACGCAACCTCGTCTCAATCCGCTTGCTGCAAGACCTCGGCATTGAAAACACCCTGGGCTACATCCAGAAGTTCGGTTTTGAGCGTAAGGACTTGCCGCCCAACCTTTCCTTAGCGCTGGGGACGGCTAGCCTGACGCCGATGGAAATCACTGAAGGTTGGAGCACATTTGCCAATGGCGGGTACAAAATAGAACCCTACCTGATTGAGCATATTCAGGATCGCAACGGCAATCCGGTGTTTAACGCCAACCCGGCCCAAACACCGGCAGGCATTGAGCATCGCGCAAAAGTCTTCGCTGACCAAGCCGAGTCTTCGACATTGACCGACGCACCGGTTGCAGCCGAGCGCATTATTGATGAGCGCACCGCCTTCATCATGACCAGCATGCTGCAAGACGTTATCAAGCGAGGCACCGGCCGACGCGCACTGGCCTTGGGCCGCGCCGACCTGGCGGGCAAGACCGGCACCACCAACGAGTCCAAAGACAGCTGGTTCTCCGGCTACAACGCTGATTACATCACAACGGTATGGGCCGGCTTCGACCAGCCGGAAAGCCTGGGTCGCAATGAATATGGCGGAACGGTAGCCCTGCCCATCTGGATGAGCTACATGGCCGTCGCGCTAAAAGACAAGCCCAGCCATTTACTTGCGGAGCCTGACGGCTTGCTGACCTTGCGCATTGATCCACACAGCGGGCGCGCAGCGACGGCCGACACACCAGATGCCTACTTTGAGTTATTCAAAAGCGAGGATTCGCCACCGCCAATGGGCGAATTTGACCCCGGCATGCACATCCCTGGTAGCCCATTGCCGGCTGATGAAACAGCGCCCATCGATCTGTTCTGACGGACACATTCGTACCGCCGTTATCCCGGAGTGACGCGGTAACAGGCTACAAAAACACCAATAGAACACCAATAAAAAACCCGCCGAAACGGGTAATGCCGATCAGTTAAGCCTCCCTGCTTGACCTTTGGCCGCAAGAAATCAAAATCCGATGCCTGTATTGGCATCGGATTTTTTATGCGTCTCGCTCGAGCACTGGAACTGACTCACAACGTCGCATCTACCCCCAAGTCAATCGAGG
>CAMCJM010000050.1 GCA_945874835.1 Pseudomonas synxantha | reverse complement strand
CTTGAAGCGCATGGCCGTATTACGCCCGCAAATCAGAAATTGAGCAAAAAACAGGCATAAATCCGGGTAAATTGGCAAAAAATGCCTGATTTCCGGAAAAGCCAATGCTCTATCGGTCTGCGGGACTCAAGTCCGACAGGCTGCTAGCGGCTAAACTTCTGCACAAAGCGGCCGACGTACCGATGACCCTTAAAGGAATAAAACTCGCCATGCGTAACAATCAACCTGTCACCCAGCGTGAGCGGACGTTCCCCGCGCAGCAGCGACTGATCTCTACCACCGACGTCAAGGGGCAGATAATCTACTGCAACGAGGCTTTCGTTGAGATCAGCGGCTTTAGCCGCGATGAGCTGATTCGCGCCCCGCACAACCTCGTGCGTCATCCGGATGTACCGCCCGCCGTTTTCCAGCACATGTGGGACACCCTTAAAAGCGGCAAGCCGTGGATGGGGATCGTCAAAAATCGTTGCAAAAGTGGCGACCACTACTGGGTCAATGCCTACGTCACACCGATGCTTGAGAACAATCAGGTTGTTGGCTACGAATCGGTGCGGGTTAAGCCCACCGCCGAGCAAGTACGCCGCGCCGAAGCCCTGTACCAACGTGTCAACACCGGTAAATCGGCCGTTCCCACGACTGATCGCTGGCTGCCCCTGCTGCAAGACTGGCTGCCATTTATCCTGATCAGTCAAATTGGTTTTCTGATCGGCATCTGGCTGGATTCCAGCTGGGGCTTTGCCCTGGCCGCAGCCTTGTCGGTGCCGCTCGGTCTGGCCGGACTGAACTGGCAGCAACGCGGCATCAAACGTTTGCTGCGCCTGGCTGATCGCACCACCTCCGACCCGTTGATTGCGCAGATGTACACCGACAGCCGTGGCGATCAGGCCCGCCTGGAGATGGCCATTCTGAGCCAGGAAGCCCGTCTGAAAACCTGCTTGACCCGCCTGCAGGACACCGCCGAGCAGCTTAACCAGCAAGCCAAACGCGCCGATGAACTGGCGCACAGCAGCTCTGCCGGGCTTGAGCGCCAACGCAGCGAGACGGATCAAGTCGCCGCTGCCATCAACCAAATGGCCGCTTCCACTCTGGAGGTGGCCAGCAACGTGGCGCGCACCGCCATCGCCACTCAGGATGCCAACCGCCTGACCAGTGCTGGCCGCGCGATCGCCAACGAAACCCGTGAGGCCATTCAGCGCCTGTCGCAGTCGGTCGGTGATACCGGCGAGACCGTGACCCGCCTCGCCCAAGACAGCAACCAAATCGGCGGCGTGGTGGACGTGATCAAAGGCATTGCCGACCAAACCAACCTGCTCGCCCTCAATGCCGCCATTGAAGCGGCACGCGCCGGTGAAATGGGCCGGGGGTTTGCGGTGGTCGCCGATGAAGTGCGCTCGTTGGCACAGCGCACGGCCGAGTCAACCGGGCAAATCCACCAGTTGATCGACAAGCTGCAGCGCACCGCGCAAGAAGCCGTGATGAACATGGACATTGGCCGCAAACAGGCGGAAGAAGGCGTTGAGCGCGTGCAACAAGCAGACGCTGCCTTGGAGGGCATTAGTGATGCGGTGGCCAACATCACCGACATGGCCAACCAGATTGCATCCGCTGCGGAAGAGCAGAGCGCAGTGGCCGATGAAGTTAATCGCAGCATCAACACCATCGCGCAACTCGCCGACAAAACAGCCGGCGAAGCCCATGAAACCGCGCTGGTCAGTGAGGCTTTGATGGCCACCGCGCAAGGGCAATACGCCCTGGTTGAGCGCTTTAACCGCTAAAGCTGTAGGTTGGGTTGAGGAGCGCAGCGACGAAGCCCAACGTAGCGTTGCGTTCTAACGTTGGGCTTCGCTGCGCTCAACCCAACCTACACCCGGCAATGCGCGCCTTACTGCTACAAATTCTCGTAACGGTTCATGTCCAGCACACCGGCCTCAATAGGCTCGGTTTGCTGGATATACGCCGACATGTCATGGAAATACCTCCAGAACTCAGGGTGCGTGCGGCGGATACCCCAGCGCTCGACCACCCGCTCAAATGCAGGCTGATTGCGCGCCTGCTCCAGCGCCGCAACAAACGCGGCCACCTGCTCAACCGGCACATTGAAGATAAAGTTCGGGTAGCTGCTCAGCACGCCCGGATACAGCGTCAGGCTATCCAGCGCCGGTTGGTAGCGCAGTTGCTCACCGAGCATAAATGCCACGTTGCTGTGCGCGCGGTTGCGCAACAGGCTGTACACCTCGCGCTGGCCGTTGGCTAACTCAATGCGCAGCAGGGTCGCCTCTGGCAACTGGTTAATGACCTTAAGCGCGCCCGCAGGCTTGGCCACCAGGCGGCTGAGTGATTGCTCGGCGCGCTGCAAGCCGGGGTCGATGTTCTGCCGGTGGCAATAGGCACCCGTGCAACGGTTGATCGGGTCTGGCCGGGCATTGAGGCTGCCGTAACGCGCCAACAAGGTGTGCGCAAACAGCTTTTTCGGATCATCACCTGGCAACTGCAAAGCGCTGGCTGTTTGTGTGTCGATAGCCTGGTAATCGAGCCAGAGTTTCAGCTTGCCGCTGTTCTGGTACCAGTCATCAAGGTAAGTCTTGCGCGACTCAGCGGGCAGCAAGCGCAGAAAATTGACCTCAGCGCCGTTGCGAATCAGGTCGAAATACAAGCGCGTTTGCGCTTGATGGGACACATTGCCGAACACATCGAAATTCACCACCAGTTGGTAATAGGTGCGCTCGAGCAGTGGGTAGTCCATCCACCAGAGGGTTTGCGGCACCGCGCCAATCAAGCCTTTGCGCACCGACGCGCTGTCGTGCTGACGGAAGATCGACAACAAAGCGTTGTCGTTACCCGCCCAAATGTGTGACCAACTAGGTGCGGGGGCCTCGGCGTAGCGCTGCGTGCGCTGGGCTTCGTAGGCGTTGCGTTTGTCTCGGTAATTGCGCCACAAGCCCGGCAGATCAATCAGCGTATCGAGTTGCCCGGGCATGGCCAGCAGCGGCGCCGCCTCGGCACGGTAATCGGCATCGGTGATAAATAGGTCGTTTTGTGGGTCTTGGAAAATGACCCAGAAATTATCGCGAATTACGTCCGTGGCAATTTGCCCCCGGCACACCGGCCCGCGGATAAAGGTACGCACGAAGTACTCGGCGTTATCCAACATAAACTGATAACGCGCCTGTGCCGGAATCGCCGCAAAGGTCTCAAAGGGATTGGCCCGGCGTTGCAAGCCATAACCGGGTAACGCCTCAACCTGCCAATCGCTGGTGAAGAACAGCGCTTTGACCCGTTCCAGTTTGGCCGCACTCAGCCCGTAGGTGATGTGCGTTTTGTGCACGATCACGCCCTGCACGGGGATCAGGCGGTAATAAAACTGCGTGCCGGGGTCATCGTTGGGCCGCCGCGTGGCGATGATGTCCACCGGCTGAGCACTGGGTGTGCGCGAACGCACCATCTTGAAGAAATGCCCGGCTTCGCCGCCACTGAAATGCAAGTGCGCCAGAAACAGGTGCTCATACAACCAACGCGCCACCAACGCCTCGCGCGCACCTGGCACATTGAGAAAAGCCTCCCAGGTGGCTATTTGCTGCGCTTCAGCTGGGCTGGCCTGCAGCCATTGTTGATCCACCGGCGCGCCCTCGGCCAACCAGCGTTGCAGCGTCTGATAATCGGCATCGCTTAAACCCGTCACGGCGAACGGCATGCCCGCTTGCGGGTGCTTGCGGGCAAACGCGGCGAATTCCTCAGGCAATGGGCATTGATTGTCACGGTTAATGCCTATGTCCAGGTGCGCGGGCAGCTTAGTGTTAGCCGGCCATGGCTGCTGACGGCCCAATTCGAGCATGCGCGCCATCAAGGCTGCCTGACTGCCCTGCTGTTCCAGCACCGAATTGAAGCCTTTGCGTTGCCAAGCAGCCGGGCCATGGGCATCGAGAAACAAGCGGGTGGTGGCCTGCGCTTCAGCGCGGGTGCCGCTGTAGACAACTGCCTGGCTGGCACCGCGCAACACCCCTTCGGCGCTGCCCAGATTGAGCTGGCACGCCGCGTCGTAGCAGGCATGGCAGGCCACGCAGTTCTGGGTAAAGATCGGCTGAATATCACGGCTATAGGAGATGGGCTCAGCCGCCTGCAATGAGCCAATGAACAGTAAACACACGCCAAACAGGAAGCGGCAGCACATAAGTGAATCTCGAAAATGGCTCAGGTGGCGATTCTAGCCGCCTGGAGCAGACTAATACTGCTGATCAAACATGAGCGAAATTCATGTGAAAGCTCAGGGCACTGCAAAAGCGTGCAGCTTTGTTATCATCGCGCATCTTTTTTTCACGCGTCCCAGGTAGTTATCTCCATGTCTCTGTCAGATCGCAGCGCCCGCCTCCACGCCCTTCAGCAAGCCCTGAAGGAACGCATCCTGATTCTCGACGGCGGCATGGGCACCATGATCCAGAGCTACAAGCTGGAGGAAGAGGACTACCGTGGCGCGCGCTTCGCCGATTGGCCACAGGACGTTAAAGGCAACAACGACCTGCTGATCCTCAGCCGCCCGGACGTGATCGGCGCGATCGAGAAGGCTTACCTGGATGCCGGCGCAGACATCCTCGAAACCAACACCTTCAACGCCACCCAGGTGTCCCAGGCCGACTACGGCATGGAAAGCCTGGTGTATGAGTTGAACGTTGAAGGCGCACGCCTAGCCCGCCGCGTGGCCGATGCCAAGACCCTGGAAACCCCGGATCGCCCGCGCTTTGTCGCTGGCGTTTTAGGCCCAACCAGCCGCACCTGTTCGATCTCCCCGGACGTCAACAACCCCGGCTACCGCAACGTCACCTTCGACGAGTTGGTGGAAAACTACGTGGAAGCCACCCGCGGCCTGATCGAAGGCGGCGCGGACATGATCCTCATCGAAACCATCTTCGACACCTTGAACGCCAAGGCGGCAATCTTCGCCGTGCAGGACGTCTTCGAGCAGCAAGGCTTCGAGCTGCCAATCATGATTTCCGGCACCATCACCGACGCCTCCGGCCGCACCCTGTCTGGGCAAACCACCGAAGCTTTCTGGAACTCGGTGCGCCACGCCAAGCCGATTTCCGTGGGGTTGAACTGCGCCTTGGGTGCTAAAGACCTGCGCCCGTATCTGGAAGAGCTGGCGGCCAAGGCGGAAACCAACGTTTCCGCGCACCCCAACGCTGGCCTGCCGAATGCCTTCGGTGAATACGACGAAACCCCGGCGGAAACAGCAGCGGTCATCGAAGAGTTCGCCGCCTCGGGCTTTTTGAACATCGTCGGCGGCTGCTGCGGCACCACGCCTGCGCATATCCAGGCGATTGCCGAAGCGGTGAGCAAATACCCGCCACGCGTCATCCCGGATATTCCCAAGGCCTGCCGCTTGTCGGGCCTGGAGCCGTTCACCATCGACCGCAACTCGCTGTTTATCAACGTCGGCGAGCGCACCAACATCACCGGTTCGGCCAAATTCGCCCGGCTGATCCGCGAGGACAACTACACCGAAGCCCTGGAAGTCGCCCTGCAGCAGGTGGAAGCCGGCGCGCAGGTGATCGACATCAACATGGACGAGGGCATGTTGGATTCGCAGAAGGCCATGGTCACCTTCTTGAATCTGATTGCCGGTGAGCCAGACATTTCCCGCGTGCCGATCATGATCGACTCCTCCAAGTGGGAAGTGATCGAAGCGGGCCTCAAGTGCATTCAAGGCAAGGGCATCGTCAACTCGATCTCCATGAAGGAAGGCGTGGAGCAGTTCAAGCACCAGGCCCGCCTGTGCAAGCGCTACGGCGCAGCCGTGGTGGTGATGGCCTTCGACGAACTCGGCCAAGCCGATACCGCTGCGCGCAAACGTGAAATCTGCCAACGCAGCTACGACATTCTGGTCAACGAAGTGGGCTTCCCGCCGGAAGACATCATCTTCGACCCGAACATCTTCGCCGTGGCCACCGGCATCGAGGAGCACAACAACTACGCGGTCGACTTTATCGAGGCCTGCGCCTTCATCCGCGACCACCTGCCCCATGCCCTGAGCTCGGGCGGTGTGTCCAACGTGTCGTTCTCCTTCCGTGGCAACAACCCGGTGCGTGAAGCGATTCATTCGGCGTTCTTGTACTACGCGATCCAGAACGGCCTGACCATGGGCATCGTCAACGCGGGCCAATTGGAAATCTACGACGAGATTCCCAAAGAGCTGCGCGACGCCGTGGAAGACGTGGTGCTCAACCGCAACGACGGCGCGACCGAAGCGCTGCTGGCGATTGCCGACAAGTACAAAGGCGATGGCAGCGTTAAAGAGGCGGAAACCGAAGAATGGCGCAACCTGAGCGTTGCCGAACGGCTCAAACACGCGCTGGTCAAAGGCGTGACCACGCACATCGTTGAAGACACCGAAGAATTCCGCCTGCAGTGCGCGCGCCCCATCGAAGTGATCGAAGGCCCGCTGATGGCCGCCATGAACGTGGCCGGCGACCTGTTCGGTGCGGGCAAAATGTTCCTGCCGCAGGTGGTGAAATCCGCCCGCGTGATGAAACAGGCCGTGGCGCACCTGATCCCCTTTATCGAAGCCGAAAAAGGCGACAAGCCGGAAGCCAAGGGCAAAATCCTCATGGCCACGGTCAAGGGCGACGTGCACGACATCGGCAAAAACATCGTTGGCGTGGTGCTCGGCTGTAACGGTTACGACATCGTTGACTTGGGCGTGATGGTGCCTGCCGAGAGAATCCTGCAGGTGGCCAAGGACGAGAAGTGCGACATCATCGGCCTGTCTGGCCTGATTACCCCGTCGTTGGACGAGATGGTGCATGTAGCCCGCGAGATGCAGCGTCAGGGCTTCCACCTGCCGTTGATGATCGGCGGCGCAACCACCTCCAAAGCCCACACAGCGGTGAAGATCGAGCCCAAGTACCAGAACGACGCCGTGGTGTACGTCACCGACGCCTCGCGCGCGGTCGGCGTGGCCACTCAGTTGCTGTCCAAAGAGCTGAAAGCCGATTTCGTTGAGCGCACTCGCCTGGACTACATCGAAGTGCGCGAGCGCACCGCCAACCGCAGCGCCCGCACCGAACGCTTGAGCTACGCCAAATCGGTCGAGAACAAGCCGCAATTTGACTGGGCCAGCTACCAGCCCAGCGTGCCGAGCTTTACCGGTGCCAAGGTGCTGGACAACATCGACCTGGCGACCCTGGCCGAGTACATCGACTGGACGCCGTTCTTTATCTCCTGGGATTTGGCCGGCAAGTTCCCGCGCATCCTCACCGATGAAGTGGTCGGCGAAGCCGCGACGGCCTTGTACGCCGATGCCCAGGCCATGCTGAAAAAACTGATCGACGAAAAGCTCATCAGCGCTCGCGCCGTGTTCGGCTTTTGGCCCGCCAACCAGGTGCAAGATGACGACCTGGAAGTCTATGGCAGCGACGGCCAGCCCATCGCCAAGCTGCACCACCTGCGCCAGCAAACCATCAAGCCGGACGGCAAGCCAAACTACTCGCTGGCCGACTTTGTTGCGCCGAAAGACAGCGGCGTCACCGACTACGTCGGCGGCTTTATCACCACCGCCGGTATCGGTGCTGAAGAAGTGGCCAAGGCCTACCAAGATGCCGGCGACGACTACAACAGCATCATGGTCAAAGCCCTGGCCGACCGCCTGGCCGAAGCCTGCGCCGAGTGGCTGCACAAAGAAGTGCGCACCACGTACTGGGGCTATGAGCCGGACGAGCAGCTGTCCAACGAGGAACTGATCAAGGAAGCCTACAAAGGCATCCGCCCCGCTCCCGGCTACCCGGCCTGCCCGGATCACACCGAGAAGAAGACCCTGTTCGCCCTGCTCGACCCGGCGGCCGAGTTCAACAAAGCCGGCGACAGCGGCGTGTTCCTCACCGAGCACTACGCCATGTTCCCGGCAGCGGCTGTATCTGGCTGGTACTTCGCCCACCCGCAAGCGCAGTACTTTGCGGTCGGCAAAATCGACAAGGATCAGGTGGAAAGCTACACCGCCCGGAAAAAGCAGGACCTCAACGTCAGCGAGCGTTGGTTGGCTCCCAACCTCGGCTACGACAACTAACACACGGCAGCGGAGGGCTTGTAGCTGAGCCCTCCGTCGTTGTGATAAGGCCTTCTCAGCCAACCACTGCTGGGCCTTGCCCCGGTGCGCGAGCCCCTTCCTATGCACAGCCTTGAACAACTTCGCAGCGGCGAACTGGCCGGTATTACTCCGCTGGACCTTTGCTGCGACCTGCACGATTTCCCAGAGGAAATTTTCTCTCTGGCCGACAGCCTCGAAGTGCTTAACCTCTCGGGCAACCGCCTCAGCGCACTCCCCGCTGACCTAGCGCGCCTGCTTAAGCTGCGCATTGTGTTTTGCTCAGACAACCTATTCACCTCAGTACCGGAGGTATTGGGCCGCTGCACGCAGCTCGAAATGATCGGCTTCAAGAGCAACCGCATACAGCACCTACCCGCTGCGGCACTGCCGCCCGCGTTGCGCTGGCTGATCCTGACCGACAATCAACTGCAGCAGCTACCGCCTGAGTTAGGTGACTGTGCGCACTTACAAAAGCTGATGCTGGCAGGTAACCAGCTGCGCGCGCTGCCCGAAAGCCTGGCCAAACTGCAGCGCTTGGAGTTGCTGCGCATTGCAGCTAACCAGCTCGACCATCTGCCGGCATGGCTCACGCAATTACCGGCCTTGTGCTGGCTGGCCTTTGCCGGCAATCCATTCAGTGACGCCAGTGAAGCTGCAATTCTCCGGCAACACCCACTGCCAACCATCGCGCGCGACACCCTTGAGCTGGGTGAAATACTCGGCCAAGGTGCCTCGGGAATTATCCGCTGTGCGACCTGGCAGCAGCCCAACCAGCCAGCACAGGCCATGGCGGTCAAACTGTTCAAAGGTGATGTCACCAGCGACGGCCTTGCCCACAGTGAGATGGCCGCCTGTATAGCCGCCGGTGAGTACAGCAACCTGATCAGCGTTGGCGGCCCACTTGAACCTCAGCAGGACGCTGCGCCCGGCCTGCTACTGGCGCGTATTGCACCAACTTTCCAAGCGCTGGCCGGGCCGCCCTCACTCGCCAGCTGCACGCGCGACTGCTACGCCGAGCAGCGGCGTTTCACCGTGGCAGAAGCCTTACGCATTTTGCGCGACACCGCGGCGGCCGTGGTTCACCTGCATCAACGCGGCATCCTCCACGGCGATTTGTATGCCCATAACCTGCTGGTCGACCCAGCCGGGCACACCCTCTTGGGCGACTTCGGCGCAGCGTCGTTTTTTGATCCACAGAGCAGCAGCGGGATCGCCCTGCAACAGCTTGAAGCTAAGGCCTTTGCCTGCCTGCTGGAGGAGTTGTTAGTGCGCTGCAACAAAGACGACCAGCCCGCTCAGCAAACTCGCTTGTGGCAGCTGCATACGCGCTGCAACCACCCGCAACCAGCAGAGCGTCTTTTGTTTGCCGAGATTCAAACGTGCCTGCAAGCCTGCAACGTGGCCTAAAAAATCAGCAGCGCTCAAATAGGGTCGCAGATAAATGATCTAGCCGCCTGAGCACTGCGATTTCTTTAGTTCAGCGCCCCCTTGAGTTCATCAAGCGTCCTTATTTGGCTATGTACCCGTGAGGTGTGGCATAGATGGGTTGGTTGGCGTTGAGCGCAGCGAAGCCCAACAGGCACTGACACGGCAAGACCTGCCCCCGTTTTTCGCACGGGTTGGTAATTGAGGCGTTGGCGGCCGGTGGACAAGCTTCGCGTCATCCACCATTGCGATGGTTGTTCGGGCTACTTGCTGCGCTTGATCAAAAATAAATCACTCACGACGTGATCAGCAGGCAGCCGATTGGCGACAGGCAGAGATCGGCCGGCATCGAGCGCGCGATGGTGCCGATGAAAATGCCCATTGAGGTGGTCGCGAACAGATGCAGCAGCGCGCCACACAAGAACAGCGGCAGCGAGCCGGTTATCGGCACCTGCAGCCAGCCTTGCACGACCAGCAGCAGCGACAGCGCAGTGGCCAGCAATACCACCAAGCCCATCGACCAGACCTTGGCCAGCATGATTTCGGGTGGCGTCACCGGCATCACCAGCAGGTGCTCGATGGTGCCGTGCTCGCGCTCACGGATCAGCGCCGCCCCGGTGAGAATGATCGACAGCATGGTGATCTGGTTGATCACTTCCATCACTGAGCCGAACCAGCTACGTGTCAGGTTTGGGTTGTAGGCGATGCGCACGGCCAATTCGGCCTGCTGCGGCAGGTCGGCACGGTAGTGGCGCAAGAACGCACTGACTTCCTCGGCACCGATCATTTGGATATAGCCCGCACCGGTGAAGGCCATGCTCACCTGCGTGGCATCGACGTTGAGCTGAATCGCCGGGCTATGCCCGGCAAGTACATCGCGCTGGAAATCCGGTGGAATATTGAGAGTGAAGGTGTACTGCCCGGAGTCCATGCCGTGATCCATTTCGCTCAGCTCGATACGTTGCGGCGTACGAAAATACGGCGGCTGGAAGGCATCAATCAAGCGTGCCGAGAGCGGTGAGCGGTCTTCGTCGACCACTGCAATGGAGGCGTTGTGCAGGCTCTCCGGCATGCTGGTGGCGGCCGTGATAATGCCCAGGGTAAAGGCCCAAATAATCAGTAAGAGCAGCGCCGGGTCACGTTGCAGGCTGCGCAGCTCCTTGAGCCCCAAATGGAAGATATTCGCCAGCTGTTCCATCTCAGGCCTCCTGCTTTTTCAGTAGGCTGGTGCACAGTGCCAGCAGGACCGGGATGGTAATCAGCAACGCCACAAAATAGCTGTACAGCTCAGTGAAGCCCAGCGCTTTAGAGAACACCCCACGGCTGATGATGAGAAAGTGCGAGGTGGGGTAAATCTGCCCAACCAGCGCGCCGAAGCCCTCGAGTGAGGCCACCGGGTAGATCAGCCCGGAGAACTGGATGGCCGGAATCAGGGTGACGATGGCCGTGCCGAATACCGCAGCAATCTGGCTGCGGGTAAAGGTCGACATCAGCAACCCCATGGCTGTGGCGCAGCTGATGTACAGCAGACCACCAGTTAGCAACGCCAGTAGGCTGCCCTTCAGCGGCACATCGAATACCCATACCGCCGCTATCAGCAGCAGCACGAAATTGAGCATGCCCAAGGCGATGTAAGGCAGTTGCTTGCCAAGCAGAAACTCCAAGCGCGTGACCGGCGTGACATACAGGTTGATGATCGAACCCAGCTCCTTTTCACGCACCACACCAAGGGCGGTAAGCATGGCCGGAATCAGCATCAGCAGCAGCGGAATCACCGCCGGCACCATGGCATTCAGGCTTTCCACATCGGGGTTGTAGCGGTAGCGCACTTCCAGGTTCGGCAGGTTGCTACGGGTTGCCGCACTGTCTTGGCGGGCCAGCTCTTGCAAGTAGCCAGCATGCAGGCCCATCACATAGCCTTTGATGGTTTCGGCGCGCATCGGCATGGCGCCGTCGAGCCACATGCCGATTTGCGGCACAGCGCCGCGCTTGAGGTCACGGCCGAAGTTGGGCGGGATTTCCACCGCGAGGCTGATCTCACCACTGCGCATGCGCCGATCCAGTTCGTCGTAATCGCGCAGCGGCGCTTGTTCGATGAAATAACGCGAGCCAGCCAGATTGAGGGCATAAGCGTGGCTGGTGGTGGTCTGGTCGCGGTCGAGCACCGCGTAGGTGAGGTTCTCGACATCCAGGCTGATGCCGTAGCCGATGATAAACAGCAGCAACAGACTGCCGAGCAACGCCATGCTGCCGCGAATCGGGTCGCGGCGCAGTTCCAGGGCCTCCCGGCGGGTATAGCTGAACAACCGCAGCAGGCTGAAGCGCTTGCGTTTCGGCGTATTGCTCTGCGCTGCAGGAGCCTCCGCTTCTGGTGCGGGCTGTTGCGGTTGCTCGCCGACGGCATCCTGCAGGTAGGCGATAAAAGTCGCCTCCAGGGTTGGCAGGCCGCGTTTAGCGATCAGGGCTTTGGGCGTATCGCTGTCGAGCACCTTGCCCGCGTGCATCAAGGAGATGCGGTCGCAACGCAGGGCTTCGTTCATAAAGTGGGTGGAGATAAATATCGTCACGCCGTCATTGCGCGAAAGGTCGAGCATCAGCTGCCAGAACACATCACGGGCAATCGGGTCGACGCCTGACGTCGGCTCATCGAGGATCAGAATTTCTGGCTTATGGATGACCGCTACAGCCAGTGAAAGACGCTGACGAATCCCCAGTGGCAGGCGCTCGGGCAGCTGTTCCATAACGTCGCCAAGGCTGAAACGCTCAGCCATGGCCGTCACCCGCCCAGCTATCTCTGTGGCCGGTACGTGAAACAGCTGGGCGTGTAGCACCAGGTTCTGCCGCACGCTCAACTCGCCGTATAGCGAGAAGGACTGCGACATATAGCCGACCCGCTTGCGCGTGGCCATGTCATTGGCGTTTACGGTTTGGCCGAACAGCAGGGCCTCACCCGAGCTGGCCTGCAGCAAGCAGGTGAGCATCTTCATGGTGGTGGTTTTGCCGCAGCCGTTAGAGCCGAGGAAGCCGAAGATTTCCCCGCGCTCGATGCGGAATTCAACATGATCGACCGCGACAAAATCGCCAAAACGCATGCTCAGGTCGCGCGCCTCAATGGCAATTTCCTGCTCGCCTGCCGGGCGCGGCGGGATCACCAATTGCTTATGGCCCTCGCGTTTGGCTTCCGGCATCAGGGCGATAAACGCCTCTTCCAGGCTCGTGCATTGAGTGCGCTGCAGCAACTCAGCCGGGCTGCCAGTGGCAAGCACGGCACCCTCATCGATGGCCAGCAGATGGTCGAAGCGCTCGGCCTCCTCCATGTAAGCGGTGGCGACCAGCACACTCATCTGCGGGCGCTGGCTGCGAATGCACTCGATCAACTCCCAGAACTGATTGCGCGACAGCGGATCAACGCCGGTGGTGGGCTCGTCGAGAATCAACAGGTCCGGGTCGTGGATCAGCGCGCAACACAGCCCCAGTTTTTGCTTCATGCCGCCAGATAACTTGCCCGCCGGCCGCTCACCAAATTCACTGAGGCCCGTGCTGCGCAGGAGTTCGGCAATACGGGTTTTACGTTCAGCCTCGCCCTGGCCAAACAGGCGGGCAAAGAAGTCCAGATTCTCGATCACCGAGAGCGTCGGATAGAGGTTCTTGCCCAGCCCCTGGGGCATATAGGCGATGTGTGGGCACACCTGCCGGCGATGATCCCGGCTGGCCATGTCGCCGCCGAGCACCTCGATCTGCCCGCTCTGAATTTTGCGTGCGCCGGCGATCAGCGCCAGCAGGCTGGATTTGCCCACCCCGTCCGGACCGATCAAACCAACCATGCGCTGCGCGGGAATTTCCAGGCTGACAGCATTGAGGGCGCAGGTTTTGCCGTACTGCAGGCTGACATCCTGCAACTGCGCGACCGGCGCTGCAGGCGCTTCAGGCGCTTCAGGCGCGCTCACTGCGGAACCTTGATCGCCAGTTCGGCAGGCCACTCAGCCTGTGGGTCAAGCCGCAGATAAGCCACGCCGGGGACGCCAGTTTTTACTTGGGTGATGTGGCGTTGCAAGAGTTCTGGGTCGAGCCGTGCTTTAACCCGGAACATCAGCTTTTCGCGCTCGCTGGCGGTTTCCACCGTTTTCGGGGTGAACTGGGCGACGCTGGCCACATAGCTGACCTTGGCCGGAATGACATACTGCGGTACGGCATCGATCACCAGGCGAACGTCGGCACCCAGCGCCACCCGACCGGCCTGCCGCTCAGGCAGGAAAAAGGTCATGTAGACATCGCTCAGGTCGACCAGGTTAAGCACCTTGCCGCCCGCGCCGATCACCTCACCCGGCTCGGCGATGCGGTACTGCACACGCGCTGCCCGTGGCGCTTTGAGCTGACTGTCCTCGATATCGATCTGTAAGCGCTCGACGCTGGCTTGGGTGGCCTCCACTGCCGACTGCGCCTCAATCACCTGAGACTGTGCGGCAGCAATGCCCGCCTCAGTCGAAATCACCTGAGACTCTGCCGCCGCCAGAGCGGCTTGGGTGCTTTGCAGCCGGGCAAGATCGTCATCCAGTTGCTGCTGCGCCATGGCATTACGTTTGACCAGGATCGCGCTGCGGGCATGGCGCTTTTGCTCCGCAGACACTTCCGCCTGGCGCTGGCGCACGATGGCCTGCGCGGTGACTTTCTCACTCTCCCTCAGGCGCACTTGGGCATTGGCCGTCAGTTGGCTGTTCTGCGCCTGACGCATTTGCGCCTGGGCCTGTAGCACTTGCGCCTGGAGTACCTGGGTGTCCATGCGCGCAATCACTTGCCCGGCCTCGACGTACTCGCCCTCCTCAACCTCAATGCTGGCGATGCGCCCCGGCAGCTTGCTGGCCGCGTCGACGTCGGTGGCTTCAATCCGTCCGTTACCGCTGGCAAAGCCATCCCCCAAACCCTCAGGGCGCAGGGTGTACCAGAGCAGGCCAGCGATAATGGCCACGACGGCAACGCTGGCGGCAGGAAAGATCCATTTTCGGCTGACTGACATAATGACCTTGAGTCTCTAAACAAAGGAATTGGCTACTGCGGCACTCGGCATCACACCACCGCCCGCAGGGCTTAACAGGGATTGCACCGCCAATGGCATCCAAGCCAGAAAGCTGCCGCCCACCGAGGCAATCAGACCTGCGACCCATGCCACCAGCAGGATCATGCCCAACGTGGGCGGCGCTTGCGTGGCAGGAGAGCCCGTATCCGTTAACGCTGCCACAGGCTGTGTTTGAATACCGCTCACACCGCCTTGCCCCCATCAGACGGCACCTGGCACAACGCCTTGCCACTGGCCTGTAGGGTGCTGGCCAAAGCCTTCGCCGGAGTGGTGCCAGCGGGTAAATGCAGGGTGATGGAGCTGCCAGCACTCGGTTCGCCAGACTCGCTAACCAGTTCGCGAACGAAACTAAGCGCAGGTTCGTCGAGCGTGTGCACGCTGGAAGCGAAGCCACCGAGAATGGGGCGATAAACGTCGGAGAGCGGCTGGATCACAGCAAATACCCTTGCGGAAGTTTTCCCAGCCATGGCGTACAGCCGTGGGCTGACTTGTACTTCCGCCAGGTTGTGCGCCCCACCCTGGGCCGTCTGTTCGGTAACGCACCCAATAACCTCTGCGCAGTGTTGACCATGCAATTTATAGCGACGGTAGAAGCCCGGCCGCCGCAAACGGCCAGACGCTGGCAATCAAGACTAATACCGTGGTCTGCCCCGATTGCTACTTGAGCTCATCAAGCGCCATTATTGTTTGGCTGTGTACCCATAAGGTGTTGCAAACATGGGTAGGTTGGCGTTGAGCGCAGCGAAGCCCAACAGGCACTGATACGAGGAGACTGAGACAGGGTTTGCTTATTACCCTACAAATAATCCTGTGCAGGCGCGAACAAGGCAAAAGGCAAGACCTTGCTTTTCCGACTGCTATGCCGAGCAGTTCACCATGGTAGAAACCTTGCGCATTTTGCGCGACACCGCGGCGGCCGTGGTTCACCTGCATCAACGCGGCATACTCCACGGCGATTTGTATGCCTATAACCTGCTGGTCAACCCAGCCGGGCACACCCTCCTGGGCGACTTCGGCGCAGCGTCGTTTTTTGATCCACAGAGCAGCAGCGGGATCGCCCCGCAACAAGTATAGGCCCGAGCTTTTGCCTGCCTGCTGGAGGAATTGTTAATGCGCTGCAACAAAGACGACAAGCCCGCTCAGCAAACCCGCTTGTGGCACCTGCATACGCGCTGCAGCCACCCGCAACCTGGCGAGCGTCCTTTGTTTGCCGAGATTCAAGCGTGCCAGCAAGATTGCAACGTGGCCTAAATAAATCACTGTGCTCAAATAGCGTCGGCGATTCATTATCTAGCCGACTGACCACTACGGATTGATCAGAAATAAATCAATGAGTCCTATTTGGTTCGACGTGATCAGCACACAGCCCTGGCGATAGGCAGAGATTAGCCAGAAGTAGCCGCTGAGAAACACGTTGTAGGATGGTGTTGAGGGCAGCGATACCCAACCTACGCGCTGAGCTCGGAAGGGCAGCACCGCACCGGAAAGGTCAGGTGTTTCACTCAGCCCTTGCCGCTGCCATGACTACACACGGTAAAGATAAGACGGTATCATTTTGACTATTGAAATATTAATGAAGGACATATTCAGCATGCCAAATTTTTATGAATTCTTTGCTGGTGGTGGCATGGCACGCTCTGGACTTGGCGAAGAATGGAATTGTGTCTTCGCAAATGACTTCTCAGAACACAAAGCAAAAGCATACCGTGCGAATTGGTGTAGCGATCACCTCTTAGTTGAAGATATAAACAAAATCCCTTTAGATGCACTGCCTGGTCATGCTGATCTGGCTTGGGCCTCATTTCCATGCCAGGACCTTTCTTTGGCTGGCAATGGTGCTGGCCTTAAAGGTGAGCGGTCTGGCACTTTCTGGGGATTTTTAAAACTAATCCAAGGATTAAGGGCTGAAGGCCGCAAACCTTCAATGGTCATTCTTGAAAATGTTTATGGCACTCTGACTTCTCACGAAGGCAAAGATTTTGAAGCAATCGCAAAATCTATTACTGGTGAAGGCTACAACTTCGGCGCGGTTGTCATGGATGCAGTTCAATTTGTCCCTCAGTCTAGGCCACGAGTTTTCATCATATGCACTGACGAAAACCTCACCATTCCTGATGAAGTTGTCAGCGACCGAGCGTCCCCAGCCTGGCACCCAGATAAAGTCATTTGTGCCTATCACTCACTTCCCAAGAAAGTGAAAAGCAAGTGGAAGTGGTGGAGAATGTCAGAGCCTGATCAACCTCTTCTGACTTTAGAGCAAATCATTGAAGATATACCTAAAGGTGTTAAATGGAACACCAATAAGGAAACTCAAAAAATTCTTTCCATGATGTCCCCCCTTAACCGCCAGAAGGTCATCGCTGCACAACAAACTGGACAGATTAAGGTCGGCACTATCTACAAGCGAACCCGTGAAGGTATTCAAAGAGCGGAAGTTCGTTTTGACGGTATTGCAGGTTGTTTAAGGACACCGGGTGGCGGCTCAAGCCGCCAAATCATTATGGTTGTTGATGGCCCACAAATCAAAACCCGACTGATTTCCCCAAGGGAAACGGCACGATTAATGGGTCTTCCAGAAACCTATATTCTCCCTTCAAAATACAATGAAGCATATCACCTAGTTGGGGATGGCGTAGTCGTCCCTGTTGTTGCACACCTCAACCAGAATGTACTTTTCCCGATTATCAATGCAAATGCTCAAAAACCATTTCAATTGCATTTCGCATAAGGACTTGTATGCCAATAGAGAAACAAAAAGAGCCACTTCCAGAATACTCAATTCCGACTGACTCAACAATAGATCTGCCCTTTGAAACAAGTGAGCTACGCAAGCTTCTAGAGCAGTTCCTAAACCGAATAGTTGAAAACCCATTGGATACAAGCCAAAAATTTAAAGTCGGGAATTTCCAGTGGGGTGCCTATTCGTTCTACGATTATGATAATGAACCAATTTATGTTGGCCAAACCAAGGAACAACTAAGAACACGAATACGGAGGCACCTGACCAACCAGCGGACAGATGCAGTAGCCATGAATGTTCTTGACCCTTTTGAAGTCTATAAAATCGTGGTCTACCCCCTTCCTCAATTAGAAGGAATTAACTCCAAGTCTCCAAACTTCAAGGAAGCTAAAAATACTCTGGATGCCCTAGAACGAAAAATTTACGACCTAGCGATTGGTAACTCCAAGTTTAATGCAATACTCAATGAAAAGGAGCCACCCGCTCAACTAGTTCAGGTGGATATCCCTGCCTCCTTCGAAGGTGTGATCATTTCTGACGAAGTGAAGGGAATCCGCGAGCATCCAGACATCAGGATTGCCAGAAGGACTCAAACCATTTCCCGACTGGCACAGGTCATCAGTGAACGGAAGGTCCCAAAGGGATTGAGAAGGGTTCTGCACACTCAGGCTAAGCGGCTTGAGTGGCTGGCAGCAAGAAGATTGGAAAATACTGCTAAAACCCCTGATCAGGATTTTGATTGAGATAAAACGCATAACAATTGAGGGCATGCACAGTTTTGTGTAACTGGGTTGGGGATACTGCTGCGGCAGCCTGTCTTCGTAGCTGATCGTAAATCGAGTCAGCGCCGATCTTGCACTTCTTGCTGATGCTGCATAGGGCCAGACGGAAAAGCGGAAAGACCGGAAAAGGGGACAGGTTTATTTATCGGACGGACCCGTTGGCTCACAAATAACCCAGTAACCACCCACAAAAAATCCTCCAGCATTTGGCGGTTTTTTGTGGGTGCAGACCTTTACTGCTGCAATTCCTGATCGGTGAACATGTCGCTAAACAGCATGCTCGACAGGTAGCGTTCGCCGGAGTCCGGCAGGATTACCACGATAGTTTTGCCTTGCATGTCTGGCTCATTGGCCAGGCGCAGGGCCACGGCCATGGCGGCGCCGCAGGAGATGCCGCAAAGGATGCCTTCTTCGCGCATCAGGCGCAGGGCAGCGGCTTTGGCGTCGTCATCGCTGACCTGTTCAACGCGGTCCACCATGTTCAAATCCAGATTACTGGGGACAAAGCCGTAAGTGCTCCGTAAGTGCTCCATAAACCACGTCCGTCAGGACAAAATCTGCTTTCAGGAGGCTGGGGCTGGCGAGCAGTTCCACGGCAGCAGCGCTTCGTAGTCTTCGACGCTCGTGGCCTGGGGCAGGCGTTCGAGGATGTGGCGCAGGTAGGCG
>CAMCJM010000049.1 GCA_945874835.1 Pseudomonas synxantha | reverse complement strand
AGTGCCGCCGCCGAATTTCGGCAATGATGTCCATCGATAACACCCCAGATTCTCCGGCCAAAAGACCGAATGGTTGCACACACCGGGGTGGAAACTATTGGACGCTGTTTACCCCGGGAATCTGGAAAGTTTTCCACGCTGTTTCACACGTTCGGCAGCCTGCAGCCAGCACCGGCCACGTTGCTGGTCAACCGCACGCTGGAAGGGCATTACTGGAACCTCAGCCGTCTTGCGGTAGCGTTGCCACTGGCCGACGTCATGCAGCCACGCATGGCGGCAACGCCTAACACCTGAGCTTTAGCGCATACGCTGCGTGGGGCGTGCGCGGCCATTCTCGATGCGGGTAAGGAATACGGCACTTGAGCCTTGATGGTCATTGCGGCTGAACGACACCTTGAAACCGCCCAAGTCAGTATCGAGATGCTCCAGCGCATCGAGAAAACTGTCGCGGGTCAGTGGTTCGGCAGCGTTTTTTAGTGCCTGCACAAACACCGCAGCGCTTACATAACCTTCAAGTGATACATGGCTGAAATCACCGGTTGGCATATCCGCCTGATGCGCCTTCACCAACGCCAGGGTGCTGTCGTGGGGCGAGGGTACCACTTGGGTAATGTAAACCCCTTCAGCATCCAGCCCGGCGATTTGGATAAAGCGCTCAGAACCAATAAATGACACGCTGAGAAAGCGCGTTTTGAAACCTTGGGCGTTAGCTTCTTTGACGGCCGCCGCCAACTGCTTGTAGGTGCCGACAAAGAATACCGCTTCGGGTTGGGCGTGTTGTAAGGCATGAATGGCCTTCGCGACCTGCAGAGAGTTGCGCAGCACCCGCGCCTCGGCATGCAGCGACAGGCCACGCTTGCTCAGTGCGCCATTAAGGCCGCTTTTGACTGATTCACCGAAGGAGTCGTCCTGCATCAAAATCGCGATCTTGCTCAGTTGCAGGTCTGTGGTGACGCGCTCCACCAAGTGTTCGGTTTCTTCAATGTAAGATGCCCGCACGTTGAATACGCCTGGCTTGGTCGGGGTGCGCAAAAACTCTGCACCTGTCAGCGGAAACAGGTAAGGCACCTGCGCCTGCATGGCCAAGGGCAGAGCCGCCCGTGAGGTTGGGGTACCCACATAACCGAGCAGGGCGAAGGCCTTTTGGTTGCTCAGCAAGTCACGGGTGTGAGCGGCGGTGCGGTTTGGCTCATAGCCGTCATCCTGGCTGAGCAGGGTGATGCGGCGGCCGTTGACTCCGCCTTGTGCGTTGACCCGGTCAAAGTAAGCCTGCGCGCCGCTGTGCATGCCCAAGCCCAGCGCGGCGGCGGGGCCGCTTTGCGCATTGACCATGCCGACGCTCACTTCATACGCGGTCAGACCCGGTTCGGCGATGGCTGCAGAACTGGTAAAAATCGTCCAGGCGGCGAGCGCGCTAATGCGTAAGAGTCGGGACATTATTTGAAGTTTCCTGAACAGCTTCGCGCAGAGTTAACTATCCAGCGCATGCGGTTTTTATTGATGTGCATGTACAGATCTCTCCTCTTTTACACAGCTTAGCAGGCCTGATTAATCATTACTGCTCAAGGGGGTATTGGCCTCAGGTTGGTATTTACCCTGATTCAAATCAGCGAAATAGCGATCGTAGCGGCCGCTCTTGCGGTAATCCGTCAGGCGCTGATTAAACCGTGCCATCAAGGTCGGACTTCTGGCTAGGCTTCTCGGTAGCATCAAGTGGCTACGATTGGTCAGCAGTGGTCTGGGGTGGTGAGTGATTTTGCCTTGGTCGCTGGCGCTGAAGTGACTGCGCAGCGCGGCGTAGCCCACATTCTTCTCCTGTGGGTAGAGCACCACGCGTTCCTTGAGCAGCTTCTCGAAATTCTGCATATCGCTGGAGACACGCTCCATCTTCACCTTGCCCTGCGCCAGGAATGTATCGAACTGCGGCCCGTAGCTGTATTCCAGGCCTCCGCCGAGGGTCATGCCGGTCAGGTCGTCGAAGCGCTGCCAGTCAAAGGGCAAACTCTTGAGGTGGAAAAACACGAATTGTTCATCCAGCAGGGGCTCGCTGAAGTAAAAGTCGGCCTCGCGCTCGGCCTTGTGCATCCACACGGCGGTGCCATCAAAGCGGCCAGCAGCGGCAGCTGAATAGGCGCGCGGCCAAGGCAGGAACTGGAAGCTGACGCGGTAGCCCTCGTCCGCCAGGATGTCGCTGATGAGGTGAGCGATCACGCCGTTGTGTTTCAACTCGCTGGATAAATAGGGTGGCCAGCCACCCACGCTGATCCTCAGTTCCGGCTGCTCGATGGCCTGTGCAGAAAGGCCGCACCACAAGCACATGGCGGCGAACAGGGTTTTCCACTTCATTCAACCCCCTCAGTAAAGGAAACGGCGGACGTGCGCCACGACTTATTTCATCGTGTTGCGCGGCGTTAATTAGCGGGCCATGAGTGCGCATGGACAGCCTTTTTAGTTAGATAACGGATAAAAGCTGCGCTCGCCTAATCAAGAGCCTCTGCATGAGACTCTCTAAATAATCATAGATGGGCTGTAACAGTAGGCGGGATTTTTACTCTGCAGCGTTTGTTGCATAGGCACTCATGCCGCCCGATTAGTTGCCTGCAAACAGGGGGCATTACTGCCAGCGGGCTTTGCGCCAAGTCTGCTGCTGTTCCGGCGTCTGGAAGGTCCAGGCAACAAAGCGGCTTTGTTTTTGCCCTTGGGCCATTTCCACGGTGTGGACGTGCAGTGCGCCGGCTTTTTTCAGGGCGGTGTAGACCTGCGGCAGGTTGCCAGCTTTGGAAATCAGGCTGCTGAACCACAGCACCTGCTGGCCCACTTCGGCGCTTTCGCGGATCAGTTGGCTGACAAACGCGGCTTCGCCACCCTTGCACCACAACTCCGCCGCTTGGCCGCCAAAGTTCAGCACGGGCAGGGTGCGTTTGGGGTCGAGTTTGCCGAGGTTGCGCCATTTGCGTTTGCTGCCGCTGCTGGCCTTTTCGGCGCTGGCATGAAAGGGCGGGTTACACAGGGTCAGGTCAAAGCGCTCGCCGCTATTGAGGAGGCCTTTGAAGATATGCGCGCTGTCGGTTTGCTGGCGCAGTTCGATGGCGGCACTCAAGCCCGGATTAGCTTGCACGATGGCTTTGGCGGAGGCGATGGCGCTGGCGGCGATGTCGGAGCCGACAAAATGCCAGGCGTATTCACGGTGCCCGAGCAGCGGGTAAATGCAGTTGGCCCCCACGCCAATGTCCAGCGCGCGAACCTTGCCGCCGCGTGGAATTTCACCGGCATTGTCAGCCGCCAGCAGGTCTGCCAGGTAATGCAGGTAGTCGGCGCGACCAGGGATTGGCGGGCACAGATAATCGGCTGGAATGTCCCAGTGCTGAATGCCGTAAAACTGCTTGAGCAGCGCGCGGTTGAACACTTTGACCGCGGCCGGGTTGGCGAAGTCGATGCTTTCTTTGCCATAGGGGTTGATGATGACAAAGGCGGCCAGTTCCGGGCTGGTTTTGATCAGCGCGGGAAAGTCGTAGCGCCCCTGGTGCCGGTTGCGCGGGTGCAGTTGCCCTTTGCTGGCGTCTGGTTTGGGCGCGGCAGGACGGGCAGCAGGTTGGCGTTTCGGGCGTTTCGGTGGCAGGGACATGGCAAGGCTGATCGGCAGAAAGGCCGGGGATTTTCCCACAGCCGGCGGCCGGCTGCAGGATATTCCGCTCAAGTGGCGTGTGGCGTTGGCTCAGCCCGCGCTAACGCCAGACGCTTTGCGCCGGGGGATGCCCAAACGTTGGCGGCGTTCCCACAGGCATTTACGGCTGATGCCGAGTTTGCGCGCCAGTTCAGTCTCGGTCATGTGGTCCTGGTGTTCCAGCACGAAGTGCTGAAAGTAGTCTTCCAGAGACAGGTCTTCAGTTGGCTCGTGTGATTCGTGACTCATGCCACTGGCCTGGGCGGGCAAGCCGGTGAAATCGTCTTCCATGTCGTCGAGTTCGATGTCGATGCCCAGCAACTCAGCCGAGATGCTGTTGCCTTCACATAGAATCACCGCGCGCTCGATGGCGTTCTCTAGTTCACGCACGTTGCCCGGCCATGAGTAATGGCGGATGGCCTGTTCGGCGTCAGTGGCAAAGCTCAAGCCTTCCCGGCCTTGGCGGCTGGTCTGGCGAATCAGGAAGGCGCGGGCAATTTCGATCACGTCTGCGCCGCGCTCACGCAGCGGTGGCAGTTTGAGTGCGATGACGTGCAGGCGGTAGTAAAGGTCTTCGCGGAACTGGCCGATTTTCGACAGGCTTTTCAGATCGCGGTGGGTGGCGGCAATCAGGCGCACATCGACTTTTTGCGATTGCACCGAGCCGACCCGGCGAATTTCACCTTCTTGCAGCACGCGCAGCAGGCGCGCCTGCGCCTCTAAGGGCAGTTCGCCGATTTCATCGAGGAACAACGTACCGCCGTCGGCCGCTTCAACCAAACCGGCACGGCCGGCGCTGGCACCGGTGAAGGCGCCTTTTTCATGGCCGAACAGTTCGGACTCAATTAGCGATTCCGGGATGGCCGCGCAGTTGACTGAAATCAGCGGCGCTTTGGCGCGGCGCGAAAGGTTGTGCAGGGCGCGGGCGACCAATTCTTTACCGGTGCCGGACTCTCCTTGAATCAGCACGTTGGAATCGGTCGGGGCGACTTTACGAATCTTGCTGTACATCTCCTGCATGGCCGCGCAGGAGCCGATGATGCCGATTTCACCGTTGCTGTTGTCCACCGTTTTTTCCGCGCGGGGCTTGCTGCTGGCAGCGGCGGGGGGTGGGGTGTTCTTGGCCTGTTGGTGACCGCGCAGAATGCGCGCCACGGCTTGCAGCATTTCGTCGTGGTCGAAGGGTTTGGCGATGTAGTCCACCGCGCCCATTTTCATCGAGTCGACCGCCGAGCGCAGGCTGGCGTAGCTGGTCATGATCAGCACCGGCGTGCCCTGGCCGAGTTTGATCAGCTCGGTGCCGGGTGCGCCCGGCAGGCGCAGGTCGCTGACGATCAGGTCAAAATTGGGGATGCTGAAGCGCTCTTGCGCTTCTTGTACCGAACCGGCTTCGCTGACTTGGTATTGGTTACGTTCCAGCAGGCGACGCAGGGCAGAGCGGATAATCGTTTCGTCTTCGACGATCAAAATATGAGGCATCAATTCGTTCTCTCGACAGTCTCAGGGCGCACCGCCGGGCAAAAAAGCCGGGCCTGCATGCGCGCGGGTATCTGGTTTAAGTCGCTAGGGACGTCGCTTCGACATGCCGTGGCAAGCTCACCCGAATCCGGGTGCCGCGTTGCCGTTCCAGGTCGGCGGGGCTGTCGATTGTTATCTGGCCATAATGCTCTTCCACGATCGAATAGACCAGAGCAAGGCCCAGCCCCGTTCCTTTGCCGGGGTCTTTGGTGGTGAAGAACGGCTCGAACAAACGGTCGATGATGGCTTTGGGAATACCGCTGCCTTCGTCCTCGACGATGAGGTCGATGGTGTGCTCGAACTGCTCGCTTTTGACCCGGATCGCACTGCCCTGCTCGCTGGCATCGCGGGCGTTGGACAGCAGGTTGATCAGCACTTGAGCCAGCCGCTGCGGATCGCCAATTACCCAGTGGTCGCACTCGCACAGGTTGAAAAACTGCACATCGACGCTGCGCCGGTTAAGCGCCAGCAGGGCGATGGCCTCGCGCGCCACTTCGGCCAGGCACACCGGTTCTTCGTTGTGCTGATGGCTGCCAGAGTGGGCAAAACTCATCAGTGATTGCACGATGCGCGACACGCGTTTGGTTTGCTCGATGATCTGCTCGCTGATCTCGGTTAACTCGCTGTCGCCTTCACGTTCCTCGCGCAGGTTTTGCGCCAGGCAGGCGATGCCGGTAATCGGGTTGCCGATCTCGTGAGCGACACCGGCGGCGAGCCGACCAATGCTGGCCAGTCGCTCGGAGTGGATCAATTTGTCTTCCAGCAACTGAGTTTCGGTGAGGTCTTCGACCAGCAATACCAGGCCACTGTTGCCGGGGGCCAGCGGCTCATCGATGGCGGCTTTGTGCAGGTTGAGCCAGCGGGTTTGCCCATCGAGCGCCAGGCGTTGCTTGTGCAGGTGCTCATCGGGCAGCGCGATAAAGTGTTCCAGCAAGGCGCGCCAGGGTTCGCCGAGGGTATTCAGGCGCGAGCCGACCACGCGCTGTGCGGGGATTTCGGTGAGTTCTTCCATGGCTTTGTTCCACATCAGGATCTCCTGATCCTTGGCCAGCGAGCAAACGCCCATGGGCAGTTCCTGCAAGGTCTGACGGTGGTAGCGGCGCAGGGTATCGAGTTCGGCGGCAAGACCTGTTAGGCGCGAGCGATAGTCTTCCAGGCGGTTCTCGATAAAGTGAATGTCTTCGCTGACATAGGTTTCGCTGCCTGCCTTGTAAGGCAGGAAGGTTTCCACAATGTCCTGGGCCACGCTGGGGCCCATCAGCCCTGAGAGGTTGGCTTCGATACGGTCGCGCAAGCGGCGCAAGGCATAAGGGCGGCCTTCATCAAAGGGCAGGTGCAGGTCGCGCAAGGCTTGTTCAACTTCATGCTGAGCCGTTTTCGCCCCCAGTGGTTTGGCCAACTGGGCGGCAAATTCCTGCGGTGAGTCGGCGAGCAGTTCACGCCGTTGCGGGCGACGCACGTTGTCCACCGCGCAGGCTTCGGCGGCGCTCTTTTCTTCCGCGCTGGCTTCGGTGAACAGCGACACCAGGGTGAAGATCAGTACGTTGGCCGCCAGCGAGCCGATGGCCGCCATGTGCCAACTGCTGTCATCGAGCACATAAATGATGTTCAACCAGGGCAAGTAGAAGCCTTGCAGGTTGCCCAGCATCGGCAACAGCATGGTCAGTGTCCACACGCCGATACCGGCCAGCAGCCCGGCAATAAAACCCTTGCGGTTGGCGGTTGACCAATACAGCACCGAAAGCACGCCCGGTAAAAATTGCAGGGTGGCGACGAAGGCGACAATGCCGAGGTTGGCCAGGTCTTGCTCGGCCCCCAGCAATAGATAGAAACCGTAACCCGCCATGATGATCAGTAGGATCAGCGCGCGGCGGGTCCACTTCAGCCCGCGGTAGATGTTGCCTTCCGAGGGCGGCTGGTACAGCGGCAGCACCACATGATTAAGGACCATGCCAGACAGCGCCAAGGTGGTCACGATGATCAACCCGCTGGAGGCGGACAGACCACCCACATAGGCCAGCAAGGCTAACGTCTGGCTGTTGACGGCAATGCCCACGCCGAGGGTGAAGTATTCCGGGTTGGTGGTCACGCCCAGCTTGAGGCCGGCCCAGAGAATCAGCGGCACCGCCAGGCTCATCAGCAACAGAAACAGCGGCAGGCCCCAACTGGCGCTGACCATGGCGCGCGGGTTGAGGTTCTCGGTGAAGGTCATGTGGTACATGTGCGGCATGACGATGGCCGAGGCGAAAAACACCAGCAGCAGGGTGCGCCAGGGGCCTTCTTGCAGCGGCGTGTGCAGGCTGGTCAGTGAAGACTGGTTTTGCACCAACCAGGCTTGCAGGTCTTGCGGGCCGTCGAATACGCCATACAGCGCGTACAAGCCGATCACGCTGATGGCCACCAGCTTGACCACCGACTCAAAGGCGATGGCAAACACCAGACCTTCATGTTTTTCCCGCGTGGCGATATGCCGTGCGCCAAACAGAATGGTGAACAGAATGATCAGCCCGCAGTAGGCCAGCGCCACGCGTTCCTGCACCGGTTCACGGGTGAGGATGCCGATGGAATCGGCCACGGCCTGAATTTGCAGGGCCAGCAAGGGCAATACGCCGATCAGCATAAAAACGGTGGTCAGCGCGCCGGCCCAAGTGCTGCGAAAACGGAAGGCAAATAGGTCAGCCAGTGAGGACAGTTGATAAGTGCGGGTGATGCGCAAAATCGGATAGAGCAGCACCGGTGCCAACAGAAAGGCACCGGACACGCCGAGGTAGCTGGCCAGAAAGCCATAACCATATTGGTAGGCCAGTCCCACCGTACCGTAAAAGGCCCAGGCGCTGGCGTATACGCCGAGCGAGAGGGTGTAGGTCAGCGGATGGCGGATCACCCAGCGCGGGATCAGGCCGCGTTCGCTGACCCAGGCCACACCGAACAGCACAAGAAGGTAAATGGCGCTGATCAGAATCAGCTGGCTCAGGCTAAAGCTTGTCAGCATCACAGTGACTCAGCAGCGAATAAAGGGAGGGCGAGGCGTGCAACGGCTCAGAGCTCATCGGCATCGCGCTGACTCTGCAGAATAAAAGTCACCACAATCAGAATCAGCCACAACAGATACGGCCGATACCAGGCCCCGTTGGGGTCGATCCACCAGTCCATGATGGCTGGGGAAAACAGGTAGATCCCCACCACCAGGATCAGCACCAATCGATAGATGTACATGGCGCAACTCGTTGCTTGATTGCCGGCGATGGTAACGGAAGCGCGGCATTCTGCGTAGGTTGGCCGTGGTTTGTGTGCACCGGGCTTGGCTTTTTTGGGTTAATTGGTACTATCGTTCCAGATTAGAAAAATAACCCCGGAGACCGCTATGCGCATTGCCATGCTTTCCACCCTTGCTCTGTCCGTGCTGTTGGTTGCCTGCGGTGACGCCCCAGCACCGGTGGCCAACCTGGACTTTCAAAAAGACTTGCAGACCCAGCTGATCAAGGCCAAAGCCGGTACGGTGATTGAAATTCCAGCAGGGACCTTTCAGCTTGATCGCAGCCTGAGCCTGAAAGTCAGCGGCGTGACGATCAAAGGCGCAGGCATGGACAAAACCATCCTGAGCTTCAAAGGGCAGAAATCCGGAGCGGAAGGTTTGCTGGTGGATGCCTCGGATTTCACCATCGAAGATCTCGCCCTGGAGGACAGCAAAGGCGACGCGCTCAAGGTGGTGGGCGGTAAGAACATCATTATCCGCCGTGTACGCACCGAATGGACCAACGGCCCGGTCACGGAAAACGGTGCTTATGGCATCTACCCGGTGCAAACGGAAAACACCCTGATTGATGGGGTGGTGGCCATTGGTGCGTCTGATGCCGGTATCTACGTGGGCCAGTCGCGCAATGTGGTGGTGCGCAACAGCCGGGCCGAGCGCAACGTGGCCGGTATCGAGATTGAAAACACCGTGGACGCCGATGTCTACGACAACATTGCCACCGGTAACACCGGCGGCGTGCTGGTGTTCAACATGCCCAACCTGCCGCAGGAGGGCCGCGTGACGCGGGTGTTCCGCAACAAGATTGAAGGCAACAACCACAAGAACTTCGGCCACAAGGGCACGCCGGTGGCGAGTATTCCGGCTGGCTCCGGGGTGGTGATCAACTCCCACGACGATGTGGAGGTGTTCGATAACGACATTGGCAACCACAAAACTGCCAACGTCATCATCAGCAGTTACTTCAGCACCGGCTACAGCGACCTGTCGACCACCGAGGCCTTCGACCCCTATCCCGAAGGCATCCACATCCACGGCAATCGCTTTGGGCCGGGCGGCGAGAGCCCGGATCAATTTGACCTCAAGGCGCTCAAAATCAGCCAATTTGGTTTGAATGGCCGCCTGCCGGACGTGCTCTGGGACGGATACGTCAACCTCGACATTCTGGTCGACGGCCAGTTGCCGGCCGATCGCGCCATCTGCATCAACAATGGCGAGGCCGGCATGATCAACGTTGACGCGCCCAACAACTTCAAAAATATCAGCACCGACATGACGCCCTATCGCTGCAGCCTGCCGCCGTTGCCAGCGGTCAAATTGGCCTCGGCTGAAGCCGACCAGGGGGCCTGATGCGCTGCCTGTTCGTGTTCGCCCTGCTGCTGTTGCTGGGGTGTCAGCAGCAACCCGCGCCCCTGTACCTGCCTGAAGGGGAAAACTACCCGGAAAAGCTCAGTGACTGGGGCCAGTTGCAGCGCAGCCAAGGCTTTATTGCGCCGATTGCCGAGGCTTTGCCTTACGACCTGAACACCCCGCTGTTTACCGACTATGCCCATAAACTGCGCACGGTCTGGATGCCCGCCGGCACCTCGGCCGGCTACGGCGAAGCGCATTTTGACTACCCGCTGGGCACGGTGATCAGCAAAACCTTTTACTACCCCAAGGATGCTCAGGGCCGTTTGCTGCAGCACGAACAGGATGTGCGCGATCCGCAGCGCGGCTTGGAGTTGGCGCGGGTGCAGTTGATTGAAACGCGCCTGTTGCTCAAACAGAAAAACGGCTGGGTCGCGCTGCCTTATGTGTGGGATGAGCAACAACAGGACGCGCGACTGGAATGGGCCGGTGACAGCCGCGCGCTGAGCCTGCTTACGGCGCAGGGCAACGCCCAGTCGGTGGATTATCAAGTTCCGGATGCCAACCAGTGCGCCGGTTGCCATGAAGAAAGCGCCGGCCAGGGCAACAATCCCCTTGGCCCCAAAGCGCGGCACTTGAACAAGACCTTTGCCTACGCCGATGGCAGCCACAATCAGTTGCTCTACTGGCAGCAGCAAGGTCGTTTACAAGCGCTGCCAGCGGGTTTGCAGGGCGTGCCGCGCAATGCCCTGTGGCCGACGCCGCGCCCGGACGAGAGCCTGGAGCATCAGGCGCGCAGTTACCTCGACGCCAACTGCAGTCACTGCCACAACCGCAAAGGGCCGGGACGCACCTCCGGCTTGTTGCTCGACCCGGCCACGCCGTTCGGCATTAGCTATGGCCTGTGCAAACAACCGGTGGCGGCGGGTAAGGGCTCGGGTGACAGGCTGGTGGACATCCACCCCGGAGCGCCGGAAAAGTCTGTGCTGCTGTACCGCATGGAAAGTGTCGACCCCAGCATCATGATGCCCGAACTGGGCCGCTCCAGCGTGCATGCTGAAGGGGTGGAGGTGTTGCGCCGCTGGATCGCTAGTTTGCAAGGGGATTGCTGAGCTGTCCCTGTGACGGGCTATGAAGGTGTAGGAGGCGCTTTCGGCTTTGGCATCCTGCTTCGCTCTACCGCCTGCATCCATGCAGTCGTAGCGGCGAGCTGTGATCGCGGCTAAAGCGGATCGCCGCCCGGCCCCTCCCACAGACCTAGCGGTGCCATGAGATCAGAGCACGACCTGTTTTCGTGCGCCGCAGCAGGCATGGGGCATGCCCGGCTCTATTGTGGTGCGCGCCTGTAGCAGGTAAATGCTGCAGGCCGCGCCAGCGCTGGCCTGGGGCGCTGGCATAAGTCTTGCGCTACTGGTGTATCGCCCAGGCTCGCAGGAGGCCCACTGTGTCGATTCATATCGCCTTGCACCATGTCAGTCACTACCGCTACGACCGTGCTGTAAACCTTGGCCCGCAGGTGGTGCGCCTGCGCCCGGCACCGCACAGCCGTACCCGGGTGTTGTCCTACGCATTGAAGGTCGAGCCGGGTGAGCACTTTATCAACTGGCAGCAAGACCCCCAGGGCAACTACCTGGCGCGTTTGGTGTTCCCCGAGAAAACCCGCGAGCTGAAAATTGAGGTCGATCTGGTCGCCGAAATGGCGGTATTCAACCCCTTCGATTTCTTCCTTGAGCCTTACGCCGAGACAATCCCTTTTGCCTACACCGAAGGCGAGCAACTGGAGCTTGCGCCCTACCTGGTCAAGTTGCCGGCCGGCAAACTGTTCGCCAAGTACCTGGCAGGCATCGAGCTGACGCCGACGCCCAGCGTGGACTTTCTGGTGGCGCTCAATCAGCGCTTGTCCACCGACATCAGCTACCTGATTCGCTTGGAACCGGGCGTGCAAACCCCGGAAGAAAGCCTACAAAAAGCCTCGGGTTCCTGCCGCGACTCAGCCTGGCTGTTGGTGCAGTTGTTCCGCCATTTGGGGCTGGCCGTACGCTTTGTCTCGGGTTACCTGATCCAGCTCACGGCCGATGTGAAATCCCTCGACGGCCCGTCCGGCACCGAGGTGGATTTCACCGACTTGCATGCCTGGTGCGAGGTTTATCTACCGGGTGCCGGTTGGATCGGCCTGGACCCAACCAGCGGCCTGTTCGCCGGTGAAGGTCATATCCCCTTGGCGTGCAGCCCAGAGCCATCCTCGGCCGCGCTGATCAGCGGCGGCGTGGACGAGTGCGAATGCGAGTTCAGCCACAAAATGTGGGTTGAGCGCATCTGGGAAGCGCCGCGTGTCACCAAGCCCTACAGCGACGAGCAATGGCAGGCGATTGTCAGCCTCGGGCAGAAGGTCGATGAAGACCTGCAAGCGCAGGATGTGCGCCTGACCATGGGTGGCGAGCCCACCTTTGTCGCCCTCGATTACCCCGATGACCCGGAATGGAACACCGCCGCCCTGGGGCCGAACAAACGCCGTCTGGCCACCGACCTGTTCCATCGCCTGCGCGAGCACTATGCGCCGAGCGCGCTGGTGCATTTCGGTCAGGGCAAGTGGTACCCCGGTGAGCAACTGCCGCGCTGGTCGCTGAATGCTTACTGGCGGCGCGATGGTGAACCGATCTGGCACAACCCGGCGCTGTATGCCGACGAGCAGCACGACTATGGCGTTGATGCGAGCAAGGCCGCCGACTTTATCACCCGGCTGGCTGAGCGCTTGGGTGTGGATGGCAAGTACCGTGTACCCGCCTATGAAGACCGCTTCTATTACCTGTGGCGTGAGCGCAAGTTGCCCAGCAGCGTCAGCGCCGACGACTCGCGCTTGGCCGATCCGCTGGAGCGTGAACGCCTGCGCAAGGTGTTCGAGCAAGGCTTGGACAAAGTGGTGGGGCACATCCTGCCGCTGGCCCGGCATGCCAAGCAGCTCGGCTGGCAGAGCGGCAGCTGGTTTTTGCGCGATGAGCACTGCCGGCTGATTCCCGGTGATTCAGCCATGGGCTATCGCCTGCCACTGGACTCGCAGCCCTGGGTGAGCGATGCCGACTACCCCTACATCAACCCGGAAGATCCGACCCAGAGTTTTGCCCCGCTCCCCGCAGCGGCGCAGATCAAACCGCAGCTACGCGGTGTCTGGTCCGGCAAAGCGGCCAGTGCCAACAAGCGTCCGCTGCTGGGCCAATCGGCGGCGGGCGTGGTACGCACGGCGCTGTGTGCTGAACCGCGTGACGGCAAGCTGTACCTGTTTATGCCGCCGCTGGTGCGCCTGGAAGACTATCTGGAACTGGTCGCGGCCATCGAAGCCACGGCGGCCGAGATGAAGTGCCCGGTGCTGCTCGAAGGCTATGAACCGCCGCTCGACCCACGTCTGCAGTTCTTCCGCGTGACGCCCGACCCCGGCGTGATCGAGGTGAACATCCACCCAGCCGCCAGTTGGGATGAGCTGGTCGAACGGACCGAATTTCTCTACGAACAGGCGCGCGAATGTCGCCTCTCCAGCGAAAAATTTATGATCGACGGCCGCCACACCGGCACCGGTGGCGGCAACCACTTTGTGCTGGGCGGCGCGACTACGGCGGATTCACCGTTTCTGCGTCGCCCGGACCTGCTGCGCAGCCTGATCAGCTATTGGCACAATCACCCGTCGTTGTCGTACCTGTTCAGCGGTCTGTTTATCGGGCCAACTTCGCAAGCACCGCGCATCGACGAAGCGCGTAACGATGCCTTGTACGAGCTGGAAATCGCCTTTGCACAAATGCCCGAAGCCGGGCGCGACTGCCAGCCCTGGCTGGTCGACCGCCTGCTGCGCAACTTGCTGGTGGACGTGACCGGCAACACCCACCGCGCCGAGTTTTGTATCGACAAACTGTACTCGCCGGATTCGGCCTCTGGGCGTCTCGGCCTGCTGGAGTTGCGCGCCTTTGAAATGCCGCCCCATGCGCAGATGAGCCTGGCCCAGCAACTGTTGCTGCGCGCGCTGATCGCGCGCTTCTGGCGTGAGCCTTACAAACCGGCGCGGCTGGTGCGCTGGGGCACCGAACTGCACGACCGCTACCTGCTGCCGCACTTTATCGAGCAGGATTTTGCCGACGTGCTGCAAGAGCTGGATGGCAGCGGCTACCGCCTGCGCCACGAGTGGTTTGCGCCGCATTTCGAGTTCCGCTTCCCTAAATCCGGCGACTTCAACGTCAAAGGTATCGAACTGGAACTGCGTCAGGCGCTGGAGCCCTGGCATGTACTGGGCGAGGAGGGCGGCGGCGGTGGCGCGGTGCGCTATGTCGATTCCTCGCTGGAGCGCATGCAGGTCAAACTCAGCGGCTTGCCGAGTGATCGCTACGTGCTGACCTGCAACGGTGTGCCCGTGCCGCTAAGGCCCACTGGCAAGGTCGGCGAGTTTGTCGGCGGCGTGCGTTTTCGCGCCTGGCAACCGGCCAACTGCCTGCACCCGACCATCGAAGTGCACGCGCCGTTGGTATTCGATCTGGTGGACAGCTGGATGCAGCGCTCGCTCGGCGGTTGCCAGTATCATGTCGCCCACCCCGGCGGGCGCAGCTACGACAGCCTGCCGGTAAATGCCTACGAGGCTGAAAGCCGCCGGCTGGCGCGCTTCTTCCGCTTGGGCCACAGTCCGGGCAAACGTCCGCTGCTGGCACCGGTTCACAATAATGAAATGCCCATGACCCTGGACCTGCGCCTCGTTTAACGTAATGTTTCGCACTTGAATGACGGCTGCCGCGACCAGTTCCCTCGCCCCTTTGGGGAGAGGGTTAGGGAGAGGGGAAAACCTCTAGCTTCGCGGTGTTTTCAGCCCTCTCCCCCGGCCCCTCTCCCATAAATAGTAGAGGGGAGCGTAAAGCCGTATTGCCTTGCCACTGCCGAGCCTGCCATGCCCGACCTGCTTGCCGACTACCCCCTGACGCCCGGGGCCTATCACGAACTGTTCGACGCCGAAGGAAAGGTGCGCCCGCATTGGCGGGTGTTGCTGGAGCGTTTGCAACGCAGCAGCCCAGCGCAGCTTGCACAGCGTCAGGCGCTGTTGTCGCGGCAGATTCAGGAAAACGGCGTGACCTACAACGTTTACGCCGATCCCGATGGGGCTGATCGCCCGTGGGAGCTGGACCTGTTGCCCAACCTGATTCCCGCCGAAGAGTGGCAGCAGATCGCCGCTGGCGTGGCCCAGCGTGCCGGTGTGCTCAACGCCGTGCTGGCTGATCTGTACGGCCCGCAGCAACTGTTGGCCGACGGCCTGTTGCCCGCTGAGCTGGTGTTTGGTCACAACAACTACCTGTGGCCCTGTCAGGGCGTGCAACCGCTGGGTGGCACTTACCTGCACCTGTATGCCGTGGACTTGGCGCGTGCACCGGATGGTCGCTGGTGGGTCACCGCCGACCGCACGCAAGCACCTTCCGGTGCGGGTTATGCGCTGGAAAACCGGCAGATCGTTTCTCGCGCGTTTCCCGAGTTATACCGAGACCTGCGCGTGCAATACCTGGCGGGTTTCTTCCGCACCCTGCAAGACACCCTGGCGCGCCAGGCACCGACGGCGGGTGAAACGCCGCTGGTGGTGCTGCTGACGCCGGGGCGTTTCAACGAAAGTTACTTTGAGCACCTGTACCTGGCGCGTCAGCTTGGCTATCCGCTGGTGGAAGGCAGCGACCTGACCGTGCGCGACGCCAAGGTCTACCTGAAAACCCTCGCCGGTCTGCGTCGCGTGCATGCCGTGCTGCGCCGTTTGGATGATGACTTCTGCGACCCGCTGGAGCTGCGCACCGACTCGGCCCTCGGCGTGCCCGGCCTGCTCGAAGCGGTTCGTCAGGGCCATGTGCTGGTGGCCAATGCCCTGGGCAGCGGCGTGCTGGAGTCTCCGGGTTTGCCGGGCTTTTTGCCGGCCATTGCAGAAAAACTCTTCGGCGAAGAACTGCTGCTGCCGAGTATTGCCAGTTGGTGGTGCGGTGAGCCACCTGTGCTGGACAAGGCCTTGGAGAAGCTGGATGAGTTGCTGGTGCGCGCCAGTTTCCCTTCGCAAAGCTTTGCCCCGGTGTTTGGCCGTGATCTGGATGACGCGCAGCGAGCCCAGTTGGCTGAACGCCTCAAAGCGCGGCCCTATGCCTATGTCGCCCAGGCTCGGGCCAAGTTATCGCTGGCCCCGGTCTGGCAGCCTGAAGAAGGTCAGCTGGCCCCGCGCGCCATCGGCATGCGGGTGTTTGCCGTGGCCAGCGCGGATGGCGGTTATCGAGTCATGCCCGGTGGCCTGACCCGCGTGGCTGCTGATGCGGATGCCGAAGTGGTGTCCATGCAGCGCGGCGGTGCCAGTAAAGACACCTGGGTGCTCGGCGAACGCCATGCCGGTGGCGAACCCTGGCAGTGGCTGCGCCCGCTGGGTGTGGCTGATCTGGTGCGCAGTGACCCCTACCTGCCTTCGCGCGTGGTGGAAAATCTCTACTGGTTCGGTCGTTACAGCGAGCGCTGTGAAGACAGTGCGCGCCTGTTGCGCATCATGTTGGCGCGCTATGTCGATGACGACGATGACCCACAGGCCCTGCAGTCAGCCCTGAGCCTGGCGCAAAGCCTGGAGCTGTTGCCGGATGCCGACAGCGGCGAGTTACAGGCGCGCCTGCTTGAAGCCCTGCTCGGTGAAGATTGGCCGCAGAGCCTGCGCAGTAACCTGCAACGGCTGCAGTGGGTGGCGGGCAGCGTGCGCGGCAAGCTGTCCCAGGCCAACTGGCAGGCGTTGCTCGAACTGCAGCGTGAGGCGCAGTCGCTCAGCGGGACGCAGGACGACCTGGGCGAGCTGCTGGATTTCCTCGACCGGGTCTTGCTGTCGTTGGCCGCCTTGTCGGGCTTTGCCCTGGACGACATGACCCGCGATGACGGCTGGCGTTTTTTGATGATCGGTCGCTGCATCGAGCGCTTGCAGTTTCTCTGTGACAGCCTGGCCAACGTGCTCAGTAGCAGCGCCCCGCACGACCAGTCCGCATTGGAATGGCTGCTGGAACTGGGCAACAGCAGCATCACCTACCGCACCCGTTACCTCGCTTCGGCACAGTTGATCCCGGTGCTGGACTTGCTCCTGCTCGATGAGCAAAACCCGCACGCTGTGCTGTTTCAGATGCGCACCTTGCTGCGCTCGCTGGAGCGCCTAGGGGCTGGTTTCGAGTTACCCACCGAGCGACGCCTGCAGCATCTGGAGGGGCAACTGGCACGCTTTAGCCTGGCCAGCCTGGAAAACCCATTGTTTGGTGCCACCAGTGTGCAGGACGTGCTTGAGGGTTTGGCCACCTTGCTCACCCGCATCAGCGAGGCCAGTGCCGATATTTCCGACCGTTTGGGCCTGCGTTTCTTCGCCCATGTTGATGCCAGCCAGCGGACGCAATCCTCATGAGCAGCGCGTTTTATCAAATTCTTCACGACACCCATTACCGCTACGCCAGCTCCGTGACCCTGGCCCAGCAGTTGGCGCACCTGTGGCCGCGTGACTGTCCCTGGCAGCGCAACCATGAGCAGCAGTTGCTGGTCAGCCCATTGCCCTGCCAACGCCAGGACGCCTTGGATGTGTTTGGCAATCCGCTGACCCGGCTGGTGTTTGAGCGCCCACACGATGAGCTAAAAGTCAGTGCACGGCTCAAGGTGGAAGTGCTGGCCCGGCCCGCGCTAAACGTGCAGGACTCGCCAGCCTGGGAAGCGGCCTGCAGCGCCTTGCGCTACAGCGGCCAAGCGCTGGCACCGGGCGTGCTGGACGCGGCGCGGTTTCGTTTCGAGTCGCCCTACGTTCACCTCAAGCAGGTGTTTGCTGATTTCGCCGCCGAGTGCTTTAACCCCGGTCGCCCGCTGCTGGCGGCGGTGGATGGTTTGATGCTGAAAATCTTCAGCGAGTTCAGCTTCGATGCCGCCGCCACACAAGTCGCCACGCCTTTGCTGCAGGTGCTGGAGGAGCGCCGTGGCGTCTGTCAGGACTTCGCCCACCTGATGCTCGCGTGCCTGCGTTCGCTCGGTCTGTCCGCGCGTTATATCAGCGGCTACCTGCTGACCCAGCCACCGCCCGGTCAGCCTCGGCTGATCGGCGCAGATGCTTCGCATGCCTGGATTTCGGTGTTTTGCCCGCAGCACGGCTGGGTGGATTTTGACCCGACCAACAACATCCGCCCGGCGCTGGAGCACATCACCCTGGCCTGGGGCCGCGACTTTGCCGATGTCTCGCCGCTGCGCGGGGTGATTCTTGGTGGCGGCAGTCACGATCCCGAGGTGCAGGTTACGGTTATGCCGCTGCCTGGCGGATAGATCAGTTTTCAGCCGGGTTTTGACGGCGCTTTAGTCGCGGCCGCTGCCGCTCGCGCCACTGGCATAGGCGGCAAGCAGGCTGCGTAACAAGTCATTGAGGGGCATGGTGCGTCTCCTGGGTTGGTTGCAAGACGTTACCCCTGAAGCCGCTTGCTCGGCTGTTGATTGTTTCGATCAGGCCCATAGCCTGGGCTCGATTGCTGGTTTATGCACAGCCGCGTTTTGCCTTTTCAACAGTTGTGCACAAAGACTGTGGAGCGCACTGTGGATAAGGTGGGTGCAGCTGCGTGCAGCCCCTGCTGGCTGGGCGATTGAAGGCCTTGGTGGTTTTTTGATCAGCTAGATATTTATTACAGAAACAACAGGTTAGGCTGGTTATTCAGGCGTTTTTAAGGCAGCGCAAAAGTTGTCCACGACTACTGTGGGTAGAGCTGTTGATAACTCTGGTATGGCTGTCTGCAGGCCATGCCAGGCATGCCTTTGCGCAGCATGGTTATTTTTTGATCAGTGCTGCTGGGTGGCTCTTGGCCTCATTTTTACGCCCTGGCGTCAAGCAATAATCACGTATTTTCAAGGTGTTAGTGAATCGCTCTAGGTTCTGTTGACGTATCAGCGGAGCCACAACAGGGTTGCAGCGAAGGCCAGCATAGACTTGAAATGACTGGCCTTTTTCTCAAAACGCGTAGCAATCCGCCGGTAATGCTTCAGTTTGCCGAACAGGCACTCCACGACGTG
>CAMCJM010000048.1 GCA_945874835.1 Pseudomonas synxantha | reverse complement strand
AGGGCAGTGACTTCAGTGCGCTGACGGTGGAAAGCGTGAATCGGGTCGTTGCGAAGATCAATTTACGACCACGCAAACGCTTGGGCTGGAAGACACCGTACGAAGTGTATGCAGGGGTGAGCGTTGCACTTATGAGTTGAATTCAGGAGCCTATTTGTTACGGCGCTTGGATAACACCCCTGAAGAACAGGCGTACTGGCTAGAACAGGTGAATAACTGGTGCAGCAGACAGTACCTGATGGTCGACCCGGTAACGGCGAAGCCTGAACGAGAACTTCTGACGCAAAGAGTCGAAAGGCTGGAACTCGACGGCCTTTTGCTCAAGGGCAGCGCTAATAGATTGCGTTGAGCAATACATACAGAACAGAACAGAACAGAACAGAAAGGAAGAACTGCATGGAAAGGCAGGAACGCCACCCGCTCTCGCCAGAAATGCGTGAGTGGGTATTGCGCGAGCTGAAAGCAATAGAAGCGCAGCATGAGGTCACCGTGCTCTACGCCTGCGAGTCGGGCAGCCGGGCCTGGGGCTTTGCCTCGCCGGATAGCGACTATGACGTGCGCTTCGTCTATGTGCCGCGCCAGCCCTGGTACCTGCGCGTGGACGCGCCGCGCGATGTGATCGAGCTGCCGCTGAACGACGAGCTGGATATAAGCGGCTGGGAGCTGCGCAAGACCTTGCAACTGCTGCGCAAATCCAACCCCACGCTGCTGGAGTGGCTGGACTCGCCATTGGTTTACCGCAGCGAGCCGGGCGCCGCCGAGCAGTTGCGCGATCTGGCCGAGCAGTTCTACTGCCCGACCGCCGCGCGACATCACTACCTGTCGATGGCCAAAAAGAACTTTCGCGGCTACCTGCAGGACGAGCAGGTGCGCTTCAAAAAGTACCTTTATGTGCTGCGCCCGCTGCTAGCCGTACGCTGGATCGACCAAGGCTTTGGCCGGCCACCGATGACCTTCGCCGCGCTGCTCGACGCCACCGTACGTGACCCTGCCCTGCTGGCGGAAATCGATGCCCTACTGACGCTTAAGCGCCAGGTGGTGGAATCGGCCTATGGCCCGCGCCGTGCAGCGATCCATGCCTTTATCGAGCTGGCCTTGCAGCAAGCCGAAGCACAGCCGGCACTGCCCAAGGCGGGCGGTGATACAGCCGATCTCGACCGTTATCTGTGCGAGACGGTGCTGCGCTATTCGTAACAATTGAAATATCGGCGCTTCAGCGCCCCTTATTTGAGTCAGAACCATGCAAAAGGATTTCCTCGAACTGGACGGCGCTATCGGCGGTGGCCAGGTATTGCGCAGCGCGCTAAGCCTGTCGATGGTCAGCGGGCGGCCGTTTCGCATCGTCAACATTCGCGCTCAGCGCAGCCGGCCGGGTTTGTTGCGTCAGCACCTGACTGCAGTGGTGGCGGCGGCCGAGGTCTGTGGTGCTGAGGTCGAAGGCGCACAGCTCGGTTCGATGGCGCTGAGTTTCAAACCCGGAGCAATCAAGGCTGGCGATTACAGCTTCAGCATCGGCACCGCCGGTAGCTGCACCCTGGTGTTGCAGACGCTGCTGCCGGCCTTGCTGCGCGCGCCCGACAACAGCCGCCTGCGGATCAGCGGCGGCACCCACAACCCAGCCGCACCGCCGAGTGATTTTCTCCAGCATGCCTGGTTGCCGTTGTTACGGCGAATGGGCGCACAGCTGGAAATGACCCTGCTGCGCCACGGCTTCGCACCGGCCGGCGGTGGACAGCTGGAATTGCATGTGCAACCCGGCCAACTGCAACCGCTGCACCTGCAACAGCGCGGCGCGGTACTCGACCAGCAGGCGCGCTGCCTGCTGGCCGGCGTGCCCGGCCATGTCGGTGCGAGGGAGCTTGAGCGCTTGGCCAAACGCCTGAAATTGCTGGAACAGGCGCTGCATTTCGTCCATCTGCCGCAAGAGCATGGGCCGGGTAATGCGTTGCTGCTGGAAGTGCATTGCGAGCAACTCACCGAAGTGTTCGCCGCCTTCGGTCAGCCGCGACTGCGTGCCGAACAGGTTGCCGACCAGGTGGCGAAACAGGCCCGCGATTGGCTCAGCGGCGAGACCGCAGTAGCCGAGCACCTGGCCGATCAGCTATTGCTACCCATGGCATTGGCCGGCGGCGGCAGCTTTACCACGCCGCGGCGCACCGCGCATCTGGATAGCAATATCCAGGTGATCGAAGCCTTTTTGCCGGTGCAGATCCACTGCGAAACCTTGGCGCCGGAGCGGGTACGGGTCAGCCTGTTAGCAGAGGCAACCCCATAACCATCTGAGAGCGAGGCGCTACGCCAGCGCGCGTACCAGTGCCGCCTCGCCCCAAAGTAGAGGTAAAACCCGCTGCATGGCAGCAGGGTCAGCACTCGACCAAAACTGCGCGGGCTGCGCCGGGCCGCTGGCGAGCAGATCGTTCTGGGCCAACAGCCGCTGAACCTGCCGCGCCACCGCTGCACCGGTGTCGATCAAGCTGATCGAATCCGGCAGCAGAGTGCGCAGCAGTGGCTTGATAAAGGGGTAATGGGTGCAACCGAGAATCAGTGTGTCGCAACCCTCGGCCAGGAGCGGCGCGACAAAGCCCTGGAGCAACTCGCGGGTAGCATCGCTATCCAACTCACCGGCCTCGATACGCTCTACCAACCCAGGACATGGCTGGGTGATCACCCGCACATCGCTGGCAAAGCGATCAAGCAAGGCAGCGAATTTGGCGCTTTTCAGCGTGCCGGTGGTGGCCAGTACGCCGACCACACCACTCTGAGTGGCAGCAGCAGCAGGCTTGACCGCCGGTTCCATGCCCACCAATGGCAACTGCGGGTACAACTCGCGCAACTCGGCCACCCCCGCCACGGTGGCCGTGTTGCAGGCCAGGACCAGCGCCTTGGCCCCCTGGGCGAGCAGAAACTCAGCCAGCACCCGGCAGCGCTCGCGGATAAATTCCGGACTTTTCTCGCCGTAAGGCACATGGCCGCTGTCGGCGATATACAGCAGCGACTCGTTGGGCAGCAGCGCGCGCATCTCACGCAGCACCGACAGCCCGCCGACGCCGGAGTCAAATACACCAATCGGCGCGTTACTGGCCATGTACACCACACACGGCGCAGCCCGGATCACGCTTGACCCGCAGCTCGCGAAAACGGCTACCCAAGGCATCAATCAACAGCAAACGCCCCACCAGCGGCTCACCGAACTGCGCCAGCAACTTTAAGGCCTCCAACGCTTGCAAACTTCCGACCAGACCGACCAGCGGGCCAACCACACCGGCTTCGCTGCAAGTCAGCTCCGCTTCGCTGCCATGACCATAGAGGCAGTGGTAGCAGGGGCTGTCGTCACGACGCGGATCAAACACCGAGAGCTGACCTTCCAGGCGGATCGCCGCGCCACTGACCAGTGGCACCTTGGCCGCCACGCACGCGGCATTCACCGCCTCGCGGGTGGTGAAGTTGTCCGAGCAGTCCAGCACCAGGTCGACCGCCGCCACGGCTGCTGCCAGAGAGTCGCTGTCCAGGCCCTGGCGATGGGTGTGCAGGCGCAGGTGTGGATTGATCGCCAGCAGGCGCTTGCTGGCCGAATCCACTTTGCTCTGGCCGACACTGGCGGTGTCGTGGGCGATCTGCCGCTGCAGGTTGGTCAGGTCGACTGTATCGAAGTCCGCCAGATGCAACTCACCGACCCCGGCCGCTGCCAGGTAGAGCGCCACCGGCGAACCCAAGCCGCCAAGGCCGATGATCAGCGCGCGACCGTGCTTCAAACGCAACTGCCCGGCGATGTCGATCTGTTGCAGCAGGATCTGCCGGCTATAGCGCAGCAGCTCTTCGTCATTCAGCATGTCGTGCGAGCTCATGGCGTCACTCATTCTCGAAGCGTCCCAGACTGATGCGCTCATGGCCGCCGAGGTCACGCCGACTTTCCACAGCGCTAAAGCCACGCGCACTCAGCAGCTCACGCACCGCTGCCGCCTGATCAAAACCATGCTCCAGTAGCAGCCAACCACCGGTTTCCAGATGCTGCGGGGCCTGCGCAATGATCAGGCGAATATCGTCCAGCCCATCTGCGCCCGCCACCAAAGCGCTGCTCGGCTCGAAACGCACATCGCCTTCGGCCAGATGGTGATCATCGGCTGCAATATAGGGGGGGTTGCTGACGATCAGCTGATAGCGCTCGCCCGCCAGCGCACTGAACCATTGGCTCTCGATAAACCGCACATTGCTCAGTTTAAGCCGCGCTCGATTGCGTTCTGCCAGGGCCACCGCTTCAGGAACACGATCCACCCCGGTCAAACGCCACGCTGGGCGTTCGCAGGCCAAGGCCAAGGCAATCGCCCCGGTGCCAGTGCCCAGATCCAGAAGGGTCGACGGTGTGCCCGGCAGCAGCGCCAGAGCTGTTTCCACCAGCAGCTCAGTGTCGGGGCGGGGAATCAGCGTATGCGGCGCCACTTCCAGCTCCAAGCTCCAAAAGCCCTGCTGGCCAAGGATATAGGCCACCGGCTCACCGGCCTGTCGCCGCGCGAACATCGCCTGATAGCGCTCAAGCTGCTCAGCATCCAGCTCGCGCTCCGGCCAGGTGTGCAGGTAGCTGCGCGGTTTACCCAAAACGTCCGCAAGCAACAGCTCAGCGTCCAACCGTGGGGTCGGCGAATGAGGTAAGGCGACGTGGTTGAGTAGGGATTCAATGGTGGCCATGGCATTTATTCCGTAGCCCGGATGCATCCGGGACATGCTTCAGCGGTCGCGCCCGGATGGCATCCGGGCTACGCGAACAGGCGCATCAATCGCCCAACGCCGCCAGCTGATCGGCTTGGTATTCGACCAACAGCGGCTCGATGATCGCCTCAACGCCGCCGGCGATCACTTCATTGAGCGAATACAAGGTCAGGTTGATGCGGTGATCGGTCACCCGCCCCTGCGGGAAGTTGTAGGTGCGAATGCGCTCGGAGCGGTCGCCGGAACCCACCAGCAACTTACGCGAGTCGGAAATTTCCTTGTGCGCGGCGGCTTCCTGCTGGTCTTTGAGCTTCGCCGCCAGCCAGGCCATGGCCTTGGCGCGGTTCTTGTGCTGCGAGCGCTCTTCCTGACACTCCACCACAGTGCCAGTGGGGATGTGGGTGATGCGGATGGCTGAGTCGGTGGTGTTGACGTGCTGACCACCGGCACCGGAGCTGCGGTAAGTGTCCACACGCAGGTCCGCCGGATTGATGTCGATGGCCATTTGCTCATCCGGCTCAGGCAGCACGGCAACAGTACAGGCCGAGGTGTGGATACGGCCCTGAGATTCGGTCTCCGGCACGCGCTGCACCCGGTGTGCGCCCGACTCGAACTTAAGTTTGCCGTAGACGTTGTCGCCCTCCACCCGCGCAATCACTTCCTTATAGCCACCATACTCACCTTCGCTGGCCGACAGCACTTCAACACGCCAGCCCTGTTTTTCGGCATAGCGCGAGTACATGCGGAACAGATCGCCGGAGAAAATCGCCGCCTCGTCGCCGCCGGTCCCGGCGCGCACTTCGAGGAAGACGTTACGCCCGTCATTCGGGTCTTTGGGCAGCAGCATGCGCTGCAAGGTGGCTTCCAACTCGATCAGTTGTTCCTTGGCCTGCGCGACTTCTTCCTCGGCCATTTCACGCATGTCCGGGTCGCTGTCTTTGAGCAGCGCCTGGGCACTTTCCAAATCGGCCTGCACTTTACGAAAGGCGCTGAACGCTTGATACACAGGCTCAAGTTCGGCGTACTCCTTGGAGTAGGCGCGGAACTGGGTTTGATTGCTGATGACTTCAGCATCACCCAAGAGTGCGGTCAGTTCTTCGAAACGATCCTGCAACAGGTCGAGTTTGTTGATCAGTGACGCTTTCATTGCAGACCTTTATTGATTGGCCGAACCGCTTTGGGACGAAGCGGACGGCACGCCCTCGTCGAGGGCAAACAGTTCTTGAGCGACGCCCAGCGCATCAACGCGGCCGTCAGCAGAGAATTTTTTCAGCTGCACACTGGGTGCATGCAGCAACTTGTTAGTCAGGCCACGCGCCAATTGCGCCAGCACCTCTTCTGGGCTGCTGCCATTGGCCAGTAAGCGCAGCGCCTTATTCAACTCGTCATCACGCAAGCGCTCAGCCTGCTGGCGATAGGCCTTGAGCACGTCAACGGCCGCAAGCTCGCGCAAACGCTGCATAAAATCACGGGCACCGACGCTGACCAACTCTTCAGCGGCCTGCGCTGCGCCCTGACGGCTCTTGAGGTTTTCCTCAATAACCTCGTGCAGGTCATCAACGGTATACAGATACACGTCGTCCAACTCGCCAACTTCCGGCTCGATGTCGCGCGGCACGGCGATATCGACCATAAAAATCGGCTTGTGTTTGCGCTGCTTGAGCGCCCGTTCCACCGCACCCTTACCCAAAATCGGCAGTTGACTGGCCGTCGAGCTGATGACGATGTCGCTGTTGACCAGCTCATCCGGAATTTCAGAAAGCAGCACCGCATGCGCACCAAACTGCTCCGCCAGGCTGCTGGCACGCTCCAGTGTGCGGTTGGCCACGACGATGCGCTTAATGCCCTGATCGTGCAGGTGCCGAGCCACCAGACTGATGGTCTCACCGGCGCCGATCAGCAACGCCTGGCTGCGGTGCAGATCAGCGAAAATCTGCTTGGCCAGGCTGACAGCAGCAAAGGCCACCGACACCGGGTTTTCACCGATAGCCGTGTCGGTGCGCACGGTTTTGGCCGTGCTGAAGGTAGCCTGAAACAGCCGCCCGAGCAGTGGCCCAAGGGTGCCAGCCTCACGAGCCACGGCAAACGCGGACTTCATCTGACCGAGAATCTGCGGCTCGCCGAGCACCATGGAGTCCAGCCCCGAGGCCACACGCATCATGTGCCGCACGGCTTCATCATCGGTATGGATGTAAGCGCAGGCACGCAGCTCATCCAGACTCAAACGATGATAAGTGGCCAGCCAGTTGAGTACCTCATCAACGTCCAAGCCATCCTGCTCAAGGTAAAGCTCGCTGCGGTTGCAGGTAGAAAGAATCGCCGCTTCGCGGCTGCTGGTGCGCTGGCAAAGTTGCTGCAAAGCTTCAACCAACTGCTCTGGCGTAAATGCCACACGCTCGCGAACATCCACCGAAGCGGTCTTGTGGTTGATACCAAGGGCAATAAAGGCCATGCAGGATCGCTGACAGGGAGTGGAAGCCGGCAATTGTCCTACTTCGGCAAAGCGAGAACAACCACTGCTGCCTATTGTCTCAATAGCCACACACGACATGCCGAGCCGCCGCCGATGCATGGCGAGACTGGATCACCGCACCGCCATGTGGCTAAACACAGCACATAAACAGCTCTCAATCAGGATCATGAAGGCCCATGGGCTTGCCCCAGCGCTTGTGTCATGATGCCCAAAACGCAGGTTGGCCACATACTCTCCCTATGAATAGATCCTTAGCCTTGCTCACTGCCGCTGCTCTACTGAGCGGCTGCCAGACGTTTGCACCCTCATCACCTGACGGTGTTGCGCCGGTCGAAGACCTCACTATCGCCGAGCAACCCGCACAGCCTCAGGTTTATCGGGCCTTTAGCCAGGAAACCCTGCTGGTACTGCTGACCGCTGAACTGGCTGGACAACGCAACCGGTTTGACATTGCCTTGGATAATTACCTCCAGCAGGCCAATGCCACCCAGGATGCAGGCATCGCCGAACGCGGCTTCCGCATCGCGGAGTACCTGGGCGCAGAACAAGCCGCCTTGGAAACCAGCCTGCTGTGGGCCAAAAACGCCCCCGAGAATATCGATGCACTGCGCGCCGCCGCCGTGCAACTGGCGCGCGTCGGCCGATACGACGAAGCCATGAAGTTTATGGAGACCGTACTGCAACGCCAGGGCAACACCCACTTCGACTTCCTCGCCCTGTCGGCAGCAGAAACCGACAGCGAAACCCGGGCTGGCCTGCTGCACGGCTTTGATCGTCTGCAAAGCAAATACCCAGACAACAGCCAGCTGCAGTTTGGCAAAGCCTTGCTACTGCAACAGGACGACCGCTCGGAAGAAGCCCTCGCCCTGCTGGAACAACAACCCAGCAAAGACCGCCCAATCGCTTCCATTCTTCTGCACGCGCGCCTACTGCAAAGCTTGCGCCGCAATAAAGATGCATTGCCGCTGCTAAAAGCCAGCATCAAAAAGCATCCTAGCGATAAGCGTCTGCGCCTCACTTATGCGCGCCTACTGGTAAGCGAAAATCGCCTTGATGACGCCAAAGGGGAGTTCATTGAACTGTTGCAACAGCACCCCGAAGACGATGACATGCGTTTCTCGTTGGCACTGGTATGCCTGGAGGCTGAAGCCTGGAACGAGGCCATCGCTTATCTCGAAGAACTGGTAGAGCGTGGCAGCCATGTTGATGCCGCGCACCACAACATGGCGCGCGCCTATGAAGCACTTGGCGACAGAGGCAGTGCACTGATCGAATACGGCCTAGTGGGCCCCGGCAATGACTTCCTGCCGGCCCAAGCGCGACAAGCAAAGCTGCTGTTTGCCCAGCAACGGAGTGATGAGGCCGCCGAACTGCTGCGCAAAACCCGCGAAAGCCAGCCCGACTATGCCATTCAGCTGTTCTTGATCGAAACCGAGGCATGGTCTGAGGCTCACAACAACGAGCGGGCCTGGCAAGTGATCAAGCAAGGCCTGGAACAGTTCCCGGAAGACCTCAACCTGCTTTATACCCGCGCCATGCTGGCCGAAAAGCGAGGCAACCTGGCGCTGCTGGAAAGTGACCTGCGCTTTATCCTCGAACGTGAACCAGATAATGCCATGGCGCTCAACGCCCTCGGCTATACGCTGGCTGACCGCACCACGCGCTTCAGCGAAGCCAAGGCACTCATCGAGCAAGCCCATCAGCTTGATCCGCATGACCCGGCCATCATCGACAGCCTGGGCTGGGTCAATTACCGCCTGGGCAACCTGGCTGAAGCCGAGCGCTTACTGCGCAAGGCGCTAAAGCAGTTTCCCGACCAAGAAGTTGCCGCTCACCTCGGTGAAGTGCTGTGGGCACAAGGCAAGCAAAAAGAAGCGCGGCAAGTCTGGCGAGACGCCCTGAACGCCCAACCCGACAGTAAAATTCTGCGCAGCACCCTGCAGCGCCTGACCGGAGCAGAAACACCTTGAAGGCTGTTCGTCACCTGATCACCCTCGGTTTGATCACCCTGCTCGCGGGCTGCGCGGGCCTGACACCCAAAGAAGCCCTTGAAGGCAAGGGCGATGCGCAGCGCTGGCAAGCCCACAAAGAGCAGATAAGCCGCCTCGACGCCTGGCAAATCAATGGCAAGGTTGGCATCCGCGCCCCGAAAGATTCCGGCAGCGGCACCCTGTTCTGGCTGCAACGCCAAGACTATTACGACATTCGCCTGTCCGGCCCACTGGGCCGTGGCGCCGCACGCCTGACCGGCCGCCCTGGCGCTATCCTGCTGGAAGTCGCCAATCAAGGCCGCTACCAAGCCGCCTCCCCCGAGGAGCTGTTGCAGGATCAGCTTGGCCTCAACCTGCCGGTTTCTCACTTGCTTTGGTGGATTCGCGGACTGCCCTCGCCCGACAGCAAAAGCCGCCTGAACCTCGACAGCCAAAGCCATTTGGCGCAACTGAGCCAGGATGGTTGGTTTGTTGAATACCTGAGTTACGCCGAACAAAACGGCTTTTGGCTGCCTGAGCGCATCAAAGTCAGCGGCTACGACCTGCAGGTCACCCTGGTGATCAAGGACTGGCAACCCCGCCAGCTCGGCCAATGAGCAGCACTGCAATCCCCGCCGCTGCCGAATTGATTCTGCCGGCACCGGCCAAACTCAATCTGATGCTGCACATCCTCGGCCGCCGTGCCGATGGCTACCACGAGTTGCAAACCCTGTTTCAGTTTCTCGACGCTGGCGACGAATTGGGTTTTGCGCTGCGCCGTGACGGCGAGATTCGCTTGCACACCGCCATCGAGGGCGTGCCCCACGACAGCAACCTGATCGTGCGCGCCGCGCGTCTGCTGCAACAACACAGCCACTGCCCATTAGGCGCGGATATCTGGCTAGATAAACGCCTGCCCATGGGCGGAGGCATCGGTGGTGGCAGCTCGGATGCTGCCACCACCCTGCTCGGCCTCAACCGCCTGTGGCAGCTCAACTGCAGCGAAGACCTGCTGGCCTCACTGGGACTGAGCCTCGGCGCAGACGTGCCGGTATTTGTGCGCGGCCGCGCCGCCTTTGCCGAAGGCGTAGGCGAAAAGTTGCAGCCAGTGACCCTGCCAGAACCCTGGTTTCTCGTGGCTATTCCGCAAGTGCTTGTCAGCACAGCGGAAATTTTCTCCGACCCTGAGTTGACACGCGATACGCCGCCCATTAAAGTTCGCAGCCTTCTTGAGGGGGGTGGTCGTAATGACTGCCAGCCGGTGGTCATGAAGCGTTACCCAGAAGTACGTAACGTTTTGATCTTGTTGAACAAATTTGTTCCAACTCGATTAACCGGCACTGGAGCTTGTGTGTTTGGGAGCTTCCCAAACCAGGACGATGCTGGTAAAGTCGCCCGCCAACTTCCAGCCACTTTGCCAAGTTTCATTGCCCAAGGCCGTAACATCTCGATGTTGCACCGCAAGCTGGAAACATTGGACAGGAAGTAAATGCATGCTCTGCAGTAAATAGAGCAACGGGTTGTACATGTAGGGGCGTCGCCAAGCGGTAAGGCAGCAGGTTTTGATCCTGCCATGCGTTGGTTCGAATCCAGCCGCCCCTGCCATTTTCTGTACTCATCCAGGTATACCCTCAGCCGGCAGGTACTGCGCGTGTCCAAGATGATGGTCTTTACGGGGAACGCTAACCCCGATCTGGCGCGACGTATCGTACGTCAGCTGCACATTCCCCTCGGTGATGCTTCTGTCGGTAAGTTTTCCGACGGCGAGATCATGATTGAAATCAACGAAAACGTCCGCGGTAAAGACGTCTTCCTGATTCAACCGACGTGCGCGCCAACCAATGACAACCTGATGGAACTGGTGGTGATGGCAGACGCCTTCCGCCGCTCATCAGCTACTCGAATTACTGCTGTTATCCCCTACTTTGGCTATGCCCGCCAGGATCGCCGTCCGCGTTCCGCTCGCGTGGCGATCAGCGCCAAAGTTGTGGCTGACATGCTTACCGTTGTAGGCATCGACCGGGTTTTAACTGTCGACCTGCACGCTGATCAGATCCAAGGCTTCTTCGATATCCCGGTAGATAACATCTACGGCTCACCTATATTGGTGGACGACATCGAAGATCAGCGCTTTGAAAACATGATGATTGTCTCCCCAGACATAGGCGGCGTGGTGCGTGCACGCGCTGTCGCAAAATCCCTGGGTGTTGACCTGGCAATCATCGACAAGCGCCGCGAAAAAGCCAACCACTCCGAAGTGATGCACATCATCGGTGATGTTGAAGGCCGCACCTGCATTCTGGTCGATGACATGGTGGATACCGCCGGCACCCTGTGCCACGCGGCAAAAGCCCTGAAAGAACATGGCGCATCGAAAGTATTCGCCTACTGCACACACCCGGTTCTGTCCGGCCGTGCAATCGAAAACATTGAAAAATCCGTACTGGACGAGCTGGTGGTGACCAACACCATCCCATTGTCGGCCGCCGCGCAGTCATGCTCGCGCATCCGCCAACTGGATATTGCCCCGATAGTCGCTGAAGCGGTTCGCCGCATCAGCAATGAAGAATCGATCAGCGCGATGTTCCGTTAAGCGGAGCACACCCTGAACGCAAACGCCCTGCCCTGATGGCAAGGCCTTACAACCAACCGTCCCGTCGCTGGTCGCAAGCGTAACGGACGGTTTGGTTATTTTGGAGAAGTGAAATGACTGTTGAATTTGCCCTGAATGCTGAAGTGCGTTCCGACCTGGGGAAAGGTGCGAGCCGCCGCCTGCGTCGTAACGTCGCCATGGTTCCTGCCGTAATTTACGGTGGCGACAAAGCCCCACAATCGATCAGCCTGCTGGCCAAAGAACTGGCCAAACTGCTGGAAAACGATGCAGCGTACAGCCACGTGCTGAACCTGAACGTAGCCGGCAGCAACGAAAGCGTGATCATCAAAGCCCTGCAGCGTCATCCAGCTAAAGGCTTCGTCCTGCATGCTGACTTCGTTCGCGTAGTGGCTGGCCAGAAACTGACCGCTCACGTACCCCTGCACTTCATCAACCAAGAAACTTCGGTTGGCGTGAAGCAGCAAGGTGGCGAAGCGTCCCACGTACTGGTTGAAGTTGAAGTAGCTTGCCTGCCGAAAGACCTGCCTGAGTTCATCGAAGTCGACATGGCTAACGTTGAAGTTGGCCAGATCGTTCACCTGTCCGGCCTGAAACTGCCGCAAGGCGTTGAGCTGGTTGCACTGGCTCACGGTAACGACCTGGCCGTGGCTAACATCCACGCCTCCCGCGTTGCCAAAGAAGAAGGCGCTGCCGAGTAAATCTCGCAGCATCGGAAACCGGCTCGGTATGCGATTCTACCGAGCCATTTCCACATAAGGGCTCCTGACATGACTGCCGTACAACTGATCGTTGGCTTGGGTAACCCAGGCCCTGAATACGACCAGACCCGGCATAATGCAGGGGCCCTTTTTGTTGAGCGCTTAGCCGACAGCCAACGCGTCAACCTAAGCCTCGACAAAAAATATTTCGGTCTGGTGGGTAAATTTAACCATCAAGGCCAGGATATTCGTCTACTGATCCCCACCACCTTTATGAACCGCAGCGGTCAGGCCGTAGCGGCGTTAGCGAATTTCTTCCGCATCGCGCCGGAAGCCATTCTGGTGGCTCACGACGAACTCGACATGCCCCCCGGCGTCGCCAAACTCAAACAGGGTGGCGGGCACGGCGGACATAATGGGCTGCGCGACATCATCGCCCAGCTCGGCAATCAGAATACCTTTCACCGCCTGCGGCTTGGCATTGGCCATCCGGGGCACAGCAGCATGGTTTCCAACTTTGTGCTTGGTCGCGCCCCGCGCAGCGAACAAGAGCTGCTAGACACCGGCATTGGCTTCGCCCTGGATGTACTGCCGGAAATACTCGCCGGCGACTGGACCGTCGCCATGCGCAAACTGCACAGCCAGAAAGCCACCTCCTAACTCTTTACCGCCATTCGCGCGAGGGACACACCATGGGATTCAACTGCGGCATCGTCGGCCTGCCCAACGTCGGCAAGTCCACCCTGTTCAACGCCCTCACCAAGTCCGGTATTGCGGCCGAAAACTTTCCGTTCTGCACCATCGAACCGAACAGCGGCATCGTCGCAATGCCCGACCCACGTCTGGCGGCGCTGGCGGCCATCGTCAACCCCAAACGCATCCTGCCCACCACCATGGAGTTCGTCGATATCGCCGGCCTGGTAGCAGGCGCCTCGAAAGGTGAAGGCCTGGGCAACAAGTTCCTCGCCAACATCCGCGAGACAGACGCCATTGTCCACGTAGTGCGCTGCTTCGAAGACGAAAACGTCATACACGTCGCCAACAGCGTCGACCCCAAGCGCGACATCGAAATCATCGACTTGGAACTGATCTTCGCCGACCTCGACAGCAGCGAGAAGCAACTGCAGAAAGTCACCCGCAACGCCAAAGGCGGCGACAAAGACGCCGTTGTGCAAAAAGGCTTGCTTGAACAACTGATCAACCACTTCAGCGAAGCCAAGCCTGCACGCAGCCTGATGAAGAACATGAGCACCGACGAAAAAGCGGTGATCCGTGGCTTCCACCTGCTCACCAGCAAGCCGGTGATGTACATCGCCAACGTTGCCGAAGACGGTTTTGAGAACAACCCGCTGCTCGACGTTGTGCGCGCCATTGCCGACGAAGAAGGCGCGATTGTGGTGCCGGTGTGCAACAAGATCGAAGCGGAAATCGCCGAACTCGACGATGGTGAAGAAAAAGACATGTTCCTCGAAGCCCTCGGCCTCGAAGAGCCCGGCCTGAACCGCGTGATCCGCGCCGGCTACGAAATGCTCCACCTGCAAACCTACTTCACCGCCGGCGTCGAGGAAGTCCGCGCCTGGACCGTTAAAGTCGGCGCCACCGCCCCAAAGGCTGCTGGCGTGATCCACACCGACTTCGAAAAAGGCTTTATCCGCGCCGAAGTCATCGCCTACAACGACTTCATCCAATACAAGGGCGAAGCCGGTGCCAAGGAAGCAGGCAAATGGCGTTTGGAAGGCAAGGAATACATCGTTAAAGATGGCGACGTGATGCATTTCCGCTTTAACGTCTAAACAACCATTCAGATCGTAGCGGATCTGGCTGTACACCAAACCCCTTGGATTTTACCAATCCAAGGGGTTTTTCATTGGCGATGCCTGCATACCCCACGATGAGACAGTCCAACCCATTGATGGGTGTGGGCGCACGACTGATTCCAGGCACGCGCTGAGTTAGCACTGCACGGATCGAGTAGGAGGCGGATTTACATCCGCCGTCATCTCACACCACCGTACGTACGGTTCCGTATACGGCGGTTCAGGCTATGCGGCTAAGCCGTTTATCGTATCCCCTTGCCGGGTGTGTAGAGGACTTTCACCTCCAAGTCACCAGTGAGGCCACCACAGCCAAGCTGGTTGCGCTTACGCGCAACGCGCCATGCCTGGCGCACGCAATAAAAAGCCCCGGCGAACCGGGGCTTGGCTGAAACGGCTTAGCGCGGCGAACCGAGGTTGCCTTGCTCGTCGGAAAACACGATTTCCACCCGACGATTCTGTGCACGGCCTTTGGCAGAAGCATTCTCGGTGACCGGGAAGCTCTCGCCATAGCCCTTGATCTCGATGCGCTTGACATCAATCCCCAAGTCAATCAGCACATCGGCCACGGCTTGCGCACGAGCGCGGGACAGCTCGAGGTTTTCCTGTGCATCGCCCCGGCTATCGGTATAACCCTCAATACGCACGGTGCGTCGTGGATTGAGCTGAAGGAACTGCACCAGCTTCAACACGGTGCGATTGGCCGACGCTTTGAGGTCCGCATGGCCGGCATCAAACAACACATCACCCAAAGTCATGACCAGACCGCGCTCGCTTTGCGTAGTAGCAAGGCTGACCATTTGTTCTTCGAGCCAATTGCTTTGATCTTGCACACTCAGCAACTTGGCCTCACGCAGCGCTAACTGCAAACGCTGGCGCTCCAGTTCGAGCTTCACAACACGCTCATGGTTGAGGTTGAGTTGAGTCTTCTGCTGGGCAATGGCGCTGTATTGCAAGCTCAGGTAGGCAAAGTGCGCGACATCATCTTTGCTACCCCAATAGCTCGCCAAGCGATCCGCCCGGGCCAACGACTCGCCCGCACGAATCAGGTCTTTGGGTTCGCTGCGCAAGATATCAGCGTCCTCTCGGGCGTTCTGAAAGGAGCTATGGGCAGTCTGCAGGGCTTGACCACTGGGGTGATTGCTGGACGCGCAGCCCGTTAGCAGCAGCGTGGCCAGGGCAAAACAAACGCCGGACTGTAGAGGGTTCATTGCAAGCCCCCCAGCTGTTTACGCAGCCGATTGATCACATTGTTTAACTCAACCAATTGCTGCTGACTTTTGGCGGTCAGGTGTTCGGCCTCGGCAAGGCGCGCGTCCAACTCGGCCTGTTCGGCATACACCCGCGCCTGCTTAAAGTCCTCGTCCTGCATCGCGGCTTGGGCCAACGCGAGCTTGTCCTGAGCCTGGCGTAATAAAGCGGAATGCTCAGAAGAAACACCTACAGCTCCAGCTTGGCTGAGCGCTTGCTCAGTCAGGCGCAGTTGTTCATCGGGTACCGGGTCAGAGGCACAAGCGCTGAGAAGGAGCGGCAACAAGGCCATACAGATAAATCGGTAATTCACGGATTGTCCCTACTGCTGCACGCCAGTGGCAGGCGTGAGTTGTTGATCTTTCCAGCGCTGCAAATTGCGCTCGAGCAAAACGCACGGCAGATCAGCGGCCAGCGCTTCGTTCATGGCTTTGGCCAGTCGCCCGCGCAGCCAGGCATCATTACAGGCTGAATTGTGCGATACGGTCAGGTACAAGCCTTCGCTCGAAATAGGCGGATCCAGCACCAGCAAGTCATCCTGTAAACCCAGGCTGTCGGCCAACGCCTGGCCCGGGTAACGTTCGTACAGCACGTAGTCAGTTCGACCCAGCAACAACTTCTGGAAAGCCTGAGTGAGGCTGGACACGCCTTCCAGAGTCAAATGACTCTTGGCATAAACATCAAACTTCTGACCAAAGCTGTTATTGACCAACGTATCGCCAGTACGGCTGCGCAGGTCATCCCAACCTGCGTAAGGAAACTCAGCACCGCGGTTCACCCACACCACACTCGGGGTGAAGTAGAACGCAGGGTGAACATAGTCCATGGTTTCCAGTCGCGGCAGGGTCAGAAAAGCCCCCGCGATTAAATCAACACGCCCGGTGCGTACTTCATCCTGCGCGCGCGACCAAGGGCCGGTATAGATGATATCCACGACCACACCCAGCTCTTTGGCCAGGTGCTGCAACAAATCTGCGTTGGCGCCGATTAATTGCTGGGGGTTCTTTGGATCACGCCACAAATAGGGTGGGTATTCGGGATTGCCGGTCGCCACCAGCCGTTCGCACTTGCCCGCAGCCGAGGCAAAACCGGGAATAAGTAGCAGGCAAAACAGTGGCAACAGCAAACGGGATAAAACGCGCTCAAGCATGGGCGAATTCTCGGCTTAACCTTGGATGGACGCACATTAACGCGGACAAATGGCTCTTTGCCGGACTGTCAGGCGTTAATGCCGACTGTGACACAAGACGGTAATGAGCACTCGCGAAGCACCTGAGTGATTCGGCATACCGCCAAAGATCCTGCGGTAGATATTAACACTCATTGTCCAGATGACGTTGGCGCGGCTTTTCATTGCGCACAAGCGCACCGAGTTGATTATCTGAGCACCAACACGCCTTGATTAGTGTTTGACTGCCAAATTCCAAGCATAAAAAACCCGCTCAATGAGCGGGTTTTTACGAGTTCAAAACTGGTTTACACCAGTTTTTCCAGCTCAGGTACAGCTTCAAACAGGTCAGCAACCAGGCCGTAATCAGCCACCTGGAAGATCGGCGCTTCTTCGTCCTTGTTGATCGCAACGATCACTTTGGAGTCTTTCATGCCAGCCAGGTGCTGGATCGCGCCGGAGATACCAACAGCGATGTACAGCTGTGGTGCAACGATTTTGCCGGTCTGACCGACCTGCATATCGTTAGGCACGAAGCCTGCGTCAACCGCAGCGCGCGAAGCGCCAACACCGGCACCCAGCTTGTCAGCCAGCGCGTAGAGGTGCTTGAAGTTGTCGCCGTTCTGCATGCCACGACCGCCGGAAACGACGATTTTGGCAGCGGTCAGTTCTGGACGGTCGGACTTGGCCAGTTCTTCACCAACGAAGGTCGATTTGCCCGCATCAGTTGCACCGCCGACTGCTTCAACAGCAGCCGAGCCGCCTTCAGCAGCAACAGGATCAAAACCAGTGGCACGCACGGTGATGACTTTAACGGCAGCGGAAGACTGCACGGTGGCAATGGCGTTACCGGCGTAGATCGGACGCTTGAAAGTATCAGCGCTTTCGACAGCGATGATTTCCGAGATCTGATCAACGTCCAGCGCAGCGGCAACGCGCGGCAGAATGTTCTTACCATTGCTGGTAGCAGCAGCCAGGATGTGGCTGTAGCCCTTGCCCAGTTCAGCTACTAGCGGCGCAACGTTTTCCGGCAGCTGGTGAGCGAAGGCTGCGTTGTCAGCAACCAACACTTTAGCAACGCCAGCAATTTTGCCAGCAGCATCAGCGGCAGCGCCGCAAGCGGAACCTGCAACCAGAACGTGGATGTCACCACCGATCTTCGCAGCAGCAGCCACAGTATTCAGCGTGGCAGGAGCCAGGGCGGCATTGGTGTGTTCAGCGATAACCAGGATAGTCATTTAGATTACCTTCGCCTCGTTCTTCAATTTCTCGACCAGTTCAGCCACAGACTTGACCTTGATGCCGGCGCTGCGGGTAGCAGGCGCTTCGACTTTCAGGGTCTTGACGGTGGAAGCGGTAGAAACGCCCAGATCAGCCGGAGTAACGGTTTCCAGCGGCTTCTTCTTGGCTTTCATGATGTTCGGCAGCGACGCATAACGCGGCTCGTTCAGACGCAGGTCAGTGGTCACGATAGCCGGCAGGCTCAACGCAACAGTCTGCAGACCGCCGTCGATTTCACGGGTGACGTTGACCTTGTCGCCTGCCACTTCCACTTTGGAAGCGAAGGTGCCCTGGCCGAAACCGGTCAGTGAGCCAAGCATCTGGCCGGTCTGATTGTTGTCGCTGTCGATGGCTTGCTTGCCCATGATGACCAGCTGAGGCTGCTCTTTATCGACCACGGCCTTGAGCAGTTTGGCCACAGCCAGCGAGTTCAGCTCATCGGCCGACTCAACAAGGATGGCACGATCAGCACCCAGCGCCAGCGCTGTACGCAACTGCTCTTGAGCAGTGGCCGGGCCGATGGTGACGACAACGATCTCGCTCGCCACGCCTTTTTCTTTCAGGCGCACAGCTTCTTCCACGGCGATTTCGCAGAAAGGGTTCATCGACATCTTGACGTTGGCAAGATCAACGCCGCTGTTGTCCGCTTTGACGCGAACCTTGACGTTGTAGTCGACCACTCGTTTGACAGCTACAAGAACCTTCATGGATTCCTCGTTACTCTCCGGTGAATAAGAATGTCGCCAGAAGCGAACATGGCGGGAACTGCAGACCGGCCGGAACCGGGAGTCAACCTGTAACGGCATACACAAAACCGACCGTATCTTGACCGCACGACCTAGACTGGTCAATACAACGAAGCGGCCAATCGTCAGTGATGTAGGTTCTGTTGACGTAAGCCACCGGCTAGAATCTGGCTTTTGCCATGACCGACAGAAGCCAGTTAAGCGATACCGAGTGGGCTCATATACAAAGCCTGCTGAGTGCCACAAAGGGGATACGGCTACTGAACGCACCTAGTTGTCGACG
>CAMCJM010000047.1 GCA_945874835.1 Pseudomonas synxantha | reverse complement strand
TCGACCGCATCACTCACCACTGCGACATCCTCGAAACCGGCAACGACTCATTCCGCTTCAAGCAACGCAAAAAGGCGGTGAAAAGCACCTGAGCAACTGGAAACTTTTGGACGCTGTTGCCTGGAAAGTTTTGGATGCTGATTGACAGGAAAGGTAAAAACTCCAGATTCATGTCCGTTGGCACCCGCGACATGATCAGCAAATCGTCGCGATTGGCGTTCAGGCGCTTGATCACCTGGGCGTGATTGGTGACCACTAACTGCAAGCTAACTTCCGGGTATTGCTGGCGAAAAGCGGCGAACAGGTGGGGAACGAAGTACTTGGCGCTGGACTCCACTGCCAGGCTCAGTTGCCCCTGCAGCGAGCCTTGCAGGTCGGAGAGCTGCATGTCGAGGCTCTCCAGGCGGCCGAAAATATCCGCACTGGCGCGCTGCAAGAATTCGGCGGCCTCGGTCAGGTAGAGTTTTTTGCCGACGTAATCAAACAACGGCTGGCCGATCAATTCTTCCAGCTGACGAATCTGCAGGCTCACGGCCGGTTGGGTCAGGGCCATTTCTTCAGCCGCGCGGCTGTACGACAGGTGGCTGCACACCGCGCGGAACACCTGAAGCTGACGAAATGTCATACGCAGCAATGACTTACGCATTATTGAGACCTGCCCGGCGAACATTGTTGCCTGCGACTATAAGTCTTTACTAATGCCTAACCCAATAATTATTGATTTTGGTTAATTGCTAAGGCCGCGTAGCGTGAGCGCCTGGCTGCCAGTGCCCTGGTGGTCGTGCGACGACCGGTTGTCCGGTTGCCTGCTCACCTGATCGAGGATGCTGGCCCGTGATCAAGAAAATCCTGATCGCCAATCGCGGCGAGATTGCCGTACGCATTGTGCGAGCCTGTGCTGAGATGGGCATTCGCTCGGTGGCGGTGTATTCCGATGCTGACCGCCATGCACTGCACGTCAAGCGTGCAGACGAGGCGCATGGCATTGGTGCCGACCCGTTGGCTGGCTATCTGAACCCGCGCAAGCTGGTCAACCTGGCGGTGGAAACCGGTTGTGATGCGCTGCATCCCGGTTATGGGTTTCTCTCGGAAAATGCCGAACTGGCCGATATTTGCGTCGAGCGTGGGATCAAGTTCATCGGTCCGTCGGCGGACGTGATTCGCCGCATGGGCGACAAGACCGAAGCCCGGCGCAGCATGATCAAAGCCGGTGTACCGGTCACACCCGGCACCGAAGGCAACGTGGCTGACATTGCCGAAGCGCTGGTCGAGGGCGAACGCATTGGCTACCCGGTGATGCTCAAGGCCACCAGCGGTGGTGGCGGCCGGGGTATCCGTCGCTGTAACTCGCGCGCTGAACTGGAGCAGGCGTTCCCACGGGTGATTTCAGAGGCAACCAAGGCTTTCGGCAGTGCCGAAGTGTTTCTGGAAAAATGCATCGTCAACCCCAAGCACATCGAAGCGCAGATTCTCGCCGACCGCTTTGGCAATACCGTGCACCTCTACGAGCGTGATTGCTCGATCCAGCGGCGTAACCAGAAGCTGGTGGAAATCGCCCCCAGCCCGCAGCTGACCCCGGAGCAGCGCGCCTACATCGGCGATCTGGCTGTGCGAGCCGCCAAGGCCGTGGGTTACGAGAACGCCGGCACCGTGGAGTTTTTGCTCGCCGAGGGTGAGGTGTACTTCATGGAGATGAACACCCGCGTGCAGGTGGAGCACACCATCACCGAAGAAATCACCGGCATCGACATTGTTCGTGAGCAGATTCGCATCGCCTCGGGGCTGGAGTTATCGGTTAAGCAGGAAGACATCATCCACCGGGGTTTTGCCCTGCAGTTCCGCATCAATGCCGAAGACCCGAAGAACAACTTCCTGCCTAGCTTCGGCAAGATCACCCGCTACTACGCCCCCGGCGGCCCTGGCGTGCGTACCGACACGGCGATTTACACCGGCTACACCATCCCGCCGTATTACGACTCGATGTGCCTGAAGCTGGTGGTGTGGGCGTTGACCTGGGAAGAGGCGCTGGATCGTGGCCTGCGCGCCCTGGACGACATGCGCTTGCAAGGGGTGAAGACCACCGCGCCTTACTACCAGGAGATTTTGCGCAATCCGGAGTTTCGCAGTGGCCAGTTCAACACCAGTTTTGTCGAAGCGCACCCGGAGTTGACCGAGTACTCGATCAAACGCAACCCGTCGCACCTGGCCATTGCCATCGCCACTGCCATTGCGGCTCACGCCGGTCTTTAACGAATCGTAGCCCGGATGTAATCCGGGAACTGCGGCCCCGGAATGCATCCGGGCTACAGGAGAGCTGAGAACATGAGCACGCCCGTTTTGCAGAAAAAGATCACCGTTACTGACACCATCCTGCGTGATGCCCACCAGTCGATCATCGCCACGCGCATGCGCCTGGAGGACATGCTGCCGATCTGCGCCAAGCTCGATCAGGTCGGTTACTGGTCGCTGGAAGTCTGGGGCGGGGCGACGTTTGATGCCTGCGTGCGCTTCTTGAAAGAAGACCCGTGGGAGCGCCTGCGCAAGCTTAAGGCCGGGTTGCCCAACACCCGCTTGCAGATGCTCCTGCGCGGGCAGAACCTGCTCGGCTATCGGCACTACAGCGACGACGTGGTGCGTGCTTTTGTGGCCAAGGCGGCGGTCAACGGCATCGACGTGTTCCGCATCTTTGATGCGATGAACGATGTGCGCAACCTGCGGGTGTCTATCGAGGCGGTGAAAGCAGCGGGCAAACATGCACAGGGCACCATCGCCTACACCACCAGCCCCGTGCACACCGTCGACGCCTTTGTGCAGCAGGCCAAGGCCATGCAAGCCATGGGCATTGACTCCATTGCCATCAAAGACATGGCCGGGCTGCTGACGCCATTCGACACCGCCAACTTGGTGAGTTCGTTGAAGGCGCAAGTGGATCTGCCGGTGTTTATCCACAGTCACGACACCGCCGGCATGGGTGCGATGTGCCAGCTCAAGGCGATTGAGGCCGGGGCGGACCATATCGACACGGCCATTTCCAGCTTTGCCTGGGGCACCAGCCATCCGGGTACGGAGTCCATGGTCGCTGCGTTAAAAGGCAGCCCCTACGACACCGGCCTCGACTTGCCGCTGCTGCAAGAGATCGGCCTGTACTTCCATGCGGTGCGCAAGAAGTACCACCAGTTCGAGAGCGAATTCACCGCCGTCGACACCCGTGTGCAGGTCAATCAGGTGCCGGGCGGGATGATGTCCAACCTGGCCAACCAGCTCAAAGAGCAGGGCGCGCTGAGCCGCATCAATGAGGTGTTCGCGGAAATTCCAAGGGTGCGTGAAGACCTCGGCTTTCCGCCGCTGGTCACGCCCACCTCGCAGATTGTTGGCACTCAGGCGGTGTTCAACGTGCTGGCTGGCGAGCGCTACAAGACCATCACCAACGAGGTGAAGCTGTACCTGCAAGGCCGCTATGGCCTGGCACCGGGCAAGGTCAACGAGCAACTGCGCAAGCAGGCGATTGGCAGTGAAGACGTTATCGAAGTGCGTCCGGCCGATTTGCTTAAGCCGGAAATGGCCAAGCTGCGCGAGGAAATTGGCAGCCTGGCGCAATGCGAAGAAGACGTGCTGACCTACGCCATGTTCCCCGATATCGGCCGCAAGTTTCTCGAAGAGCGCGTCGCTGGCAGCTTGAAGCCCGAAGCCCTGCTGCCCATTCCGGAAGCCGGTGGTGAAGGTGTGCCCACTGAATTTGTCGTGGACGTGCACGGCGAGAGCTACCGCGTCGACATCACCGGTGTGGGCGTGAAAAGCGACGGTAAGCGGCATTTCTACCTGTCCATCGATGGCATGCCGGAAGAAGTGGTGTTCGAGCCGCTGAATGATTTTGTCGCCGGCACCACCGGCAAGCGCAAACAGGCCAGCGCACCGGGCGATGTCAGCACCAGCATGCCGGGCAATATCGTCGATGTGCTGGTCAAGGTCGGTGATGCGGTCAAGGCTGGCCAAGCCGTGTTGATCAGCGAAGCGATGAAGATGGAAACCGAAGTGCAGGCGCCGATTGCCGGTACCGTCAAAGCGGTGCATGTGGCCAAGGGCGACCGGGTCAATCCGGGTGACGTACTGGTGGAAATCGAAGGTTAACGAAATACCTCTTCAGCGCGGCGTGCGTTGAGGATGTTTTGCCCCGGACGGTTGAACAGGCATTCGATCCGCTGCGGGGCGTTTTATTCAGCGCAGCCATCCGCTCTGCTTTTTTAAAGCGGTGCTGATGGCTGACAGAACCAGGGGAATGACCCTGGCGAGCCACAAGGCTCTGGTTTATGGTCATGCCCCGCGCCGTTCGAGTGGTCATTTGGCCAGGCGGACGATAGAAACCGGGTTTCAGCACAGCCGGGTTTGGGGCGTGACCTTTTATTAGCGCGATGTGACGCAGCCGGCGTCTTAGATCAGACATTTTAAAGCTGAGGAATATGCAGTGAGCCTGGATCCGGTAGTGCTGTTCTTCGTGTTTGGTTTGACGGCCGGTTTGCTGAAAAGCGAACTGAAACTGCCGCCGGCACTTTATGAAACCTTGTCGATCATCCTGCTGTTGGCCATCGGTCTGCATGGCGGCGTGGAATTGGCCGAGCAGGTCAGCTGGCAACTGCTGGGCCAGTCGGCGTGGATACTGGCACTCGGTATTACCCTGCCCTTGATCGCCTTTGCCGTGCTGCGCGCCCTGCGCTTTGATCGCGTCAACGCCGCGGCGGTGGCGGCGCATTACGGCTCGGTGAGCGCCGGCACCTTTGCCGTGGTCGTGGCGTACATGATGGCCAAGGGCATCGAGTTCGAAAGCTACATGCCGCTGTTTGTCGCCATTCTGGAAATCCCGGCAATTCTGGTCGCATCCTGTTGGCCAAGGGCATTGCCCGTGACACCAACTGGGGCGAACTGGGCCGGGAAATATTCCTCGGCAAAAGCATCATGCTGCTGCTCGGCGGCCTGGTGATCGGCGCGATTGCCGGCAAGGAAGGCATCAAACCGCTGGAGCCGCTGTACACCAGCATGTTCAAACCGGTGCTGGCGCTGTTCCTGCTGGAAATGGGCCTGATCGCTTCCGGTCAGCTGGGCGCGCTGAAACAGTTTGGCCTGCGCCTGCTGGCCTTCGCCCTGGTGATGCCGCTATTTGGCGCATTGATCGGTGCCTTGCTGGGTCGCATGATGGACCTGAGTCTGGGCGGCACAGCGGTGTTGGCCACGCTGGCGGCATCAGCGTCGTATATCGCGGTGCCAGCGGCCATGCGTTTGGCCTTGCCGCAGGCCAATCCGTCGCTGTCACTGACGGCGTCTCTGGGGATCACTTTCCCCTTCAACATCTTAATCGGCATACCACTCTACCTGCTGCTGGCCGAGCAACTGATCGCCTGGGGACTCTGAAATGGATGCACATATCCGCACCGTGCTGACTGTCATCTGCGAGGCCGCGCTGGAGAAGAAGCTGGTGCTCGACCTGCAACAACTCGGCGCACCAGGCTGGACCATCTCTGACGCCCGCGGTCGTGGTGGGTGCGGCGTGCGCAGCGCCGGTTGGGACACCGAAGGCAATATCCGTGTCGAGATCATCTGCGCCCGCGACATTGCCGAGCGCATTGCCAATCACCTGCAAGCGCGCTATTACGCCAACTTCGCCATGGTCTGCTACCTGTCGCAGGTGGAAGTGTTACGCCCAGAGAAGTTCTGATCGGCGCTCGATCACGGTGGATGAAAAGAGCGTCATCCACCCACGCTGTTGTGTATTGCGCAGGTTGCATGGCCGTGAGCCGGTAGGGTGGACGTCGTTTCACCCGTCCACCGCGCGCGGTTGAACCCCTGTGGATGAAAAGAGCGTCATCCACCCTACGTTGTTGTGCATTCTCCGCTGCTGAGGTGTGATCAGCACCGCCGGGCAAGCGTCTATTTGCCACTGTCCGAGGTGCGCTCGGGCCTTGGGGTGAGCCTGAACATGCAAGCGTTGTTGAATGAAATCCTCGATGAAGTCCGCCCGCTAATCGGTCAGGGCAAGGTGGCCGATTACATCCCCGCGCTGGCCGATGTATCGGCCAACCAACTGGGCATTGCGGTGTACAGCAACGATGGCGAGCTCTACTGCGCCGGTGATGCGCACACGCCGTTCTCCGTGCAGAGCATTTCCAAAGTGTTCAGCCTGGTGCAGGCCATCGAACATTCCGCTGAAGACATCTGGCAGCGCCTCGGGCATGAGCCGTCCGGCCAACCATTCAACTCGCTGGTGCAGTTGGAGTTCGAGCGCGGCAAACCGCGCAATCCATTTATCAATGCTGGCGCGCTGGTGTTGTCGATGCGTGACTTCGTGCGTCGTCTGGCCGGCAACCCTGAGATCGTGGTGGACCGGCGCGTGGCCGAATCGGAATACCAGCACCGCGCACGCAACGCGGCGGCGGCTTACCTGATGCAGTCATTCGGCAATTTCCATAACGATGTGGAAGCGGTGCTGCGCAGTTACTTCAGCTACTGCGCGTTGCGCATGAGCTGCGTCGACCTGGCGCGCGCATTCTGCTTTCTGGCCAACGACGGCTTCTGCAAACACAGCGGCCAGCAGATCTTGAGCGCGCGACAGAGCAAGCAGGTCAACGCGATCATGGCCACCAGCGGCCTGTATGACGAGGCGGGCAACTTCGCTTACCGCGTCGGTCTGCCGGGCAAGAGCGGTGTGGGCGGGGGGATTGTTGCCGTGGTGCCGGGGCAGTTCAGCGTGTGCGTGTGGTCGCCGGAACTTAACGCAGCGGGCAACTCCCTGGCCGGGATCAAGGCCCTGGAGTTGCTCAGCGAGCGGATCGGCTGGTCGGTGTTCTAGGGGGCGGTTTAGCGCCGCTTGTGTAGGGTGGTTTAGTGACGCTGAGGCTTGATCGGTAAGGACATTTGCGCAACCGGAGCGGCACGTAATCCACCAAGCGATGTTCGGTCTGCCAGCGCGGGTGGGTTACGGCGCAACTGACTTCGCAGCAGCAGAGAATCCATGCTCATGCGCCTAACTCACCCTACAAAGCTGCGCTGCTCCCACCTGCGTCGCCACAGCATTACCCGGCGATCAGTTCCTTGGCTGCTTGGCGGTGGTCGGCGATCAACTGGGCCACGTCGAGGCCTTCGATCTGCCCGTCGATCACCCGCCACTGACCACCTATCATCATGCGGTCGGCCTTGTCGGCACCGCACAGCAGCAGCGCGGCAATAGGGTCGTGGCTGCCGGAGAAACGCAGTTCGTCTAGTTTGAAGAAGGCCAGGTCGGCCTGCTTGCCCACGGCCAGCTCGCCAATATCGCTGCGCCCCAGCAGCTTGGCCGAGCCCTTGCTGGCCCAGCCCAGTACCAGTTCCGGAGTGATCTTCTCGGCGCCGTAGCGCAGACGCTGGAGGTACAGGGCCTGACGCGCTTCGAGGATAATGTTGGAGCCATCGTTGGACGCCGAGCCATCCACGCCGATGCCGATCGGCGCGCCTGCAGCTTCCAGGTCGAGGGTCGGGCAAATACCGGAGGCCAGGCGCATGTTCGAGCTGGGGCAGTGGCAGATGCCGGTGCCGGCCGCGCCGAGGCGTTCGATTTCATCCGGGTTGAAGTGGATGCCGTGGGCCAACCAGGTGCGTGGGCCGAGCCAGCCAACGCTGTCCAGATAGTCCACGGTGCGCAGGCCAAAGCGTTGCAGGCAGAAGTCCTCTTCGTCGAGGGTTTCCGCCAGGTGGGTGTGCAGGCGTACGTCCAGTTCCTCGGCCAGTTCGGCGCTCTGGCGCATGATGTCCTGGGTCACCGAGAAGGGCGAGCAGGGCGCGAGGGCGATCTGGATCTGCGCGCCATCGCCACGCTGGTGGTAGGTGTTAATCAGGCGCTGGCTGTCAGCCAGAATCACCTCGCCTTGCTGCACGGTCTGCTGCGGCGGTAGGCCGCCATCGGCTTGGCCCAGGCTCATGGAGCCGCGGGTGAGCATGGCGCGCATGCCTAATTCGCGCACGGCTTCAACCTGTACGTCGATGGCGTTTTCCAAGCCGCCGGGGAACAGGTAGTGGTGATCTGCCGCCGTGCTGCAACCAGACAAGAGCAACTCGGCCAGGGCCACTTTGCTGGCCAGGGCAAGCTTCTCGGGGGTTAGGCGCGCCCACACCGGGTAGAGGGTTTGCAGCCAGGGGAACAACGGCTGGTTGACCACCGGAGCCCATGCGCGGGTAAGGGTTTGGTAGAAGTGGTGGTGGGTGTTGATCAGCCCTGGCAACACCACATGCTCGCGCGCATCGAAGCGCTGCTCGCAGGGTTGCGACGGCTGTTGGCCGGCCTTGAGCAATTCGACGATCACACCGCCCTCAATCACCAATCCGCCGGCGGCGTCGAGGTTGTTGGCAGTGAAGATGGCGAGGGGGTTTTTGATCCAGATACGCGTAGCAGCCATTGAGTTGGCTCCTCTGAAATTGGGTTCAGGTTAGCCAGCTCAGTGTTCACCCTGTCTGCTGATCCAGGTGTGCACCGGCGCAAGTGGCCGGGCATGGCGCAGAAGATAGCGCCGTAATTTACCTGCGGCAAGACAATGGCCAGAATTTCTGACCATAAGGTCAGGGGCGAAGAACCTGCTTACGATCTCGCGAGCTAGAGCCATGCAAGGCGCTACGTTAGTAACAGCCTCCGGCTGGTCAAAGCGGCGAGGAAGCGGAGTTTACTGGCTGTAAATGAGCATTACTCGTTTTACTCGCCCTCCGGGTCGCGCTGAAGCGCGTTAGCCGCAAGCGGCTTCCGAGCCGGTTTTTAACGCAGCAGGGCCGACGCGCAGCAGATCGTAAGCAGGTTCTCAGAAGACTTTACGGTACTGCACAAACCCCGAGCGCTCGGCGATGCGTTCATACAGCAGCATGGCGCGGCTGTTGCTCTCGTGGGTCAACCAATGGGTGCGTGAGCAGCCTTGGGCTTTGGCCTGCTGATACACATGCTCGATGAGCTGGCGACCCGCGCCGCTGCTGCGGATGTCCTTGGCAATAAACAGATCTTGCAGGTAGCAGTAGTCGCCGGGCGTCCAGGTCGAGCGGTGGTAAATCCAGTGCACCAAGCCGATGGCTTGGCCTTCATGCCAGGCGAGGGCGGCGTGCAGTGGCTCGGCCGGGTCGAGGAAGCGCTGCCAGGTCAGGTCGCTGGTCGCCGCGGCAATCTCGGTCATGTAGAAGCGCTGGTAGCCCAGCCACAGCGGCAACCAGGCGGCATGGTCGGCGCTGCTCACCGGGCGGATTTCAACGGGTAGGCGAACGGGCATGGGGCACTCCTGTGAGATTGCTACAAAGACTCTTGCAGCCTAGCTGCTGGCTTGCATCCTTCAATCCGCCCGTTCACCACACAGATCAATGGCAAACCAGTGTGCCACTTCGGCGGCGGACAGGCCTGCGCCGAGCAGGGCGAACAGCTTGCCCAGCGCCGCTTCACGGGTCATGCCGCCAGCGGAGATCAACCCGGCGCTGGCCAGTTGGCTGCCGGCGGCATACACGCCGAACTCCACATGGCCTTGCGGGCATTGGCTGATCGCCGCCAGCACCACGCCGCGCGCATGGGCGACTTTGAGCACATCCAGCAGTTCGGCGTCGTCAGACGGTCCGGTGCCGCTGCCGTAGCATTCCAGTACCAGCCCCTGCACGCCCCTGCTCAGCAGCGCGTGCACGTGGCGGGCCTGAATGCCGGGGTAGAGCGGCAGCACTGCCAGGTTGACCGGCTGGCGCGTCTGGCGAAAGTCGATGCTGGCCGGGATATGCTCGGCACGCGGGCTTTGACGCAGGCGCGGCAGCGCGTGGAAGGCATCAAAGGCATCGCCGCGCAGCTTGCTGACCCGCGCACCGTGGAGCAGCGCACCGTTGAAATACAGGTGCACGCCCGGCGCGATGCCGTCATGCAATGTGCTCATAGCGCCGAACAGGTTGCTCCAGGCATCGCTGCCTTCAGCCCAGGCTGGCAGCATCGAGCCGCTGAGCACAACCGGAACCGGCAAGCCCAACAGCAAAAAGCTCAACGCTGCAGCGCTGTAGGCCAGGGTGTCGGTACCGTGCAACAGCAGCACGCCATCACAGCCGTCCTGCTCGACGCCGGCGCGAATCGCCGCGACCATCGCCAGCCAGTTGCGCTGCTGCATATTGGCGCTATCAATCGGCGGCAACAGCTCGCGGAACTGCCACGCGGGCAGGGGTTGATCGTGCAGGGCTTGTTGAGCGCGCATCCGCGCTTCAAAACCGGATGCGGGGGCCAGGCCGTCGGCGCTCTTCTGCATGCCGATGGTGCCACCGGTGTAGAGCACCAGAAGTTGTCTGCAACCCATCGTGGGGGCTCCGTGATTTCTATTGTTCTTATAGGCAAACAGGTGGCCAAGCCCCCTGTTTATTCACTGCATGTGCATGCTGTTAGCGCTGGTGCGCCAAGTTGCTTGCCTCTGCAGCATCAACCGAAACGGTGTTGCTTTTGCTCGGCCATGCAGCAGGGTCGATGTCCAGGTCAGCGAAGTTCTTCGCATCAAACACCGGCGACTCTACACCGGCTTTGATCTGGTTGTCGTAGTCGCGCATCAGGCGCAGGCCGACCTTGAACAGCAGCACCAGGGCAATCAGGTTGCAGATGGCCAGCAAGCCCATGGTCACGTCCGCAAAGGCGAACACGGTGCCCAGATCCTGTACCGAGCCCCAGAGTACCAGTGCTACCACCAGCGCACGGTAAACCATTAACGGTGCGCGCTTCTTGCTGAAGAAGCCCAGGGCGTTTTCACCCAGGTAGTAGTTGTAAGTAAGGGAGGTGAAGACGAATAACAGCAGCGCTATGGTGACAAACACGCGGCCCCACTCACCGACCACGCTGGCGACTGCGGTTTGCGTCAGCACGACACCGGCCATTTCTGTGCCTGGCTGATACACGCCGGACAGCAGGATGATCAGTGCGGTGCAGCTGCCCATGATGATGGTGTTGATAAAAACGCTGAGCGACTGCACGATGCCCTGCGCAGCCGGGTGCTTGACCTCGGCCACAGCAGCAACGTTCGGCGCACTGCCCAAGCCCGCTTCGTTAGAGAACAGGCCGCGTTTCACGCCCATCAGAATGGCGGCACCGATACCACCGGCAAACGCAGGTTCCAGGCCGAACGCGCTCTTGAAGATCAGGACGAACGTGGCCGGTACGGCATCTAGGTGGCTGCCGATTACGAACAGCGCCATGGCGATATACGAGAAGGCCATTACCGGCACCAGCACGTCAGCAAATTTAGCGATGCGCTTGATGCCGCCGAAGATGACCAGACCCATCACTACGGCCAGAATCGCGCCGCTGACATAGCTCGGCATGCCGAAGGTGTCATGCATCGAGCTGGCCACGGTGAACGACTGCACGGCGTTGAAGCCGAAGCCGAAGGTCATCAGCAGCAGGATCGATACCACGATGCCCAACCAGCGTTGGCCCAGGCCATGTTGAATGTAGAAGGCCGGGCCACCGCGGTAGGTGCCGTCGTCTTCACGGCGCTTGTACAGCTGCGCCAGGGAGCATTCGAAGTAGCTGGTGGCCATGCCGACCAGTGCTGCTAACCACATCCAGAAAATCGCGCCTGGGCCACCAAGCATGATCGCCACCGAGACACCTGCGATGATGCCGGCACCGACGAGGCCGGCGACTGAAACCATCAGCGCTTGGAACGAGCTGAGTTGGCCGGGCTGGCGCTGAAAGGCCTGACCGAAGATACGGAACATGCTGCTGAAATAGCGGAACTGGATGAAACGCGAGGCGATGGTGAAGTACAGACCGAGGCCGATCAGCATCACGATCAGGAGCTTGCCCCAGATCAGGTCATTGAGAATATCGAGCATGGCAGTGAGGTCTCTCTTGTTGTTTTGAGAAGGGAATTTGCGTAGGGCCCGAATGTTTGGGCAGACGCGCCGTCCATGCAATTTCTCGGGTGGTTGCGATTTGGCGCGAGTTGATTCTAGAATCGCGTCACTCGCATCATCAGGAATCTGCCATGCCTGACCATCTAGGGTCCAATCTAAAGCTGTTGTGCAGCCATTACCGGTCAATCGCCGAGGTTTGCCGCAAGCTCACCATCAATCGCGCCCAGTTCAATAAATACCTCAGCGGGCAGAGCCGGCCGACGGCCTTCAACCTCAAGCGTATTTGCGACTTTTTTGGGGTGGAGGCCTATGAGCTGAACCTGCCGACTGAGCAGTTCACTGACCTGATTGGGGCGCGCAGTGGCAGCCAAGAGGCACGGGTGTTCGGCGGCCCGTTATTGGAGTGGTTTCAACCGCTGGGCGAGCACTCCAACAGCCTGTCGCGCTACTGTGGCTATTACTTCGAGTACGCCAACTGCATGTCGGTGCCCGGGCAAATTCTGTTGTCGCTGTTGCACCTGCGCGAGGAGCGCGGCACATTTCTTTTTGAACGCCAAGAGCGTCAGGAACCGTCGCGCGCCGACAGTGGCAAGGCCGAAGACTGGGTGCGCTGTCGCTACCTCGGCGCGGCGTTCTACCTGCAAGACCGGCTGTTTCTTATCGACTACGAGTCGCTGACCGGCAACGAGATGAGCCAAACCATCCTGATTCCCAGCTACAAGAGCCGCATCACACGCTTGAATGGCTTGAAGACCGGTGTGTCCAGCGGCGACCTGCGCACCCCGGCCTGTACCCGCGTGGTCTGGGAATACCTGGGCAGCGAGATCAAACGGGTCAACGCCTACCGCCAAGTGATGCTCTACAGCCCGGACGACTCGCGCATCGACGCCGACATCCGTCAGCGCCTGGCCAGTGCGCGGATCCGGCATGGGTTGTTTGAGGTCGAATAAGCGGTTGATCGCATGATGCGGGTGGCCCAAGCCGCGTACGCGTCGAGGCCGGGCGCAGCGTTGGGCTTCGCTGCGCTCAACGCCAACCTACTGTTTATTTCCGCATATTTTCTAGGCGCTGTTTCTGTTGTCCATAGGCGTTGAAGTTATCCGCCGCCAGCCAGCGCTCAAAACCGGTTGCCAGGGCAGGCCATTCGCGGTCGATGATCGAATACCAAGCGGTGTCGCGGTTACGGCCCTTGCGCACCATGTGCTGCCGAAACAAACCCTCATAACTAAAGCCCAGGCGTTTGGCCGCGTGCATGGAGCGGGCGTTGGCGGCGTCGCACTTCCACTCCAGGCGGCGATAACCCAGTGTGCCAAACGCTAACTTGGCCAGCAGATACACCGCCTCGGTCGACGCCGGGCTGCGCTGCATCGGCGCGCCGAACAGCACATGGCCGATCTCGATGCAGCCGTCCGCGGGGGCGATGCGCATCAGGCTGAGCAGGCCGACGGCGCGCTGCTGGCGCAGGTCAATCACGCTAAAGAACAGCGGGTCGTCACTGGCGGCATGGCCGTTTAGCCACGCATCGAACGCACCCCGTTCGCTGAACGGGCCGTAGGGCATGAATTGCCACTGTGCCGGGTCGCTGTCCGGGCCTTGCAGCGTCTGCCACAGCTCGTCGCCATGGCGGGTCGGAGCAAGCGGTTCGAGGCACACAAAGCGGCCCTGCAAGACGGCGCGGGGCGGGGTGGCGGCGGGCTGCCAGTCGGGCAAAGTGGACGGGCTCATAGCGCATCCTTGGGCATGGATGAGAGGTTGATCTGCGCGGCCAATTCGCGGTCGCGAGGGTTTGGGCTGGCGTGCAGGCCCTCGCGCACGCCGGTTTGGTCGGCCTGACTGCGGTTCTGCCCGAGCTTCCATTTGCCTTCAAGGCGCTCGATGGGCAAGGCAAAGCTGACAATGGCGCGCAGCATGCTATCGATGTACTCACGCGGCGCATCACTCACCGCCCAGGGTTGTGGGCGGTCGGCCTCATGCAGGGCGCTGAGGCTGCTGACCAGGTGCAGCAAGCGCTCGGCGTCGTCGAATACCTCAGCGCGGCCATGGGCCTGCACGCTGATGTAGTTCCAGGTCGGCACCACCTTGCCGTGCTCGGCCTTAGCGGCGTACCAAGACGGGCTGATATAGGCATCGGCCCCCTGAAAGATCACCAACGCCGGGCTGCCGCCAGCCAAATCGCGCCACTGCGGGTTGGCCTTGGCGAAGTGGCCGTACAGCGTGCCGTAGGGCCCTTCGTCTGCGTCCAGCAGCAACGGCAAATGGCTGGCGAGCAAGCCCTGCGTGCCATGGCTGACCAGCGTCGGCAGGCGCGTGGCGCGTATTTGCTGGTGCAGCGTGGCAAGGTCGTCCTGACGAAAGGCGGCGGGCGTGTACATGGGCGTGCTCCTGAGCTGATGCGCCATGCTAGGTCGAATATTGGCCTGGTGTAAGGTCCATGTTCTGCGACGTTTACTGCGCCAATCAACACGACCATACCCTTTGCTCTACCGCTGCCGGTCGATGTATCCGGTATCCAGCTCGACCCGCAGCAGGGTCTGGCAGCGCCTGCTGGGCATCTCGCATTCGATCAGTTGTATGCCCAAGGCTGTGGTGTTGGATTTTGCCGCAGTGCCTCAAGCGCAAACTGACTGTGTGTCGTGTGCCTCGGGCCTGGATGCTCAACAACAAGCTGTTAACAGGTGATGCCAGGTTAAGGTCGCGCACTGTCCATTGGCCGGCCTCGCATGGCGGGCTAACGCCCTCTCAGACGGTCCAGCAGTCCAGCAGCGTTTTAGCCGCCTTTTGAGGACCGTGGTCACTGTTCATGCCACGGCCCACGACCATGGAACCCTCGAGAGCGCCAATAAACAGCATGGCCATTTCTTCGGCAGGCATGGTTTTAAGCAGTTGTTGCTGTTGGCCGGTGGTGATGATGTCGCGCAGCCACTCTAGGTTGATTTTGAAGAAGCGTTTTACTTCAGCGTTGATCGACTCGGGCAGGGTGTCGATTTCCGCGCCGAGCATGCCGCACAGGCACAGACGCTGCTGGGTGGCGTAGGTGGCTTCAAACAGTTGCGCATAGGCGCGTAGGCGCTCAAGCGGATTGCGGTTACCGGCCTCTACATGCAGCAGTTGCTCACGAAAACGATGGGTGTAGCGTTGCGTGAGAACCGTGACCAATTCGGCTTTGGTGGCAAAGTGGTGATGAATGCTGGGTTTCTTGATGCCGACAATGCGGGCAATGTCTTCGTAGGAGAAGCCATTAAAGCCAACATTCTGAATCAGCGATTCCGCCACATCGACAATACGCTCAGCTGACGGCGAGATTTCCGAGAAGTGTTTCATGGGCTTGATTCCGTTCGTGTCGACCAATTAATAGGTTTGTATTGTGTGGATTGGCCGGGGCATGTCAAACACTATTCGGGGTGATGTTGACCGGCTGTTGCCGCGTGTATTGTTCATTGCACAACTCGCCCAGATGCTCCAGGCGAGTTATCAGCCTGACATTTACGCGCGCCGTAGTTGGCGGCTGCGTTCTGCGCCATCGGCTGCCAGCTCCATGGTTTCAGCCTGGCTGTAAGCACCTTTGCGACGTTGTTCAATCAAGCGATCTGCACCATCTTCGGCCAGTTGAATGCTCTCGACAGGTTCTATCAGGCGTTGCCTCTGCTGCTGCAGTAAGCGCTCACTGCCATTCTCGGCCAGCAGGCCAGGCTCGGTGGCGATGGCAGATTGGCTGATGGTCAGTAGCAGGGCGGCGCTCAGGTTGACAGCGATCAGTAGCTTTTTCATGTTGTGTATTCCTATATATCTATTAGTAGGTAGTTTTCGCGGTGTATCAATTTGTGTTGCTTTATGGGCTTGCCTGGGCGGTGGTGGCTCAGTGCTGAGTCACCACCGGTTACTGGCTTACCGCAGTTTTTTGGCCAGTGCTTCAGCCAGTACGGGGGCGCTTGCCGGGTTTTGACCGGTCATTAGCGGGCCGTCGATTTGGATGTGTGCTTCCCAGTTCTTTTTGGTGCCTTTGTAGTTGGCACCGTTGGCCTTGAGCATGTCTTCCAGCGAGAACAGCAGGTGGCGCGAGAGGTCCAGTTCATCGTCTTCGGCATTCATGAAGCCGGTGACGTTGAGGCCTTTAACCAGCGGCTCACCATTGGCTTTCTTAGCATCACGCAGAATGGCCGGGGCGTGGCAGACCATGGCAATCGGCTTGCCGGCGGCAAAGAAGTCTTCAATCATTTTGATGGTCAATGAGTCGCTGGCCAGGTCCCACAGCAGGCCGTAGCCGCCTGGGAAGAACACCGCGTCGAAATCTTGATAGTTGATTTCGCTCAGTTTGTTGGTGTTTTGCAGGGCATGCATGGCCACCGGGTCTTTCGCAAAACGTTCGGTGTTTTTGGTGGTGAAGGGCGCTTGCATGCTGAGCAGGTCAATCGGCGCATTGCCGCCTTCCAGTGACGCCATAACCACTTCATAGCCTGATTCACGCAGGGTGTAGTAGGGCGTGGCGACTTCTTCAAACCAGGTGCCGGTGACTTTGCCGCTGATGCCCATGGCGCTTTCTGACGACATCATGATCAGCACGCGTTTTGCGCCGTCGGCGAAGGCTGTGCCTTGCAGGGTGAACAACATGGCTGTCACGGCCATTAGGTTGAGGATGGATTTCATCATCTGTTTCATGGTGCTTGCCTCTCGGTTTGGGTGCTCTGGGGAAATCCCAGGGCTGCTTGGTAAATATATCTACCTACATAAAGGTAGGTGGTGGTGGCGCGTTTATTGGCTTGTGTTTGTTGTGCGCTGAGCTGTCTTGGTTAATACCGGTGCCTCGATGCGTATCGTCAGGTGTGTTGCGCGGTGCATGACTCAAAGGGGTAATGGCGTGTGCGTATGTCGAGGTTTATCGGTCGAACGAAGCAATTGACGTTCGGCGATGTTCGGCGAACCCGTGTGTGCAGTTCCTTCAAGCGCTCAGGTGGGGCCATGGAGTGAATGTCCACTTCCACAGTGACGGTGTCGTAGCCGGGGTTGATGGCTACGTCGAGCCCCAGAAAACCACGCAGATCCCTGCTGCTGCGTATGGTCATGGAGTCGATCTCGATGCCCATGGCAGCGGCATTGGCGACATAGTCGATGGCCATGCAGGCATTTAAGGCGGCCAACAACAATTCTTGTGGGTTGGGCGCGCTGTCTCTGCCGAGGAGTGCCTGTGGTTCGTCTGCAGTGATCACGTAAGGACGTGTCAGCGCCCGATCACCCAATGTCATGACGCCTGTTGTAGCGCGAGTTAGGGTGCCTCCCATCCAAGTGGTATGGACGGCGAAACCTGCTTTGCCAGCAGCAAGGTTTTGATTCACCGAGGTGCTGAGCTGTTGCAGGGCATTCACGTCGATGCCATTGCTGTGTTGAGGTTGGGTCACTGCATGTCGCTCCAGTAGTGAGTAGTGTTTTGCCGATGAGAGTGGTCATACTGCCGGTCAAAATACACCTACTGATAGGTAGGTTGTTCAGGTTTAAAACTACGCTTGTACGCTTAGGTGGAGCTTATGCATCAAAGGTATTAGGCGAATACGGAGCCTTCCGGCATCTACCTACCTGTTGGTAGGTATATTCGTCTGGCTTGATTATGTTGTCAAGCGCACGCTGCAAAAGAGTGGATTTTTTAGGGGCGCGCAATTGCATGGTTGGTGGCTTGGTCGTGCGCCCACAAAAAAGGGATGGCCGAAGCCATCCCTGGGAAGCGGAGGGGGGACATCCTCCGTTACAGCAGTCTATGTCAGTGGCTTAGCAGGGGTGCCAAGCGCGGGGCGATCATGTTTTCTGGGCGCAGGATGTCGGCCAGTTCGGCGTCGCCCAGCAGCTGCTCTTCACGCACCAGCTCCAGTACGCCGCGACCACTTTCCAGCGCCACTTTGGCGATGCGTGTGGCGTTTTCGTAGCCGATATAGGGGTTCAGTGCGGTGATTAGGCCGATGGAGTTTTCCATTAGTTCACGGCAGCGCGCTTCGTTGGCGGTGATGCCGTCGATGCACAGCTCACGCAGCATATCCATGGCGCGGGTCAGCAGGCGGATCGAGTCGAAGATCTTGTAGGCGATCAGCGGCTCCATCACGTTCAGCTGCAGCTGGCCACCTTCAGCGGCCATGGTCAGCGCCAGGTCGTTGCCGATCACTTCGAAGGCCACTTGGTTGACCGCTTCCGGGATCACCGGGTTGACCTTGCCGGGCATGATTGAGCTGCCGGGTTGGCGCGCGGGCAGGTTGATTTCGTTGATGCCGGTGCGCGGGCCGCTGGAGAGCAGGCGCAGGTCGTTGCACATCTTCGACAGCTTGACTGCGGTGCGTTTGAGCATGCCGGAGAACAGCACAAAGGCACCCATGTCGCTGGTGGCCTCGATCAAGTCGGTGGCCGGGGTCAGCGGGTGGCCGCTGATAATCGCCAAGCGCTTGACCGCCAGCAGTTGGTACTGCGGGTCGGCGTTGATCCCGGTGCCAATCGCGGTGCCGCCCAGGTTCACTTCGGTGAGCAGGGTCGGGGCAAAGTGTTTCAGGTGTTGCAGGTCTTCGCCGAGGGTGGTGGCGAAGGCGCGGAACTCCTGACCAAGGGTCATCGGTACGGCGTCTTGCAGCTGGGTGCGACCCATCTTCAGCACGTGGCTGAACTCCAGGTGCTTTTTCGACAGCGACTGGATCAGCTTATCCAATGCGCTCAGCAGGCTTTCGTGACCGAGCAGCAGACCGAGGCGGATGGCGGTTGGGTAGGCGTCGTTGGTCGACTGCGCCATGTTCACGTCGTTGTTCGGGTGCAGGTGCTTGTAGTCGCCTTTCTCGAAGCCCATGGCTTCAAGGGCGATGTTGGCGATGACTTCGTTGGCGTTCATGTTGGTCGAGGTGCCGGCCCCGCCTTGAATCATGTCGACCACGAACTGCTCGTGAAACTCACCCTGAATAATGCGCGCGCAGGCGGTGCTGATCGCCGTGTGCTTGGCGGCGGACAGGTGGCCCAGCTCGCGGTTAGCATCGGCAGCGGCCTGTTTGACCATGGCCAGGGCCACGACCAGTTTCGGGTAATGCGACAGCGTCACGCCGGACAGGCGGAAGTTCTGCACGGCGCGCAGGGTCTGGATGCCGTAATAGGCGTCAGCAGGAACGTCGAGGGTGCCAAGCAGGTCTTTTTCGAGGCGAGTGGATGCAGCAGCGGACATGATCAAGGTTTTCTCAGGAAATACGGCAAATGCCGCGATGGCCCGTAGATTAGGGGATTCGGCTTAATCGTGGCCAATGCTGTTAAACGCTGGGTCATGCATAATCGGCATAATGTGGGTGTGACGTGCCGCTTGACCAGAGCGTACGACGTACCTGTGGGAGTAGTAGGGTGGGTTAGGTTCTGTTGACGTAAGCCACCGGCTAGAATCTGGCTTTTGCCATGACCGACAGAAGCCAGTTAAGCGATACCGAGTGGGCTCATATACAAAGCCTGCTGAGTGCCACAAAGGGGATACGGCTACTGAACGCACCCAGTTGTCGA
>CAMCJM010000046.1 GCA_945874835.1 Pseudomonas synxantha | reverse complement strand
TCGACAACTGGGTGCGTTCAGTAGCCGTATCCCCTTTGTGGCACTCAGCAGGCTTTGTATATGAGCCCACTCGGTATCGCTTAACTGGCTTCTGTCGGTCATGGCAAAAGCCAGATTCTAGCCGGTGGCTTACGTCAACAGAACCTAGGCCATTAACGACCCGATTTGATTTTGGTCCAGCTACGAGTCATCGCGCGTTGCGCGTTGGCCGGCAGGTCTGGGAAGGTGTAGATCTTGGCCATGGTCGCTGCGTCCGGGTAGATGCCCGGGTCGTTGCGCAGCACGTCGTCCACCAGCGGCGTGGAGGCGGCGTTGCCATTCGGGAACTGCACGAAGTTGGTGATGTTGGCCGTAACCTCAGGCTTCATCAGGTAGTTGAGGAACACGTGAGCGGCTTCGACGTTTTTCGCATCAGCCGGGATAGCCAACATGTCGAAGAAGCTGCCAGCACCTTCTTTCGGGATGCTGTAGGAGATGTTCACGCCGTTCTTCGCTTCTTCAGCGCGGGACTTGGACTGGTACAGGTCGCCCGAGTAGCCGATGGCCACACAGATGTTGCCGTTAGCCAGGTCGCCGATGTACTTGGAGCTATGGAAGTAGGCGGTTGAGGAGCGAATCGACAGGAACAACTCTTCGGCTTTCTTCAGCTCGCCAGCATCAGTGCTGCCTGGTTTGAAGCCCAGGTAGTTGAGGGCCGCCGGGAGAATTTCGGTCGGCGAATCAAGGAACGACACACCGCACTCTTTCAGCTTGGCCACGTTTTCCGGCTTGAACACCAAGTCCCAGGAATCTACCGGGGCGTCGTCGCCCAGAGCGGCTTTGACCTTGTCGACGTTGTAGCCAATGCCGATGGTGCCCCACAGGTAAGGAATCGAATACAGGTTGCCTGGATCGCTTGGGTCAAGGGCTGTGAGCAGGTTCTTATCGAGGTTTTCCCAGTTTGGCAGCTTGGACTTGTCCAGCTTCTGGTAAACGCCGGCTTTGATCTGCTTGGCCAGGAACGGGTTGGACGGCACCACGATGTCATAACCGGAGCTGCCGGCCAGCAGTTTGGCTTCGAGGGTTTCGTTGCTGTCGAAGACGTCGTAGACGACCTTGATGCCGGTTTCTTTCTGGAAGTTGTCGAGGGTGTCTTCAGCGATGTAGTCAGACCAGTTGTAAACGTGCAGGACCTTGTCATTCGCGTGTGCGGCACTCGCTACAGCCCCTGCAAGGGACAACGCGAGAAGGGTTTTGCCGAATTTTTTCATGCGTACAGCTCCTGTTGTTGTAAGCGTTTGCGGACGATGCGCGTCGTTAGCAGCACCTTCCGGTGAGCCTGACACGCGCATTGGCGCAGTCTGGCAAGGTCACCTACGGTTGACAACGATCAGACGATTCCATCTGAAACCAAAGGGTTACAAGCCTTAACTGGTTACCTGTGCAGCGGTCAGGTCGAGGCATTTACGAGCCTTTTCAATCAATTCATCGATCTCTGCGTGACTGATCACCAACGGCGGAGAAATGATTATGGTGTCGCCTACGGCGCGCATGATCAGACCGTTGTTGAAGCAGTGACCGCGACAGATCATGCCGATACCCACCTCAGCGGCAAAGCGCTTGCGACTGGCTTTGTCCTGCACCAATTCAATGGCACCCAACATACCGACGCCGCGCACTTCACCCACCAGCGGGTGATCCGCCAGCTCTCGCAAACGTTTCTGCAAATACGGTGCCGCTTCTGCTTTTACCCGCTCAACAATTTTTTCTTCGCGTAAAATGCGCAGGTTTTCCAAGGCCACCGCCGCGGCAACCGGGTGGCCGGAGTAGGTAAAGCCGTGGTTGAAGTCCCCCCCCTGGTTGAGCACCTCGACGATATCGTCACGCACAATCAGGCCGCCCATGGGGATGTAACCGCTGGTCAGGCCCTTGGCGATGGTCATCATGTGCGGGGTGTTGCCGAAGTAATCGCTACCGAACCACTCACCGGTCCGGCCAAAGCCGCAGATCACTTCATCGGCAACAAACAGAATGTCGTACTTGGCGAGGATTTCGCGGATACGCGGCCAGTAGCTGTCTGGTGGAATAATCACGCCGCCTGCGCCCTGGATCGGCTCGGCAATAAAGGCGGCGACGTTGTCTTCGCCGACTTCGAGAATCTTCTTCTCCAGCTGATCAGCCGCCCAGATACCAAATGCCTCGGGACTCATGTCGCCGCCCTCGGCAAACCAGTAGGGCTGCGGGATGTGCACGATGCCCGGAATCGGCAGGTCGCCCTGCTCGTGCATGTACTTCATGCCGCCCAGGCTCGCGCCCGCCACGGTGGAGCCGTGATAACCGTTGACCCGGCTGATGATGACTTTCTTGTTAGGTTGCCCTTTGATCGCCCAGTAATGGCGCACCATGCGCAGCATGGTGTCGTTGCCTTCCGAACCGCTGCCCGTGAAGAACACATGGTTCATGCCCGCAGGCGCCAGGTCAGCGATGGCCTTGGCCAGTTCCAGCGCCGGTGGCGTGGCCGTCTGGAAGAACATGTTGTAGTAGGGCAGCTCTTGCATCTGTTTGGCGGCAGCGTCTGCCAGCTCCTTGCGCCCGTAGCCGATAGCTACACACCAAAGACCGGCCATGGCATCGAGGATTTTATTGCCCTCGCTGTCCCACAGGTACACGCCGTCAGCTTTGGTGATGATGCGCGGCCCGTTTTCCGCCAGCTGTTTGAAATCGCTGAACGGCGCGAGGTGGTGATCGCGGCTCATGGCCTGCCACTCGCGGGTTTTCGGGTTCTGTACTGACTTACTCATACTCATACCTTCTCAATGGGCTCTGCCGGCTCTGTGGGAGGCGCTTCAGCGGCGATTATCGGGGCTGAAGCCCCTCCCACAGGGCCATGAGTAACCCCGAAAAACTAAACCGACAACAGCAGGAACTCACGCTCCCAGGAACTGATCACGCGCTTGTAGTTCTCGTGCTCAGCGCGCTTCACTGCAACATAGCCACGCATAAACTTATCGCCCAGGTACTTCTCCGCTTCTTTACAGGCTTCCATGCGCTCCAGGGCGTGTTCGATGGTGATCGGTAAGCGCAGGTTGCGACGCTCATAACCACGACCTTTGACCGGAACACTTGGCTGCAAACCGTCGACCATGCCCATGTAGCCGCACAACAGGGAGGCGGCGAGCACCAGGTATGGGTTGGCGTCAGCACCGGCCAGGCGGTTTTCCACGCGGCGGTTCTGTGGTGTGGCTTCCGGTACGCGCAGGCCTACGGTGCGGTTCTCTTCACCCCACTCGACGTTCACCGGTGCCGAGGTATCCGGCAGGAAGCGACGGAACGAGTTGACGTTCGGCGCGAACAGCGGCAGCAACTCAGGGATGTACTTCTGCAGGCCGCCGATGTGGTGCATAAACAACTCGCTCATGCTGCCATCGGCATTGGAGAAGAGGTTCTGCCCGGTTTTGATGTCCACCACACTCTGGTGAATGTGCATGGCGCTGCCCGGCTGATCGGTAATCGGCTTGGCCATAAAGGTGGCCGCCACGTCATGCTTGAGCGCCGCTTCACGCATGGTGCGCTTGAACACGGTGATCTGGTCGGCCAGGTGCAGGGCTTCGCCGTGACGGAAGTTGATTTCCATCTGCGCCGGGCCGTCTTCATGGATCAGCGTATCGAGGTCCAGGCCCTGGATTTCACACCAGTCGTACACGTCTTCGAACAGCGGGTCGAATTCGTTGGCCGCATCAATGGAGAACGACTGGCGGCCCACTTCCGGACGACCGGAACGGCCCATTGGCGCGACCAGCGGGAAATCCGGGTCGCTGTTGCGCTTGGTCAGGTAGAACTCCATTTCCGGCGCAACGATCGGCTTCCAGCCTTTGTCAGCGTAGAGCTTGAGTACATTCTTGAGAATGTTGCGTGGCGACAGCTCGATCGGGTTGCCCTGCTTGTCGAAGGTGTCGTGGATCACCATCGCAGTCGGCTCAATGGCCCAGGGCACGAGGAATACGGCGTTCTCGTCCGGGCGGCAGAACATGTCGATGTCCGCCTCGTCGAGCAGGTCGTAATAGATGTCGTCCTCGACGTAGTCGCCGGTCACGGTCTGCAGCAGCACACTCTCAGGGAGGCGCATGCCTTTCTCGTCGAGGAACTTGTTGGTCGGCGAAATCTTGCCGCGGGCAATGCCGGTAAGGTCGCTGATCATGCATTCAACTTCGGTGATTTTGCGTTCTTTCAGCCAGCTCGAAAGCTGGTCTAGTTTGGTGCTCATAGAGACCTCAGGGTTGGTGAGAACCGACTTATATATAGTCGGCTCAGCGTTGCCCCGCCTTCTTCCTGCAAGCCTCACCAAAGGCCTGGAAGATGGCGAGATAATTCGGGTTAGATCGTACCTGCCATTCAGGGTGCCATTGCACCCCCAAGGCAAAGCTTTTGGCTCCGCTGACGGAGAAGGCTTCGATCAACCCGTCAGGCGCCAGTGCTTCGACATGAAGGCCCGGCGCCAGACGCTGAACGCCCTGGCCATGAATGGAATTGACTTGAGTCTCGTCCGGCAAGCCGATGCCGGCGAGCAGCCCGCCCGGCTGCACCTGCAGCGCGTGGCGTAAACCGTATTGCTGATCCGCTGGCAGCCCTTCAGGCTCGCGGTGATCCATGTAGCCAGCAACCTCCTGCACCTTCTGGTACAGGGTGCCGCCGAAGGCCACATTCATCTCTTGAAACCCACGGCAAATGCCCAGCACTGGGATACCGGCGGCAATTGCTGCTTTAATCAAAGGCAGAGTCGTACTGTCACGCGCCGCATCATGGGCGGTGCCAGGCTCGCTGGCATCGCCGGCGTAGTGGTGGGGTTCAACGTTGGACGGCGATCCGGTAAATACCAGGCCATCAAGTTGTTGCAGCAGAAAGGCTTGATCCAGTTGCTCACCGAGCGCTGGAATGATCACCGGGAGGCCGTTCACCACATGGATGATGGCCTGCAGGTATTTATCACCGGCTGTGTGATAGATGTTGTGCCCGATCTGTTTGGTACAGGCACTGACGCCGATAATCGGCTGGCGAGACATGAGACACCCGTTTTATTGCTGTTATGGGTTTCGACCGAGCTTAGCCTTGTTCATTTTTTTCACAATAGTCATGTAAAAAATTGAACACACCCCACTGAGCAGCCCGGCAGACAAGGCTTACAGCAGGGCAGTAATGCCCTGTAATGCCCTAAAATTGGCCACGAAGCCCTTTTTTGGGGCAAAATGCGCCTCCCTTGACAGCCATGGGTGTTTAAGATTGACTCACACTCGTGCAATTGCATGATTGATATTTTTAACAAAAAAGGTGTTGCATCATGTCGGTACCCCCGCGTGCCGTTCAGCTTAACGAAGCGAACGCGTTCCTTAAGAAACATCCTGAGGTCCTGTTCGTCGACCTTCTGATCGCAGATATGAATGGTGTGGTGCGCGGCAAGCGTATCGAGCGCGCGAGCCTGCATAAGGTTTACGAGCGCGGCATTAATCTCCCGGCCTCTCTATTCGCCCTGGATATCAACGGCTCGACGGTGGAAAGCACCGGCTTGGGTCTGGATATCGGCGACGCCGACCGGGTCTGCTTCCCCATCCCCAACACCCTCAGCAATGAGCCTTGGCAAAAGCGCCCAACCGCGCAACTGCTAATGACCATGCATGAAATGGAAGGTCAGCCGTTCTTTGCCGACCCTCGGGAAGTGTTGCGTCAGGTGGTAGCAAAGTTCGACGAACTGGGCCTTACCATCTGTGCTGCTTTTGAGCTTGAGTTTTACCTGATCGACCAGGCCAACGTGAACGGCCGTCCGCAGCCGCCCTTGTCGCCGCTGTCGGGCAAACGCCCGCACTCGACTCAGGTGTACCTGATCGACGATCTCGACGAATACGCCGAGTGCCTGCAGGACATTCTTGAAGGGGCTAAAGAGCAAGGCATCCCCGCCGACGCCATCGTCAAGGAAAGCGCCCCGGCGCAGTTTGAAGTCAACCTGCACCACGTCGCTGACCCGATCAAAGCCTGTGACCACGCGTTGCTGCTTAAACGCCTGGTGAAAAACATCGCCTACGACCATGAGATGGACACCACCTTCATGGCCAAGCCGTACCCCAATCAGGCGGGCAACGGTTTGCATGTGCACATCTCGATTCTCGATAAGCAAGGCAACAACATCTTTGCCTGCGATGACCCGGTGCAGAATGACCACCTGCGCCACGCCATTGGTGGCGTACTGGAAACCATGCCGGCCTCGATGGCGTTCCTTTGCCCGAACGTCAACTCGTACCGCCGCTTTGGTGCGCAGCACTACGTGCCGAACTCGCCATGCTGGGGTATCGACAACCGTACAGTGGCTCTGCGTGTGCCGAATGACACCGCCGACGCCGTGCGCATCGAACACCGCGTTGCCGGGGCTGATGCCAACCCCTACCTGCTGATGTCGGCATTGCTGGCGGGCGTGCACCACGGCTTGACCAACAAGATCGAGCCGAGCGCCCCCGTAGAAGGCAACTCCTACGAGCAAAACGAACAAAGCCTGCCCAACAACTTGCGTGATGCCCTGCGCGAGCTGGACGACAGCGAAGTATTGGCGCGCTACATCGACCCGAAATACATCGACATCTTCGTGGCCTGTAAAGAAAGCGAGCTTGCCGAGTTCGAAAACTCGATCTCTGACCTCGAATACAACTGGTACCTGCACACCGTTTAACGCGTCACCCAACGCAGGCCCTCGAGCCGGCGTTTTTTATGGCCTGCCCTCCATAGCGGCGACCCTGCGGGCCGTCGCTTCGCGACGTTAATAATGGCTCCTGGCCATTTTTTATTACGCCCACTGCGCAGCACATGCCATATTTATTCACATCACGGCGCGATAACGCCTAAGCTGCGCCGCGAATTCCTACTGACGCGACATCAACCTGCTCGGGAGATCTCCATGCCACGCCTGTTTACCTTACTGCTGCTTGCCCTGACGCCGCTGCTGGCTAGCGCCGAGGAGGTGATTCGCGTCTACAACTGGAACGACTTCATCGCCCAGCAAGTGCTCAAAGACTTCGAGGCGAAAACCGGCATTCGCGTCGATTACCAAACCTTCAGCACCGCTGAAGAGCTGGATGCGGCGCTGGCCAGCGGAGAAGCGATTGATGTGACGGTGCCATCCCATAATTCCCTGCCAGATTTGATCAAGAAGGGCATGATTCAGCCATTGGATTTCACCCAATTGCCGCACCGTAAGCACCTGGATAAACAACTGCTCAGCACCTTGGCTGCGCGCGATCCAGCCAATCGCCACGCCGTGCCCTATCTCTGGGGTGCGGTGGGCTTGGCGATCAACACCCCACAAGCTGAAGCGGCCTTCGGCGGCCCGCTGCCCAATAGCTGGAGCCTGCTGTTCGATGCCGAGCAGAGTTCGCGCTTGGCAAGCTGCGGCATCAGCGTGCTCGACGCCCCCCACGAGACCCTGGCTTTGCTGCTCAACTACCAAGGCCGCCGCCTGGCGCGCAGCGCGCCTAGCCGCATTGAGCGCTCCAGCCAGGTGCTGGATGGCTTGCGGCCAAACCTGCGCTATGTCGACAGCGAGCGTTACATTGATGACCTCAAGCAAGGCAAACTGTGTGTAGCCATGGCCTGGGTCGGCGACGCGTTGGCGGCGGCTGACGCAGGCCAGCCGGTGCGTTTTTTGGTGCCGGACGAAGGCTCAGTCCTGTTTATCGACAACCTGGTGATCCCCAGCAGCGCCAAACGCCCTGACCTCGCGCACCGCTTTATCGATTACTTGATGCAACCTGAAGTGGCCGCGCTGATTACCGCCGAAACCTTGTACCCCAGCGGCAATGCCGACTCCCGCGAGCTTCTCGACGAAACCCTGCGCAACCAACCCGGTCTCTACCCGGATAGTGACACCAAGCGCCGCCTGCATCCGCTGGAAACCCTGCCAGAAAAACACGGCGCGATTCGCGACGCGGTCTGGGCGCGCTTTCGTGATGGCAGTTGAATGAAAACAGATAGGTGGGAGGGGCTTCAGCCGCGACAAGAACAACAGGCTCGCCGCTAAAGCGGAATGCCGCCCAGCGCCTCCCACAAAAGACCGGGCGCTTACTTGACCAACTGACGCCAGGCCTTGAGGGAGCCGATGGCCAATAGCTGCGCCTTGCGCGCCGCCAGCACCTCGGGGTCAATGGCTTGATTGGACAGTTGGGGAAGTTTGTTCAGCTCACCGTACAGGCGGTCAACCTCCGGCACGTCTAGCAACACTTCGCGCGCCAAGCGCAGCCAGACCAGCAGGCGCTCAATGCGCGGTAGCTGCTCGGCCAGGTCTTCCGGCTGCTGCTGATAACGGCGCAGTTGCAGGGCCGCGCCCTCTTCGGCAATCAAGGTCGGCAGCCAGTTACCCAACGGCGTAGCGCCCTGACGATTGCCACGGTTGTTGCGTTCCTGCGTCCAACTGCGTGCCAGCAACCAGCGTGACAGGCCCAGCGAGAACAGCCCCCAGCGATTGCCCAGCAACTCAGCGGCGAATAATGCCGGGGCGCTTTTGCGCAAGCTGTCATCGTCCTGACCGGCCAGCAAACGTGGACGCCACTCCAGCAGCAAGGCATCCAGCAGCTCGCGCAAGGCATGGCTGCTAGCACGCGGAGCCGCCTGACCAAGGCTGCCGAGCAAAGCACGCAGACCAATCAGTTGCTCCAGCCACTCGGCCAGCAAGCGCCAATGGCCATTGAATCGATATTGCTCGGCCAAGCGCTGGCTGCTGCCGAGTAAATGCCAGCCAAGTGCGGCCACGCTGTCATCCAGGCTGGTTTCTATCGTCAGCTCAGGCGCTGGCAGGCTCAGGCTGTAGCTGCCCGCATCGAACAGGCGATAACCGCGCTCGGCCTTGCTGATATCGCAGGGCATCAGCGCCAGGTCGGCAGCTAGCTCGGCGGCCAGTTCCAGCAGCGCCTCAGGTTCGCCCTGACGCAGCTCCAGCTCCAGCTCGCAAATTTCCTCTTCGCCCTCACCGGCAATCACCTTGCCCAAATCCAGTGCAGCCTCGATCACCACCTTGGCTTTGCCTCGGCCCCAGGCAATTTCTGCACGCTGGCGGATAAAGTCGGTGGTGAAAATCGGCTGCAGTTGGGTTTTGTCCAACTCGCCCAGCGCCGCCGGCCAGCAACTGTCATCGAGTTTTTTCAGGTCGAGTTTGGCTTTGCTCAGGTACCAGTCCCACTCATTGCGCTCAGACAAACCCGCCACGCTCTGGCCACGGGTTTTCAGCGTCTGGATAAACTGATCACCGTCACGACGCAGGCGCAGCGCCACTTTGGCAGCGGCCAGATCACGCGACGGCGTGTCGAAATACTGGTTGTACAGCTCGCGTTGCTCCCAGCCGCTTTTGTTGCGCTTTTTCAGCAGCGGGTGCTCACGCAGAGCGGCAAGGGTTTCGCGGCTAACGCGCAGTTTGATTTCGGTTTCTTTGTTCATGGTGATGGGATCAACGCCTACTATAAAAATGTGACAGTCCGATTACATGCGCTGGCGAGCCTACGGGCTGATCCGTATACTTGCCGCCTTCTTAACGCCGGGGTTCACACTATGCCAGTCAATCCATTTGCCAGCCTGTTCGGTCGCTCTCCCATTGGCCCGATGCAAAAGCATTACGCCAAAGCCCATGAGTGTGCGGCAAATCTGGTGCCGTTCTTTGAAGCCGTGATGGCTGAAGACTGGGCCAAGGTAGAACAGGTACAACAGGTAATGGCCAGCCTCGAAGATGAGGCCGACAAGCTCAAGAAAAGTGTGCGTCAGCACCTGCCCAAGAGCCTGTTCCTGCCCGTACCGCGCTCGGATCTGCTTGATCTGCTGAGTGTACAGGACAAAGTTGCCAACCGCGCCAAGGACATCGCCGGCCTCATGCTGGGCCGCCAAATGGCCATTCCGCAAGCCTTGCAGCCGCTGATGCGCGCCTTTGTGCAGCGCACCGTGGATGCCAGCACCCAAGCGCTGAAAGCCATGAACGAACTCGATGAGTTGCTCGAAACCGGCTTTGGCGGCCGCGAAGCGGCACTGGTCGAATCCATGGTGATGGAACTGGAACAAATCGAACGCGACACCGACACGATGCAGATCGAGGTTCGCCGCACGCTGTTCAAGCTGGAAAAGGATCTCCCGCCTGTCGATGTGATGTTCCTCTATCAGATCATCGAATGGATCGGCGACGTGGCCGACCGTGCCGAACGTGTCGGCAACCGACTGGAACAACTGCTGGCGCGCTAAGCGCCAGTGTCCTTTCTGGAATCTACGGATTAATTATTTATGTCTCTAATTGCGGACTACGGCCTCGTATTGCTGCTGCTTGCCTGCCTCTTTGGTTTCTTCATGGCCTGGGGCGTGGGCGCTAACGATGTGGCCAACGCCATGGGCACCTCGGTCGGTTCCAAAGCGCTGACCATCAAACAAGCCATTCTGATCGCCATGGTCTTTGAGTTTGCCGGTGCTTATCTGGCCGGCGGCCAGGTGACGGAAACCATCAAAGGCGGCATCGTCAACGCGGACATGATCCCGCCAGAGCTGATGGTGCTGGGCATGATGTCGGCCCTGCTGGCCGCCGGTACTTGGCTGCTGGTGGCCTCGACCCGTGGCTGGCCGGTCTCCACCACCCACTCGATTGTCGGTGCGGTAATCGGTTTTGGCGCCGTGGGCATTTCCATGGACGCCGTCAATTGGTCCGGTGTCGCCCCTATCGTCGCCAGTTGGGTGGTGTCACCTGTGTTGTCCGGCGTGGTGGCCTTCGGTCTGTTTATCAGCGTGCAGCGCCTGATTATCGACACCGACAATCCGTTCCAGAACGCCAAGCGCTTTGTACCGATGTACATGTTTGCCACTGGCTTTATGGTCACCATCATGACCGTGACCAAGGGCCTCAAGCACATTGGCCTAGACCTCTCCAGCACCGAGGGTTTCTTCCTGGCGGTGGCCGTCGGCGTCGCGGTGATGTTGCTGGGCGTCGCCCTACTGAGCCGCATCAAGATTGATGAAGAAGCCGACAAAGACTTCCACTACGCCAGCGTGGAGAAAGTCTTTGCTGTACTAATGATTTTCACCGCCTGCTCGATGGCATTTGCCCACGGTTCCAACGATGTGGCCAACGCCGTTGGCCCGCTGGCGGCGATTGTTGGGGTGATTCAGTCCGGCGGCGAAGCAGTCGGCGCCAAAGCCGCTCTGCCGGCCTGGGTACTGCTGCTCGGTGCCGTGGGTATCGTCATCGGCCTGGCCACCTATGGCTACAAGGTGATCGCCACCATCGGCAAGCAAATCACCGAACTGACCCCAAGCCGTGGTTTTGCCGCAGAACTGGCCACCGCCACCACCGTGGTCGGCGCATCGGCCATTGGCCTGCCCATTTCCACAACCCACACGCTGGTCGGTGCGGTGCTGGGCGTGGGCCTGGCGCGCGGGATTGGCGCACTGAACCTGGGCGTGATCGGTCGCATCTTTATGTCCTGGCTAATCACCCTTCCGGTGGGTGCGGCGCTGGCGATCGTGTTCTTCTTTATCCTGCGCGGCATTTTTCTCTAACTGTCCGTAGCGGTTTCATCTGCGCAGGCGATGCCCCTATCATGGGCCATCGCCTGCGGAGGCCGCCCATGCCACTGCCTTCCTTCAAAGAGCAATTCGCTGCCCTGATCGCCGCGCCGTCGGTGAGTTGCACGCAAGCGCATTGGGACCAGCCCAACCGCGCAGTCATCGAACTGCTGTCCAGTTGGCTGGGTGATCTTGGCTTTACCTGCGAGACGCAGGAAGTCGCCCCGGGCAAATTCAATCTGCTCGCCAGCTACGGCTCCGGCCCCGGCGGTTTAGTGCTGGCTGGGCATAGCGACACCGTGCCGTTCGACACTGCGCTGTGGCAAACCGACCCGCTCAAACTCACTGAGGTGGATGGCCGCTGGGTGGGCTTGGGTAGCTGCGACATGAAGGGCTTTTTCGCCTTGGTGATCGAGGCCGTGCAACCGCTGCTGATCCTCGCCACCTGCGATGAAGAAAGCTCGATGTCCGGCGCTCGCGCCCTGGCGCAAGCTGGACGACCGTTGGGCCGTGCAGCGGTGATTGGCGAGCCGACCGGCTTGCGCCCGATCCGTCTGCACAAAGGCATCATGATGGAGCGCATCGACATTCTCGGGCAGAGCGGCCATTCCTCGAACCCCAACCTGGGGCACAGCGCGCTGGAAGCCATGCAGGACGTTATGCAGGAGTTGCGCGGCCTGCGTGCGCAATGGCAGCGTGAATACAACAATCCGCAATTCAGCGTGCCACAGCCGACGTTGAACTTCGGCTGCATCCATGGTGGCGACAACCCCAACCGCATCTGCGGCCAATGCTCACTGGAATTTGACCTGCGCCCACTCCCCGGTATGCAGCCCGAAGCCCTGCGCGCGGCCATTCGGCTAAAGCTGCAACCGCTGGCCGAGCAGCATCAGGTGAAAATTGACTACGCTCCGCTGTTCCCCAGCGTGCCACCTTTTGAGCAAAGCGCCGACAGTGAACTGGTGCGCGTGGCCGAACGCCTAACCGGGCACAGCGCCACAGCGGTGGCATTTGCCACCGAAGCGCCTTATCTTCAGCAGCTCGGCTGCGAAACCATTGTGCTTGGCCCCGGCGACATCGACTGCGCCCACCAGCCCGGCGAGTACCTGGACACAGCACGCTTGCAACCCACGGTTGACCTGCTTCGCCAACTGATTGATCACTACTGCCTAAAGACCCAAGACCCTGTGTCACCCCGAGGAGAGAACGCGTGAAGCTGCCCCAACTGCGACGATAAAACCGCTCTCGGCTGCCTCGTCTGGCGCATCGCGCCACTCCATGCGTTCTGTTTTCGACACAGGTTTCCCAAGCAATGCACGACCACGTCAATTGGCTTCGCCACGCTTCGCCCTATATCAATGCCCACCGCGACTGCACCTTTGTGGTGATGCTGCCCGGTGAGGGCGTTGCCCATCCGAATTTCGGCAATATCGTCCACGACCTGGTGCTGCTGCACAGCCTCGGCGTGCGTTTAGTACTGGTGCACGGCTCGCGCCCGCAGATCGAAACGCGCTTGGCCAGCAACGGACTGACCCCGCGCTACCACCGCGACCTGCGCATCACCGACAGCCCGACCCTGGAATGTGTGATCGACGCCGTCGGCCATCTGCGCATTGCCATCGAAGCACGCTTGTCGATGGACATGGCCCGTTCGCCGATGCAGGGCTCACGCCTGCGCGTGACCAGCGGCAATTTCGTCACCGCGCGGCCCATCGGTGTGGTCGATGGCGTCGACTACCACCACACCGGTGAAGTGCGGCGCATCGACCGTAAAGGCATCAATCGCCAGCTCGATGAGCGCAGCATTGTGCTGCTCTCGCCGCTGGGTTATTCGCCCACCGGGGAGATTTTCAACCTGGCCTGCGAAGACGTCGCCACCCGTGCCGCCATCGACCTGGACGCCGACAAACTGCTGCTGTTCGGTGCTGAATGTGGCCTGCTCGACGAAGCTGGCAAGCTGGTACGCGAACTGCGTCCACAGCAGGTGCCGGCGCATCTGCAGCGGCTGGGCAGCAGCTACCAGGGCGAACTGCTCGACGCCGCCGCTGAGGCCTGCAAAGCCGGAGTGCGCCGCAGCCATATCGTCAGCTATGCCGAAGACGGCGCCTTGCTCAGCGAACTGTTCACCCGCACCGGCAACGGCACGCTGGTGGCGCAGGAGCAGTTCGAATCCCTGCGCGAAGCGACCATTGACGATGTCGGCGGCCTGATGGAGCTGATCACCCCCCTGGAAGATCAGGGCATTCTGGTGCGCCGCTCGCGTGAAGTGCTGGAACGCGAGATCGAGCAGTTCAGCATCGTCGAGCGTGAAGGGCTGATCATCGCCTGCGCCGCGCTGTATCAGATTGCCGACTCGGATTTCGGCGAACTGGCCTGCCTGGCCGTCAACCCGGCGTACCGCCACGGCGGACGTGGCGATGAACTGCTTGAACGCATCGAAGCGCGCGCCCGCGCCCAAGGCCTGAAAACCCTGTTCGTGCTCACCACGCGCACCGCGCACTGGTTCCGCGAACGCGGCTTCACCCCCAGCAGCGTCGACCGCCTGCCAGCGGCGCGCGCCTCGCTGTACAACTACCAGCGCAACTCGCAGGTGTTTGAAAAAGCCCTGTAAGCCCATCGCCTTGCGCCAGACAACACCCACCGGTGGGCAGCGTTTTCAGTCGCGGCTAAAGCCCCTCCCACAGGGACTGCGCGGGCAGCAGAACCCTTGAGGGGCGCTTTAGCGGCGATAAATTCCAAAAACACCAACGCCCGTAGGTTGGCGTTGAGCGCAGTGCAGCCCAACGGCGGTTGCCCATTCGCGGCTAAAGCCCCTCCCACAGGTACTTCGCGGGCAGCAGAGCCCTTGGCAGGCGCTTTAGCGGCGATATATTCAAAAACACCAGCGCCCGTAGGTTGGCGTTGAGCGCAGTGCAGCCCAACGGCGGTTGCCCAATCGCGGCTAAAGCCCCTCCCACAGGGACTGCGCGGGCAGCACAGCCCGCGGGAGGCGCTTTAGCGGCGTGGGTTTAACAGGCCACGCTGTTTCTTAGCGCAGCTTTTCCAGCATCTGGTAGTACCACATGCCAGCGGCCAGCATCGGGTTGCCGAACACATCCCCCAGCGGCACTTTGATGTGTTTGCAGGCGGCAAAGGTGTCGTAGTGGCCCATGGTGCCGGTCAGGGCGTTGGCCATGATCTCGCCCATGATATGGGTGGTGGCGATGCCGTGGCCGGAATAACCCTGGCAGTACCAGACATTGTCCGAGAGCTTGCCCAACTGCGGGATGCGGTTGATCACGATGCCCATGGCGCAGCTCCATTGGAAGTCGATATCAACGCCCTTGAGCTGCGGGAAGGTCTGTTCGATGCCCGGACGCAGTTCGGCGGCAATGTCGCGTGAGTCGCGCCCCGAGTAGTTGCAGCCACCGCCGAACAGCAGGCGACCGTCGGCGGTCATGCGGTAGTAATCGAGGACGAAGCGGCAGTCGTACACCGCCAAGTCTTGCGGATTGATTTCCTTCGCCAGCTCGCCCAGCGGCGCGGTGGTGACGATGCCGCCCATGGCCGGGAAGATCATGCCCTTGAGCTTTTTCGGCTCCAGCTTGTGGTAAACATCGCCGGCCAGCAGCACCTGCTTGGCGTTGATCCGGCCTTGGGCAGTGACCACCGCCGGGGTGTTGCCATGCACAATCTCCAGCACTTCGGAGTGCTCGAAAATCAGCGCGCCTAAACTCTCGGCAGCGCGGGCTTCGCCGATGCACAGATTGAGCGGGTGCAGGTGCATGTTGCGGGTGTTCTTCAATGCGCCGTTGTAGAGGTCGCTGGCCAGGTGGCTGCGCACCCCGGTGCGGTCGAGCAGGGTCACGTCAGCGCCCATACCACGGCGCTGCGCTTCGGCGTAGGTGGCCTCCAGCTCCTGCATGTGCGTGGGCTTCATGGCCGCGTGCAGATGGCCGTGTTTGAGGTCGCACTGGATGGCGTACTTCTCCACGCGGTTCTTGATGATTTCGTGGCCGCGCCAGCGCAGGTGCCAGATAAAGTCTTCCACCTCCTCGCCAAGGGTGTTGCGCATCTGTTTGGTCATCGCCGCATCGCCGGACAGGCTGCCGGTGACCTGGCCGCCGTTGCGTCCGGTGGCACCCCAGCCGATCTTGTTGGCCTCGACAATCGCCACCTTGAGGCCGCGCTCGGCCAGCTCTACGGCAGAAGCGACGCCGGTAAAGCCGCCACCGATAATCACCACATCGACGCTGACCTCGCCTTGCAGGGTCGGGTAATCGGTTTCTTCATTGAGCGTGGCGCTGTAGTAAGACGGGCAGCGCACAGCAGCCGGTATAACGGGTTTGAGGGCGGCATTCATAAGCAGCTTCCTGGTAGACGACGGGAGTGAGCAGAGCAGTCAGGGACGAACCGATCTGCCATCCGGCGGGCGCGCGTGACGGCAATGCCACAAGGCCCAAAACGCCAAGGTTTGTGGCAGTTTGAGCTGATCACACGGCGTGGCTGCGGGCAAAGGGGCGGGATAACACACAAGATTAGAGCGCATGGCGCAAGGTTCACACAGGGCCATGCGTTGGTTAAATGCGGTTTTTTACATGCTTGGTTGTTGCTGGGCTAAACATTGGGCGAACACTTATGTGCCGCGCAACTGCGCCATTACCCGCTCGGTGTTCTCGGCGCAGGCCATGCCCTCAGGCTTGCTTTCAATGCTGGCGATAATGCCCAGCAGTTGCGCCTTGTTCTGCGCCAACCGCTGTTGCATGGCCTCGATTTCGCTGACCTTGCGCTGCAGGCTGCTAAGCAACTGATCGTGGGCCCAGCCAGCTAGTCCGGCAAGTGCCCGGTTTTTACCCAGATCAGGCAGCCGACTTCGCTGAACGGCGTGTGCTGCGATAAGTGTGGGCTGCGCAGCCAGCTGCCCGCGGGGTAGTCGCCGAACTCGTCCTGAAAAGTGCCTTCAAGCACCAGGATTTCTTCGCCGCCCCAATGCCGATGGGCATTGAAGTAGGTGCCGGGAGCCCAGCGCACCAGCGCCACGTGCTCGCTGCCGTGCTGATGCAATGGCAGCACGTGCAAGCCCGGTACCAGGCCGGGCCGCCATTGCGCGTGGTGGCTGTCGATCACCACGGGCTGATCGTCAGCCGGATCAAACTGCATCAGTTTGACGAAGATCGTGCAGCCTTCCCGACTAAAGGGCGCGTGATGGCTGCCAATCGGATTACGCACATAAGTGCCGGCCGGGTAATCGCCGCGCTCATCGGAGAACCCACCGTCGAGCACGAGAAACTCCTCACCGCCGGGATGGTGATGCTCGCTGAAGTGTGACCCCGCGGCGTAGCGCACGATGCTGGTGGCGCGCGCCACTTCATCACCGATGCGGTCCAGCATGCGCCGCTCCACCCCCGGCATGGGTGAGGCCACCCAAGGACTGTCAGCCGGGCGAATCAGGGCGCGCTGAGTAAAATCGGCATTCAGTTGCATGGCCACACCCTCTACCCCGCTCGACTTAAGCCTGCTTGAGCAGGTGGATCAGCGCTTCGGCCGTGGCATCCGATGAGCCCGGATTTTGCCCGGTGATCAACAAGCCATCTACCGCTACATGGCTTTGCCAATCGTTCGTGCTGGTGTAATGGCCACCGTTGGCGATGAGCATATCTTGCACCAGGAATGGCACCACGTCGGTCAGTTGCACCGCGGCTTCTTCGCTGTTGCTAAAACCGGTGACTTTCTTGCCGCTGACCAGCGGCAGACCATTGGACGCTTTGACATGACGCAGCACACCCGGAGCGTGGCAGACCGCCGCCACCGGTTTGTTCTGTGCCTGAAAGCGTTCGATCAGGGCAATCGACAGCGGGTCTTCAGCGAGATCCCAGAGCGGGCCGTGGCCACCGGGATAAAACACGGCGTCGTAGTCCTCGGCGTTGATCTGCGCCAGCGGCAGGGTGTTGGCCAGCGCCTGTTGCGCCGCCGCGTCGGTACGGAAGCGCTCGGTGGCCGGTGTTTGTGCGTCGGGGGCATCGCTCTTCGGGTCCAGCGGCGGCTGGCCTCCTTTGGGCGAGGCCAGGGTCAGCTGCGCGCCAGCATCCTTGAACACGTAATAAGGCGAGGCGAACTCTTCCAGCCAGAAACCGGTTTTCTGCCCGGTGTTGCCCAGTTGGTCGTGCGAAGTCAGTACCAGCAGGATATTCATAGGTATTCCTTGCGGCGCAGGCCGTGATGATCAAAGAGACCGGCAGCTTACGCGCGTTGACCGCGGGCGATAATTCGAAAGGCGTGATGGTGCCTATCACGGCCAGGCATGGTCGGGGCCATCACGGCTCTGGCTTGTAGCCCAGACGAATACCGCCCCAATGCTGGCCCTGAAGCATGATCGGCACGGACAAATCGTGCATCAACTCGCCGGTATCGCGCATATAGGCTTGCAGCAGCACAGGCTTCTGATGGCTGCCACAGCGAATCCCGGTGCGGTCGTTGAACAGGCGCTTGCTGCGGCTTTTGATGATATCCACCGCGCGATCGCCGCAAGGCGGATGGTTGAAGGCGTTGTTGTGCGTGGGCACATAGCCTTGCGGCGTGCAGGCGATGGCGAAGACCAGCCCCTCGTGCTGACTGAGCAGCGGCTCTTGAATAGCCGGCAGGATCTGATCGGCATAACTGTCGAAACGGGTTTTGAACTTGGCCGGGAAGGTATTGGCGATGGGCTGGTAGCTGCGGTCAAACAAATCGTTGCTGCTGATACGACCACGCTGCAGATCCGCCTCAAACTGCGCCTCAATCTGCGCGGCGGCTTGCCGGGCGAGGTCATAGATGCGCTGGTGATAGCTATCCAGCCCGATCTCGGCGAGTTGCTCGCTGACGTGTTCGGCCTCGCCCAACAAACGCTCGGCGGCCTGACTGAGTTGTTGCGTCTGGGTGGCGCTGTCGCTGACGTCGCCGCGCAACTGACCGACGGCGACCGAGAGCTCGGCCAGGCGTTCGTGATTGTGGCGAGTGCCGATGTCGATCTGCCCGACCTGCTCTTCCACATCTTCGGCCAGGCTGGCGATGCTTTGCAGTTGCTCGCCGGTTTGCTCAACCTGCTGCGCCGCATGAGTCAGCTGCTCAGCCTGCAACTGCATGTGGCTGACCACGGCGGCACTCTGCTGACGAATATCGTTGACCATCTGGCCGACTTCCTGGGTGGCGCTGCTGGTGCGGCCTGCCAGGTTACGCACCTCATCGGCGACCACGGCAAAACCACGGCCAAGGTCACCGCCGCGGGCCGCTTCAATGGCGGCATTGAGTGCCAGCAGGTTGGTCTGGCTGGCGATGGCCTGAATCACCTGGGTGACTTTTTCGATCTGCTCGGTGCGGCTGCTGAGGCCGTCGATCAGCTCGCGGCTGGTGGCCGTTTGCGCGCTGAGTTGCTGCATGACACTGATCGCTTCACGCAGTTCGCGCTGACCGCTGGCGCTGTTCTCGCGCACGCTTTGTGCCGCACGTAGGGTTTGCTCGGCGCGCTGGGCGTTGTCTTGCTCGGTGTGGGTAATGGCTTCAGCGGCGTGGTTGATTTGCTCGGTGGCACCGAGCTGCGATGGCAGTTTACCGGCCAGTTGCTGCGCGGCATGGGCCACCTCGGCAGAAGCCAAGGCGTTATGACAGGTTCGCCGTGACAGATTCTGACTTAGACCGGCAAAACTATCGGCTGACGAACTGGCAACACTGGGCAGTTCCTGATCCTGGCGCTGCCAGGGCCCCAGCCATGGCCACAGGGCCAGCAGCAGAAAGGACGGGATGCTGACAAACCAGGGCAGTTGCATCTGCTGGTACGCCATCATCAACCCGGCCAGCCCCACAGCATG
>CAMCJM010000045.1 GCA_945874835.1 Pseudomonas synxantha | reverse complement strand
ACTTGAAGCGCATGGCCGTATTACGCCCGCAAATCAGAAATTGAGCAAAAAACAGGCATAAATCCGGGTAAATTGGCAAAAAATGCCTGATTTCCGGAAAAGCCAATGCTCTATCTGTCTGCGGGGCTCAAGTCCGACAGGCTGCTAGGTGCTGGCGTACCGATTGTGCTGGGCGCGTTGGACTATCAAAATCGCCGTGTGGTGATCGGGCCAAGCTTTGCACCGACAGGTGACGAAGCAGCGGACATGCGACAGATCTTGGCGTTTTACCGGCCCTTTGTGCCGAAAAAACCGCACTATGCCTTTAATGGCGATTGACGGCCGTCACGCTGACAATTACCAATGCACTGTTATAGTTAGTTTCACCGCCGTCTAATTTGCTGAAGGATCGCCCCATGACACTGTTCCGCTCCACTGCTGCTGCTCTGGCACTGTCCACTGGCCTGCTGGCTTTGCCTGCTTATGCTGACGTGGCGCAGCAGAACACCAGCGGTGACCCGCTCTATACGGCCGACGCGCCGAAAGCGTTTTCCATGATTGGCGATCTGCTGATTGCCCGCCCGTTGCTGATCGGCGCAACGGCTATTGGCGCGGTTGCGTTTGTCGTCAGCCTGCCGTTCACGGCTGCCGGTGGCAATGTGGGCGAAGCCGGTAAGGCTCTGGTCGTCGAGCCAGGCAAGGCGGCTTTCGTTCGCTGCCTGGGCTGCACCACCACGGGCTACAAACAAGACTGATCATCTAATGTCTGCGCCAGGCCGCGATCCTCGTCAGCAGTGGCGGCTTGTCGTATGGGTCATCGCCTTAGCCCTGCTGACCCTGAGCTTCTGGCTGAGTGACGGCTGGCTCGCCCTCTGCGCCGGGCTGGCGCTTTTTCTGTTCGGCATGCAGTGCCTGGAGGATGGCCTGCGTGACTTGGCAGGCGGGCAGCTAGAGCGTCTGCTGACCCTGAGTACGGCCACTCCCTTCAAAAGTCTGATGTTTGGCGTGACGGCTACCATGCTGGTGCAGTCCAGTTCGCTGGTGTCGTTGCTGACCATTGCCTTTATCAGCACCGGGCTGATCAAGCTGGCAGCCGGTATTTCAATTCTGTTTGGGGCCAACCTGGGTACAACCAGCGGCATTTGGTTGTTGGCTCTGGCAGGGCAAAATGTCAGCATCGGGCCATTGGCACTGCCGCTGTTGGTGTTCGGTGTGGTGGGCAGCTTTGCCGGCGCGCGCGGTCGTGCAGTGGGTCGCGTGGTGCTGGGGGGGGCGTTTTTGTTCCTCGGCATCGATCAGATGAAGAGAGGCTTTGACGCCCTGGCCGGTGACTTTGACCCTTTGCTGTATGTGCTGCCCGGCATTGCCGGTGCCCTGCTGTTTACCGGCATCGGTTTGCTGGCCACGGTGGTGCTGCAATCCAGTCATGCCACCTTGATGCTCACGTTGGCCGCGCTGGGCAGCGGTCAGCTGGGGTTGGAGCAGGGCTTGGCCATTGCCATCGGCTCCAATATGGGTAGCACGGTGACGGCTGTTATCGGTGCGTTGGGCGGCGCGCGAGCGGGCCAACGGCTGGCACTGGCGCATGTTCTGTTTAATTTGCTGACGGCAGCTTTGGCGTTGGCGCTGCTGGTGCCCATGAGTCTGCTGGTGCAGGCGGCGACAGCGCCTTTGGGTTTGGGCGATAACGTGCTGATCCAACTGGCGCTGTTCCACACCCTATTCAATGCCACCGGAGTGCTGTTGTTCTGGCCCTGGCAGGGTTGGCTGGCTGAGCGGTTGCAGCGCTGGTTGCCCGATCCGCAGGAGCCGGCGGTGCTGATCAGCGAGTTGGCGGTGCTGCCCGAGCACGCGGCATCTGTCACTGCCAGTGCTGTGCAGATCACCGACCTTGAAGTCGTCACCCATGCGCGTTACCTGGACGACAGCGCGCTGGCCACCGCTGACAGCGCGGCTTGTGCGGTGGTTAAAGAATTGCAGCACTTGGGTCGGCTGAGTCTGGAAGTGATTTGCCATGCGCTCTATTTGCCGGTTAGTCAGCTCAACCGTGCCAGCGCGAACGAGGGCCTGTTGAGCGCCAGACCCGAACCCCACGCCCTTGAAGCGGAGCTGTTGTATCAGCGCCACATCAAAGGGGTGTATGGCGATCTGCTGGGCTTTATGGGGCGTCTTGAAGTGAATCTGGACGAAGCGCATCAGCAGTTCTGGGTGCGCTGCCAGGTGGCCGCGTTGCAATTGGTGGATGCGGTTAAAGATGCCAAGCACTTGCAGAAGAACCTCGGCCGCTACCTGCGCACCGAGCAGGAAGATGTGGCCCGTGATGCGTATGTGCGGTTACGTCGGCATTTGCTCGGGGTGTTGCAGCAGGTGCGCGAGTTGGGCCGTATGGACTTGCCTGAGTAAGCTTGGACCGAGCGCCTGGAGTGGCTGGATCAGGAAGCCGGAACATTCGACAGCCAGTTTCGCCAATGGCTGTTTGCCCAGGTGCGCGAACGGCACCTCAACGGCTTACAGGCCAGTTCGTTGATGAACGACTTGGGCTACGTCAGCCGCATCACCCAGAGTCTGCGCAATGTGTTGATGCTCAGCCAGGGCGAGGGCAGCGAACTGTTCCGCCCGTTGCGGCAGATGCTGGCAGAGGATGAGGCGCTGATCGAGTTGCGCTAAGGGCACGTGAACCATCAACGTCTTCCTCGCCTTGTTATGGCGTTACCGTGCTCAGGCCAATACCGCGCCGGTCGCTGGCGGCCTGCACCTGATTATCCGTTTTGCTCCACCACAGCACCTGCTGGTTGCCATAGGGGCGGGTAGTGACTTTCAGCTCATGCCCCAGCGCTTGCAGGGCCGCCAGTTCGCTCGGGGTGAAGGCGTCGGGCTCGTGTTCGATCACATCCGGGCGGAACTGGTGGTGAAAGCGCGGGCGATCGGTCCACTGCTGCAAGGGCTGTTGCTGAAGATATTCCAGCACGGCCAGCAGCACCATGCTGGGGATGCGGCTGCCGCCGGGCGTGCCGAAGCTGGCGAAGGTGTCGCGGCTTTCGATAAAGCTGGGGCTCATGCTCGACAGCGGGCGTTTGCCGGGGGCAATGCTGTTGGCCTGACTGCCACTTAGGCCGTAGGCGTTACTGCCTTGCAGGTCAGCGGCAAAATCATCCATCTCATTATTCAGCAGCACTCCGGTGCCCGGCACGGTAAAGGCCGCGCCGAAGGGCAGGTTGATCGACAGCGTGGCGGCGACGGCATTGCCTTCGGCATCCAGCACCGAGAAGTGCGTGGTGTGGTCGCCTTCGTGCCAGGGTTGGCTGGGCGGTAGGCTGTCACTGGGCGTGGCACGCTGGCTGTTGATGCTGCTGGCCAGTTGTTTCAGGTAATCGGGCGCGAGTAACTGCTCGACGGGGTTTTGGACAACGTCGGGATCGCCCAGCACACCACGGTCGCGGTAAGCACGGCGCAGGGTTTCAACAATCAGGTGGGTGCGCTGCACGTTGTCGGCATTCTGCCAAGGCAGGTGTTGCAGCATCAGCAGGCTTTGCCCGATGGCGATACCGCCTGCCGAAGGCGGTGGCGCGCTGATCAGCTCACGCCCTTCTGCAAGTTGCACACGCAGAGGCTCTCGTTCGACCAGGCGGTATTCGGCCAAGTCCTTGAGTGACCAGATGCCGCCAGCGGCTTGAACAGTCTTCACCAGCTTTTCGGCCACCGGGCCCGCATAGAAACCCGCATGGCCATGGTTGCCCAGCTGTTCGAGGGTATTGGCCAGTTCGGGCTGGCGCAGAAGGCCGAATTCTTCCGGGATCTCGCCACGGTCGAGGAAGATGCGCGCGGTTTCCGCGTCCTCACGCATGGCCTGCAAACGCCAGCCCGCGCGCTCGCGGTACACCCGATCAATGCTCACGCCGCTGCGGGCTAGGCGAATGGCGGGGGCCAGCGAGTCGCGCAGGGGCAGGCGGCCATAGCGTTCGGCCAACTCCACCAACGCGGCCGGTAGGCCCGGAATGGCGGCGGCCAGTGCGCCGTTGAGAGAGCGATTCTTGTCGATCTCGCCGTTTACCCGGTACAGGTCAGCGTGGGCGCTGAGTGGGGCGCGTTCGAGGGCGTCGAGAAAGCGATAAGTCGGCGTTTCGCCGGCCTCGCGCAGCAAAAAGAATCCGCCGCCGCCAATGCCTGAGCCGTAAGGTTCGACCACCGCCAGCGCGGCACTGATGGCGATGGCGGCATCAAAGGCATTGCCGCCCAGCGCCAGGGTTTCCTGGCCTGCCACTGTGGCGGCGGGGTGGGCGCTGGCAATGGCGCTGCGCCCGGGTTGTGCTGCATGTAGATGCAGCGAGCAGAGTAGGGCCAGCGCCGCACAGGCTATGCGCCAAGGTAGATGGCCGCGAATCAGGCGGCCGCTGTTCATGCTTTACCGGTGATGATCAGGTACTTCTGCATTAACTCATCCTTGCTCTCGACATTGTTAGTGTCGAGCGGGATGCAATCGACTGGACACACTTGCTGGCACTGCGGTTCGTCGTAGTGGCCTACGCACTCGGTGCACAGGTTGGGGTCGATTTCGTAGATTTCCTCACCTTGGGAAATCGCCGCATTCGGGCACTCGGGTTCGCAGACGTCGCAGTTGATGCAGTCGTCGGTGATGATCAGGGACATGTCAGAACCACTCCTGCTGACGCTCGGCAGCGCAGCCTAGATGTGTACAGAAAGACGGTGTGGCGAATTGTGCCGCATCGCGGCCGCGCATGCACGCGGCCTGGCGAGGGAGGTCAGCGCTTGAAGCGTTCGGTCAGCGCGGCGGCCACGGCCGGGTGAACGAAGTTGGTGATGTCACCGCCCAAGGCCGCGATCTCGCGCACCAGGGTCGAGGAGATGTAGGAATACTTTTCCGACGGCGTGAGAAACAGGCTTTCCACATCGGGAGCCAGCTGACGGTTCATATTGGCCAGTTGGAACTCGTATTCGAAGTCAGACACCGCACGCAGACCGCGCAGAAACACGTTCGCGCCTTGTTCTTTGGCGAAGTGTGCGAGCAGGGTGGAGAAGCCCACAACCTCGACATTCGGCAGGTGCTGGGTGACTTCGCGGGCCAGCTCAACGCGCTGTTCCAGGCTGAATAGCGGGTTCTTCTTCGGGCTGGCGGCCACGGCGATGATCACGCTATCGAACAACCGTGCGGCACGCTCGACCAGGTCGCCGTGCCCCTTGGTGATGGGGTCGAAGGTGCCTGGGTATAACACTCGATTCATCGTGACGTCCTGGCGGGTCCGTTGGGGAGTCGGATGGTAGCGCAGCGTTTCCCCGTGGCCAAGTCGCGCGCCATCCATGCAGGCCATTCACGGGCCGTGAAAGGCCCGTGAATACCTAGCTATCACGCGGACTTGAGGCGTTCGGCGAGCAGGTTAGACAGTTTGGCGGTGAGGCCGTAGATCGACAGTTGCGGGTTGGCACCGATGCTGGTGGGGAACAATGAGCCGTCGTGGATCGACAGGTTGCTCAGCTGATGATGACGGCCGAGGCTGTCGGTGACGGCCTGGCGAGCGTCTTCGCCCATGGCGCAGCCGCCCATGACGTGTGCACTGCCCAAGCGGGTGCGGTACAGCTCCAAGCTGAGGTTGTCGATCAGGCTTTTCGCCTCGGCCAGGGTTTTCACATAGTCGGCGTCGGCATGCAGTGGCAGTACGGCTTTGGCCCCAGCCGCGAACTGGATTTCCGCCATGGCGTGGAAGGCGCGGCGCACGCCGTCCCAGGTGTAGTCGGTCATCTGGTAGTCGAGCACCGGGCTGCCATCACCACGCAACTCGACGCGCCCTTCGGCGCTGTCCGGGTGGAAACCATCGCGCAGCAGGGCGAGCATGACGTTGGTGTTGGGCAGTTGTTCCATGCGCATGGCGTTGTCGACACCGAAGCGGCCGAGCATGGTCGAGGTGAGGGCCGGTTGCAGCGGCGGCACTTCCAATTTGTAAGACAGTCGCTCGGCGGCACCGTCATCCCACTGGAAGTGGTCGGAGTAAACCGACTGCGGCGCGCCGTAGAAGGGGTTGATCACCTGTTCGAAGAGGGCGGCGGAGAAGTTCACCAAGTGCAGGTAGGTGCGTTTACCTGTGCGCTTATGCGGGTCGGGGGCGTTTGAGCGCAGCAGAATCCCCGGTGTGTTGATGCCGCCGCCAGCCAATACGTAATGCTTGGCCTTGACTCGAATTTTACGGCCGTTGGGTGCGACGCTGCGCTCATCCATGCCTAGGCATTCGATGCCGGTGACCTTGTCGCCTTCGATCAACAGGCGTTCAGCTCGGGCGAGGTAGAGCAGTTCGCCGCCTTTATCCAGCGTGGCGGGAATGGTCGTGACCAGCATTGATTGCTTGGCGTTGGTCGGGCAACCCATGCCGCAGTAACCGAGGTTCCAGCAGCCGCGCACGTTACGCGGAATGATCTTCCAGCCGTAGCCAAGCTTTTCGCAGCCTTGGCTGATGACCGCATTGTTGGCGTTCGGTGGCACGGCCCAGGGCGCAACGCCCAGGCGCTGTTCCATGCGCTCGAACCAAGGTGCCATGTCCGCCGGGCTATGGCCTTTGACGCCATGTTCGCGGGCCCAGTGTTCCAAGGTCGGGTCCGGTGTGCGAAAGCTTGAGGTCCAGTTGATCAGCGTTGTGCCGCCCACCGCACGGCCCTGCATGATGGTGATCGCACCGTCCTTGCTCATACGGCCGATGCCTTCCTGATAGAGCTCGGCGTAGGCCTGATCTTCGAGCATCTTGAAGTCATCACTGGTCTTCAGTGGGCCTTCTTCGATCAGCAGCACCTTAAAGCCGGCGGCGCTGAGGATCTCGGCGGTGGTGCCGCCGCCTGCACCGCTACCGACGATGGCCACATCGGCTTCGAGGGTCAGGTCGTTGTCCAGACGCGAGCCATTATAGGTCTTCCAACCACGGGCCAAACCTTCTTTAAAGCTATCGGGTACAGGCATTTCAGGTGCTCTCAGGCTAATTCTTGTTTGGACTTCAGCGGCGCTTGCATACAGCGCTCTGTTGGGCGCAGCCGGCCGTCAGACAGCCGGCGGGCCGGGGTAACCACAGTGTGCCCACGACTCCGGCCGGCTGTACCAGGCCATCATCACCAGTTGCAGCAGGGACGAATGGCCCATTCTGAGCAGGCCGATAGAGCTGTTCTGCCAGCGCTCAAGAAACGCCTGCATGTCAGTCGGTGAGGCGTTTGCCCAGCTGCCCCAGATGCCGGTCAACGGCCCACGGGTGAACGGTAACGCCAGCACATCAAACAGTTGCACGGTCAGCTTGAGCATTTCCGGCGAGACGTGGTTGAGGCTGTAGTCGAGGTTTTGCAGCGTGGCGCTGACTGCGGCGGGCATCTGCTCTGCGGACACAGCACCGTGGAGCAGCACCGGAATCAGCGCCTGAAAAAACGGCAGGTCGGTTTCGCGCAGTACGGCAAAGCCGGCTTTGGGTGTACTCGCCGAGCACCCGCTGAGGGTGGCGGTGAGCCCTGCCGTGCCGAGCAAGGCCGTGCCCAGTAGGCCGACTTTGAGCAGGCTGCGACGCGACAGGTTGGGTGAGTCAAGGGTGGTGTTATGCATTGTTGTTTTCACCAAAACAGGTTTTGCAGGCGTCAGCGGGCCAACGCCTTAGGTCATGGGCTTAACGCACGAACAGTTTGTAGACCAGCTTCTGCAGCGCCTTGCCGTACGGTGGGTAGATCATCTTGGCGGCGTTGAAGCGCTGCTTGATAAACACACCTTTGGCTTTACTGAAGGTCAGGAAGCCTTCGTGGCCGTGGTAGTGGCCCATGCCGGAAGGGCCGACACCGCCGAAGGGCATGTCGTCTTGGGCCACGTGCAGCAGGGTGTCGTTCAGGCACACACCGCCTGAATGGGTTTCGTGCAGCACACGCTGTTGCTCGCCCTTGTCGTAGCCGAAGTAGTAGAGCGCCAGCGGTCGATCGCGCTCGTTGATAAAGGCGAAGGCGTCTTCCAGTTTGTCGTAGGGGATGATCGGCAGCAGCGGGCCGAAGATCTCGTCCTGCATCACCTTCATATCATCCGTTACGTTCAGCAGCACCGCCTGCGGCATGCGTCGGCCTTGGGCTTCTGGGTAAAGCGGGATGATGGTCGCGCCTTTGCTTTCGGCGTCCTGCAGGTAGCTGTTGAGGCGCTGCAACTGACGCTCGTTGATGATGGCGGTGTAGTCCGGGTTGTCCTTGAGTTGCGGGTAGAAGCTTTGCACCACGTTGCGGTAAGCCTCGATAAAGCCGTCCACACGGTCTTTGGGCACCAGCACGTAATCCGGAGCCACGCAGGTTTGCCCGGCGTTCATGGTTTTGCCGAAGGCGATACGTTCGGCGGCGTCACTCAGGGGCACGCTGGCCGAAACGATGGCTGGCGATTTGCCGCCCAGTTCCAGGGTTACAGGGGTTAAGTTCTCGGCAGCGGCGCGCATCACGTGTTTGCCGATGCTGGTGGCGCCGGTGAACAGCAGGTGATCGAACGGCAGCTTGGAGAAGGCCATGCCAACCTCAGCTTCGCCCAGGCTGACGCTGACCAAGTCTTCCGGAAACACCTTGCCCAGCAGGTCTTTGACCAGTTGCGAGGTGGCCGGAGTCGACTCACTCATCTTGATCATCACCCGGTTGCCAGCCGACAGCGCACCCACCAGCGGGCCAATGGCCAGAAACAGCGGGTAGTTCCACGGCACGATCACGCCGACCACGCCCAGTGGCTGGTAAATCACCTTGGCGGAGGCGGGCATAAATTGCATGCCGACGCTGCGGCGCGAGGGCTTCATCCATTTTTTGATGCGTTTGGTCGCGTAGTGGATGCCATGCAGGCTGGGCATCAGTTCGGCGAGCAGGGTTTCGTCGGCGCTGCGGTTGCTGAAATCTTGGGAAATCGCCTTGATCAGCGCCTCGCGCTCGTTGCTGAGCATGTCGCGCAGGGCGTTGAGCCACTGGATGCGCTGCTCGGCAGACGGCATGGGGTTAGCTTTGAATGCCTGCCGCTGAACGGCAAAGCTGCTCTGCAGCTGACTGATTTGCTGTTGGCTGTGCTGCAGGCTTTGTTCGAGGTAAGCGACGTCGGCGACCATGTTGCGACTCCTTGGCGATCCAGCGGTACAGGCATCAAGGGGCTGATGCTGCTTGAAATGGCTATGCTGGATTTTTAGAGCAATTGCTCTAATCTGTCAAATAGCATGCCGCGACCAGCCGACGGATGCAGCCCAACGAAAAGTTAGCAGGTCGCCTGAGAGGGTGTGCGGGTAACACTTTGGCGGCGGGTACGTGTACCTTTGCCGGGCTTTTGAGTTGAGTACGAGCCGTTATGTCAGCCCCATTAAAAACCCGCGAACGCATCATTCAGGAAAGCCTGGCGCTGTTTAACGCACAGGGCGAACGCAACGTGACCACCAATCACATCGCTGCGCACCTGGGGATTTCGCCGGGTAACCTGTACTACCACTTCCGTAACAAGCAGGCGATCATCGCCGAGCTGTTCGCCCTGTATGAGCGCCAGGTCGACACCTTCCTGCGCCGTCCTGAGGGCCGTGCGCTGACCGTGCAGGACAAAACCTTCTACCTCGAAGCGTTGCTCGCGGCCATGTGGCATTACCGCTTTATGCACCGCGATCTGGAACATTTGCTGGAAAGCGACGTTAAATTGGCTGAGCGCTACCGCCTGTTTGCTCAGCGCTGCCTGGTGCAGGCGCAGGGCATCTATCAGGGCTTTGTCGAGGCCGGCATTTTGCTGATGAACGCCACCCAGATCGAAGCCCTGACCCTCAACAGCTGGATCATCATGACCTCCTGGGTGCGCTTTCTGTGCACCACCCGTGGCAATCCGGGTGACCTCAGTGAAGAAATGCTGCGCCGTGGCATCTATCAAGTATTGGCGCTCGAAGGCGGCTACACCGCACCCGAGGCCCGCGAGGCGCTCGATGCCCTCTACGCCAAACTGCATGTGCCGTTGGATCAGGTGATCTGAATTACAAGCGGCTTCGCTGCGGCGACAGTGCGTAGCCCGGATAAGCCTTGGCGCAATCCGGGTTTACCGTCCCGGATTGCGCTGCGCTTATCCAGGCTACGGGTTGAGTTGTTGTTTCAGCCACTGTGGAATCCGCCGTTCCAGGTAATAGCCCGGTTTACTCAAACGGCCTTCGACAAAACCGACATGACCGCCATGGGCGTGCAGTTCGAATTCGATGCTCGGCGACAGTTCGTGGGCTTCGGGGAGGCTGTGGGGGAAGACGAAGGGGTCGTCGGCCGCCTGAATGATTAGCGTGGGCGTTTCGATACGGCCGAGGAAGTAACGGCTGGAGGCGCGGCGGTAGTAGTCCTCGGCGTCGGCGTAGCCATGCAGCGGCGCGGTGATGCGGCCGTCGAAGTCCCAAAAGGTGCGCATGTTGTCCAGCGGGCCGAGGGTGTCCAGCGCGGCGAGGCGGTCATGCATGCCTTGATGGGCAAACAGGCGCTGCTTGTTGCGCACGTAGGCGATCATCTCGCGCATAAAGTGTCGCTGGTAGACCTTGGAGAAGCCCATGCCGATGCGGTCTGCGCACTGATCCAGACGAAACGGCACCGACACCGCCGTCGCGCCCTGCAACTGGCTGTCTGCGCCGGTTTCACCCAGGTATTTGAGCAACACATTGCCGCCCAGTGAATAACCCACGGCATACAACGGCGCCATCGGGCGCTGGGCGCGCAGGTGGCGCACGGTTTCGGCCAGGTCTTCGCTGGCGCCGGAGTGATAACCACGGGCCGGCAGGTTCGGCTCGCCCGAGCAGCCACGCCAGTTCAGCGCCACGCTGGCCCAGCCCTGAGCGGCCAGTTGCTGCTGCAGCCCCAGCACGTAGAGCGAGTCGGATGAGCCGGTCAGGCCGTGCAGCACCAGCACCAGCGGTGCTTCGGCTTCATGCGGGCCGTGCCAGTCCAGATCAAGAAAGTCGCCATCGTCCAGCCACAACCGCTCGCGCGTGCGCGCAAGCTTCGCCGGTTGGCGACACATCGGGTTCCACAGCGTTTGCAGATGCGGGCCGGGTAGCCACCAGGCGGGGCGGAAATGAGTGTTCATGCAGGTCCGTAGGTTGGATTAGCCAAGCGTAATCCGACAGGGAGCGCAATGCGCTCCGCTCGGTGATGGTGCTGGATTGTAACTGTCATGGCTGAAGTGGGCTGACTCCACGCCCCCCGGATTACGCCTGCGGCTAATCCAGGCTACTGGCCTGCCCGGTCTTTTGCTCGCGGTGCAAGTTGCGTAGGTTGGATTAGCCAAGCGTAATCCGACAGGGAGCGCAATGCGCTCCGCTCGGTGATGGTGCTGGATTGTAACTGTCACGGCTGAAGTGGGCTGACTCCACGACACCCGGATTACGCCTGCGGCTAATCCAGGCTACGAGCCGGGCTAGCCCGTGCGCTGCCACAGCGCGTAATACACCTGCCCAGCCTTTTGCTCGCGGTGCAAGCGCCAGTTGCCGGGCATGCCGAGGCTTGAGGGTGGGTTTTCGCTTTCGGTGTAGACCCAGGCGTCGGCGGCCAGCCAGCCGTTCTGCTCCAGCAGGGTGCAGGCGGGTAGCAGCAGATTTTGGCTGAACGGCGGGTCGAGAAACACCAGGTCGAACGGCGTGGCGGCTGGGTTTTGCAGGTAGAGCAGGGCGTCGGTTTGCAGCAACTGGCCGTTTTCGCACTGCAGTGTGTGCAGGTGGCTGCGCAGGCTGGCGATGGCCGCTGGGTTGAGGTCCAGCGCCAAGGCGCTGCCAGCACCGCGTGACAGAGCTTCAAGAAACAGCGCGCCGCTGCCGGCGAAGAGGTCGAGCACCTTGGCCCCTTCGACATAAGGGGCGAGCCAGTTAAACAGCGTTTCGCGCACGCGGTTGGGCGTCGGGCGCAGGCCTGCGGCCATGGGGAAGTTGAACTGGCGTGAGCGCCATTGCCCGGCAATGATCCGCAGTTGGCCGTCGCCACCGTGGGCGGGGAGGGCTTTCTGCGCTTTGGTTGGCTTACTCATCAATGCTCCGGTACGCCGGAAGGTTGCTCGGCGGGGCGGTCGGTGGGGGGCGGCAGTGCTTCTTGGGTCACCGTCGGGCCGGCAGTAACGATCACCAGCGCATCTGGGTTGAGGTGCTTGGCCATGGCGGCCTTTACCTGCTCAACGTTGAGCGCCTGCACGTCGCGCACAAAGTCTTCCAGGTAGCTCAATGGCAGGTCATAGAAGCCCATGGAGCCGAGCTGGCCGACAATATCGGCATTGCTGGCAGTGGACAGTGGGAAGCTACCGGCCAGTTCGCGCTTGGCGTTGTTCAGCTCGTCGGCGGTCGGGCCGTTGCGCACAAAGTCGGTGAGCATGTCTTTGATCAGTTGCAGGGTGCCATCGCCCAGTTCGGCGCGGGTTTGCAGGTTGATCATAAACGGCCCGCGCGCCTGCATAGCGCTGAAGCCGGAGTAAACACCGTAGGTCAGGCCACGTTTTTCACGCACTTCAGTCATTAGGCGAGTACCAAAGCCACCGCCGCCAAACACCTGATTACCCAGATAGAGGGCGGCATAGTCCGGGTCGCGCCGGTCGATGCCGAGTTGGGCAATCATCAGGTGAGTCTGGTTGGACGGGAACTCAATATGTTGCCGCCCCGGCTCAGGTGTTTCCGGCTGTGCGATGCGCGGCAGTGCCGGGCCTTTCGGCAGGGCGGCGGAAACCCGGCTGGCCAGGGCTTCGGCGTCGCCGCGCGAAAGATCGCCGACCAGTGCAATCACGGTGTTCTGCGCGGTGTAGGCCTTGGCATGGAACGCTTGCAGTTGCTCGCGGCTGATGGTCGGGACCGATTCAGCGGTGCCATCGCTCGGGTGGGCATAAGGATGGCTGCCGTACAGGCGCTCGAACAACGCCAGGCTGGCGAGTTTGCCGGGGTTTTGTTTCTGGAATTCAAAGCCCGCCAGCATCTGGTTTTTGATCCGCGCCAGCGAATCGTCCGGGAAAGTGGGCTGGCCGAGCACCTGGGTAAACAGCTGCACCGCCGGTTCGCGCTGTTCGGCGGCACTAAGGCTGCGCAGGCTGGCGATGGCCATGTCACGGAACGCGCCGTTGCCAAAGTTTGCGCCCAGGTCTTCAAAACCGGCAGCAATGGCGCTGACATCCTTGCCCGGCACGCCTTCGTTAAGCATGGCGTTGGTCAGCGCGGCCAGACCTGCCACGCCGTCATCGTGACTGCTGCCAGCGGCGAAGGTCAGTTGCAGGTCGAACATCGGCAGCTCGCGGGCTTCGACAAACAACACCTTGGCCCCCTCGGCTGTTTGCCAGCGCTGGATGTTCAGGTCACGGCGGCTGGGGGCTTGGTCGCCCAGGGCGGCGAGGGATTCAAGTTTGTCCGGATCAGCGCTGGCGAGCGGAGCCGGTGCGTTATTTGGGCGGGGGATGATCAGGGCCAGCAACGCCAGCAGTACCAATAGCGCCAGGCCGAGCAGGCCGTAGCGCAGGCCATTGCGCTCACTCATTGCGCGACTCCTCAGGCAGAACATGGGCGACGCTCAAGCGGTCGCGGGTAAAAAAGGTGCGGGCGGCTTGCTGAATATCGGCCGGGGTGACGGCTTCCAATTCGGCCAGTTCCTGATCGATCAGTTTCCATGACAGGCCGACGGTTTCCAGTTGGCCGATGGCGGTGGCCTGACTGGTGATCGAGTCGCGGCCAAACACCAGGCTGGCAATCACCTGAGCACGCACGCGGGCCAGTTCTTCGGCGCTGGGCGGGGTGTTTTTCAAATCTTCCAGTTCGCGCCATAGGCCGGCTTCGACCTGGGCCAGGGTTTTGTCTTTTTGCACGTTCGGCGTGGCGGAAAGCACAAACAGGCTGTCACCACGGGGGAAGCCGTCGTACCAGACGGAGGCGCCCGCCACTAACTCCAGATCACGTTCCAATCGCGCGGGCAGGCGTGCGCTGTAACCACCGTCCAGCAGGGCGGCGGCCAGGCGCAGTGCATAGACCTGGCGCGGCTGTTCAGCAGTGGCCAGGCCCGGCACGTTAAAGCCCATCATCAGGCTCGGCAGTTGGGTCTTCAGGTATAGCGTGGTGCGCCGCTCGCCGGGTTCGGCCAGCTCACGGGGGATTTTCGCCGCAGGCAACGGGCGGTTGGGGATGGGGCCGAAATAACGCTCGGCCAGAATCTTCACCTCGGCGGCGCTGACATCACCCACCACCACTAGCGTGGCGTTGTTCGGCGTGTACCAGGTTTCGTACCAGGCGCGCAGGTCCTCAACGGTCATGCGCTCGAGATCGGCCATCCAGCCAATGGTCGGCGTGCGGTAGCCGCTGGCCGGGAAGGCCATCGCCGAGAAACGCTCAAACGCCAGCGAGCCGGGGCGGTCGTCGGTGCGCAGGCGGCGTTCTTCCTTGATGACTTCCATCTCTTTAAGAAATTCATCGGCCGGCAAGGCCAGGCTGGCCAAGCGGTCAGCCTCCAACTCCAGGGCCACGGCCAGACGATCACGGGCCAGCACTTGGTAATAGGCGGTGTAATCGTCGCTGGTGAAGGCGTTTTCTTCAGCGCCCAAGTCGCGCAGGATGCGTGAAGATTCGCCGGGGCCCAGTTTGCGGCTGCCTTTGAACATCATGTGTTCGAGGGCATGTGATAAGCCGGTATGGCCGGGCGTTTCGTAGCTGGAGCCGACCTTGTACCAGAGCTGGCTGACCACCACGGGTGCGCGATGATCTTCGCGCACAATGACCTTGAGGCCGTTGTCCAGGCTGAATTCATGGGTCGGTTGAATGTCGGCGGCCAGGGCCGTCAGCGGTATGCAGAGCAAACTGAGCAGCAGGGTTGCACTGCGTTGGGCAATCTTGAGCATAGATTTCGACCTGTCGAACAGGCCCGCTTGGTCTTAGCGTCGGCGGGCGCGGAGGTGCTAGGATACGCATCCGTTTTACTGGCGACCACGCCTGCTAAAGCTTCTGATTGTTACCGCGTGCACTCTTCAGCTTTTAAATGTCGCGTGAGTAGTGCTTTCAGAGCCTGTGGCTGGCGCGTCGCTCCTTTGAGATAGCCGTCTCCATGTTTGGTTCCAACGACGACAAGAACAAACCCGTATCCTCTGCGCCGGCACCTGTCGAGAAACCCGCGGAGAAGAAAGACCTGTTTGGCTGGTTGCGCAAAAAGCCGCAACCATCGGCTGATTCATTGCCGCAAGCAGCCCCGTCCAGTGATCAGGCGGCACAGGTGCCTGAACCTGCTCAGGCCCAACCTGCGGTTGCACCGGTGATTCCGGTCAATGCGATCACCGAGACTGTTGCGCCCGTTGCAGCGCCCGTCATCCCGCCGGTTGTCGTTGTTGAGACGGTCGTTGAGGCGCAGCCTGCTCCGGTTGCTCCGGTTGCTCCGGTTGCTCCTGCAACCGCTGCGGCGCAGCCTGTGGCCGACAGTCAATCGCCTTCAGCCGAAGCCAATCCCGCCCCGCGCCCCTCACGTTTTCGCATTAATGCTGGCAGTGAAGTGCTGCACGCCCATGTGGAGGTGTCGGTTGAGCCGCCTGCACCGCCGCCCGCGCCTGTGGTCGAGCCGGTCAAGCCCGCTGAACCCGGCAAAAGTGCCGAGGAAAACCGCGCCGGATTCCTTGAGCGACTCAAACAAGGCCTGTCGAAAACCAGCGCCAGTCTGGGCGAGGGCATGGCCAGCCTGTTTCTCGGCAAGAAGGCCATCGACGATGACCTGCTCGAAGACCTGGAAACCCGCCTGCTGACCGCCGACGTCGGCGTTGAAGCCACCACCGCGATCATCGGCAACCTGACCAAGCGTGTGGCGCGCAAAGAGTTGGCCGACAGCGGCGCGCTGTACAAAGCGCTGCAAGATGAGCTGGTGGCGCTGCTTAAACCGGTCGCACAACCGCTGATCATTGACAGCAGCAAGCAGCCCTTCGTGATTTTGGTGGTCGGCGTAAACGGTGCTGGCAAAACCACCACCATCGGCAAATTGGCGAAAAAGCTCCAGCAAGACGGTAAGAAAGTCATGTTGGTCGCCGGTGACACCTTCCGCGCCGCTGCCGTCGAGCAGCTGCAGGTGTGGGGTGAGCGCAACCAGATCGCGGTCATTGCCCAGCACACCGGTGCCGATTCCGCCTCGGTGATTTTCGATGCGGTGCAGGCGGCCAAGTCCCGTGGCATGGACGTGCTGATTGCCGACACCGCCGGGCGTCTGCACACCAAAGACAACTTGATGGAAGAGTTGAAGAAGGTTCGCCGCGTGATCGGCAAGCTGGATGAAAGCGCCCCGCACGAAGTGCTGCTGGTGCTGGATGCCGGCACCGGGCAGAACGCGATCAACCAGGCCAAGCAGTTCAATCAGACGGTCAACCTCACCGGTCTGGCCCTGACCAAGCTGGATGGCACTGCCAAAGGCGGTGTGATTTTCGCGCTGGCCAAGCAGTTTGCCTTGCCGATTCGTTATATCGGGGTGGGCGAGGGCATTGATGACCTGCGCACCTTCGAGGCTGAAGCCTTCGTTCAGGCGCTGTTCGCGGAGAAATAGGATGATCAAATTCGAGCAGGTCGGTAAACGCTACGCCAACGGCCACGTCGGGCTGCACGAACTGAGCTTCCACGTGCGCCGTGGCGAGTTCCTCTTTGTCACCGGCCATTCCGGCGCGGGCAAAAGCACCTTGTTGCGCTTGTTGCTGGCGATGGAACGCCCCAGCAGCGGCAAACTGCTGCTGGCCGGTCAGGATTTGTCGCACATCACCAATGCGCAGATTCCGTTTTTACGTCGGCAGATCGGTGTGGTGTTCCAAAACCATCAGCTGCTGTTCGACCGCAGCGTGTTCGGTAACGTCGCGCTGCCGCTGCAGATTCTCGGTCTGTCCAAGGACGAAATCGGCACCCGCGTGCGCACGGCGTTGGAGCGCGTGTCGCTGGCTGAAAAGGCTGACCTCTACCCTGGCGACCTGTCCACCGGCCAGCAGCAGCGCGTCGGCATCGCCCGCGCCGTGGTGCACCGTCCGGCTCTGTTGCTGGCGGATGAGCCGACGGGCAACCTCGACCCGCGCCTGGCCGCCGAAATTATGGGTGTGTTTGAAGACATCAACCGCTTGGGCACCACGGTGCTGATCGCCAGTCACGACCTGGCCCTGATCGCGCGGATGCGTCATCGCATGTTGACCCTGCAGCGTGGTCGCCTGATCGGCGACGGGGAGGCCGCATGAGCGCCACCCGTATGCCACCGCCACAACCGGCGCAGCGCGTCGGGGCCGCGCCGAAGAAAACCGAAACACCGACGCCGGACGAAGACGGTCCAAGCTTTTCCCACCAGTTGCATTCATGGTTGGAAAACCATCGCGCCAGTCTGGTCGACAGCCTCCGCCGCTTGGCCAGGCAACCGATTGGTAGCTTCTTCACCTGCCTGGTGATGGCCGTGGCCCTGAGCCTGCCGATGGGCTTGGCGCTGTTGCTGGATAACGTCGAGCGTTTAGGCGTGTCCTGGCAGCGCGCTGCACAGATCTCGCTGTTTTTGCAGATTGATGCCACTGAAGCCCAAGGCCAGGCCCTGCGTGGAGACATCGCGGCCATGGCCGATGTGGAAGAGGCCGAGTGGATTAGCCGCGAACAGGCGCTGGAAGAGTTCCAGCAGCAATCGGGGCTCGGCGAAGCCTTGAAGGAACTGCCGGATAACCCATTACCGGGCGTTATCGTCGTCACCCCGCAAGAGGTCGATAAGGTCGCTCTGGAGGCCTTGCGCCTGCGCCTGGCCGAGTTGCCCCGCGTGCAGCAAGCGCAGTTGGACCTGCTCTGGGTCGAGCGCCTGAGTGCCATGCTAAAGCTGGGCGAGCGCTTTGTCTTCGGCCTGACCCTGCTGCTGGTGATGGCGCTGTTGCTGGTGATCGGCAATACCATCCGCCTGCACATCGAGAATCGCCGTGTCGAGATCGAAGTGATCAAGCTGGTGGGCGGCACGGACAGTTATGTGCGTCGGCCTTTTCTATATATGGGGGCGTTGTACGGCGTGGGGGCCGGTGTGTTTGCCTGGCTGCTGCTGGCTTTTGGCCTGAACTGGCTCAACGATGCCGTGGTTAACCTCGCCGGTCTGTATGGCAGCAATTTTGGCTTGGATGGCGTGCCGGTGGCCGATGGTCTATCCCTGCTGCTCGGCGCGGTGTTGTTGGGCTATATTGGCGCCTGGCTGGCGGTGGCGCGCCACCTAAACGAACTTGCACCCCGTTAAGTTATTGTTTTAATTGATATTGACTATGTGTAAGGGAACTTGTACCGAGGTACAAAGTCCCATAGGGCAGTGCTAGACTGCCCCACGATTCGTAAGTCGGAGGATTCAAATGTCCACTTCTTTGCAACCTGTTCATGCTCTGGTTCCGGGTGCCAACCTCGAAGCATACGTGCATGCGGTAAACGGCATTCCGCTGTTGACCCTCGAGCAGGAGCGCGAGCTGGCCGGGCGTCTCTTCTATCACCAAGACCTCGAAGCCGCCCGGCAAATGGTCTTGGCCCACCTGCGTTTTGTGGTGCATATCGCCCGCAGCTACTCGGGCTATGGCTTGGCGCAGGCGGACCTGATTCAGGAAGGCAACGTCGGCCTGATGAAGGCGGTCAAACGCTTCAACCCAGAAATGGGTGTGCGCTTGGTGTCCTTCGCCGTGCATTGGATTCGCGCGGAAATTCACGAATTTATTCTGCGCAACTGGCGCATCGTCAAAGTGGCCACCACCAAGGCCCAGCGCAAACTGTTCTTCAACCTGCGCAGCCAAAAAAAGCGTCTGGCGTGGCTGAATAACGACGAAGCGCATGCCGTGGCTGAAAGCCTGGGCGTGGAAGTACGCGAAGTGCGCGAGATGGAAAGCCGCCTGAGCGGCCACGATATGGCGTTTGACCCGGCTGCTGAGGCAGACGATGAAAGCGCCTTCCAGTCGCCTGCGCATTACCTGGAAGACCACCGCTACGACCCGGCCCGCCAGTTGGAAGATGCCGACTGGAGTGACAATTCCACGGCCAATCTGCACGAAGCGCTGGAAAGCCTGGACGAACGCAGCCGCGACATTCTTTACCAGCGTTGGCTGGCCGAAGAAAAAGCCACCCTGCACGACCTGGCGGCCAAGTACAACGTATCGGCTGAGCGTATTCGCCAGCTGGAAAAAAACGCGATGAACAAGCTTAAAGGCTCCATCGCGGCTTAACCCTCACCGCCGTTGTCGAAAGCCGCACTCAGGTGCGGCTTTTTTCTGAGCCAGGAAACCACTGATGAAATTGCCACCGATACGCCCTCAGCATTGGCTGATCTTTGCCGCAGTGGCTGCGCTGTTTTTTGCCTGGGGTGCTTGGCTGATGCGGGCGCAAGCACCGGCTCAGCCGTGGCCCTGGCTGTTGCAGTGGCAAAGCGCAGTGTTTACTCCGCTGGCGGACGACCAACTGAGCCTGGTGCACCTGCGTGACGTGCAAGCGGGCGAACTGTGGCTGCAGCCGAACCCCGAAGGCGCACGCCTGCTCTATCGCGCGGTTGTAAATGAAGGCGAAGAGGCCTGGTCGTTGGAAGCCGAAGTGGGCTTGCAGCCGGTCGAGCGCGACAGCCTAATGGCGGCTGCCGGTGTGCAGCCCGGCGATAAAGAACAACCGCTGGGCAGTCCATTATTAGTCGCCTTGGCCAACCGCCCGATCATTGCCTTGACCCTGCTGCCGCCCGAGCCGATGGACACCGATCAGCTGGCCGCCAGCCTCGGCCAACCGCGGCTGACGCTGGAGTTGGCTGAGGGGCAGGCCTGGGTCTACCCCGAATTGGGTCTCACCGCCCACCTGCAGGATGACGAACTGTTCTTCCTTTACGTCGTACCCCGCAGCCTTTTGCAACAGCGCTGAGCGTATTGCGTCTTAGGGAAACACTGATTTATTCGCCCGCCCTTGCCCAGGCGGCGGCCTGCTTTTGAGATAATCGCAACCATTGGGCCAGGATGAGATTTCAACCGATGCAAGCAAGCTTTTCCGAGCTGGAGTACGCCGCCAAGAAGAAGCAGACGCG
>CAMCJM010000044.1 GCA_945874835.1 Pseudomonas synxantha | reverse complement strand
CGCCACGTCGTGGAGTGCCTGTTCGGCAAACTGAAGCATTACCGGCGGATTGCTACGCGTTTTGAGAAAAAGGCCAGTCATTTCAAGTCTATGCTGGCCTTCGCTGCAACCCTGTTGTGGCTCCGCTGATACGTCAACAGAACCTAGCTTGCAGCTTGTCACTTCTTGCTATCATCGCCGGCAGTCCGTTTTCTGGAATTGCCCATGTCTCGCGAAATTCGCATTGCCACCCGTAAAAGTGCCTTAGCCCTGTGGCAGGCCGAACACGTTAAAGCCCGTCTGGAGCAGGCGCACCCTGACCTTAAGGTCAGCCTGGTGCCCATGGTTAGCCGTGGCGATAAGCTGCTGGATGCGCCGCTGGCGAAGATCGGCGGCAAGGGGCTTTTCGTCAAAGAACTGGAAACCGCGCTGCTGGAAAATCAGGCCGATATCGCCGTGCACTCGATGAAAGATGTGCCGATGGATTTCCCCGAAGGCCTGGGCCTGTACTGCATCTGCGAGCGCGAAGACCCGCGCGACGCCTTTGTTTCCAATACCTATGCCAGCCTCGACGCCTTGCCTGCGGGCAGTGTGGTTGGCACCTCCAGTCTGCGCCGTCAGGCTCAGTTGCTGGCGCGCCGGCCGGACCTGAAAATCCAATTCTTGCGCGGTAACGTCAACACGCGTCTGGCCAAGCTGGACGCCGGCGAGTACGACGCCATTATCCTTGCTGCTGCCGGGCTGATTCGTCTGGGCTTTGCCGAGCGCATTCGCAGTTCGATCAGCGCTGAAGACAGTCTGCCAGCCGGTGGGCAGGGCGCGGTCGGTATCGAATGCCGTACGGCCGACAGCGAGATTCACGCCCTGCTGGCCCCTCTGCATCACCGCGAAACGGCCTTGCGCGTCACTGCCGAGCGCGCCTTGAACAAGCACCTCAATGGTGGCTGCCAAGTGCCCATTGCCTGCTATGCGCTGCTCGAGGGTGAGCAGCTGTGGCTGCGCGGGCTGGTCGGCCAACCCGATGGTTCGCAATTGTTACGTGCTGAACTGCGCGGCAGCAGTGCTGAGGCCCAGCAATTGGGCGTGCAAGTGGCCGAAGCGCTGCTGGCCCAAGGTGCCGCGGGCATTCTGCAAGCGGTGTACGGCGAGGCCGCTGCCGAGTGAGCCCCTGGCGTGTGCTGCTGACCCGGCCGGCTGAGGAGTCGACCGTGCTGGCGGCCACGTTGGCGCAGCACGGTATTTACAGCAGCAGCCTACCCCTACTGGCCATTGAGCCGCTGACTGAGCAGGTTGAGCAGCGCTCGCAACTGGCTGCTTTGGCCGCTTACAGTGCGTTGATCGTGGTCAGTAAACCGGCGGCCCGTTTGTTGCTCGAACGCTTGGCGCACAGTCAGATCCGTGTGCCTGCCGAGCAGCCCTGGTTCAGCGTGGGGGCCGCCACCGCGCAGATTTTGTTGCAGCAGCACGCCAGCGTGCATTACCCCGAACAGGCCGATGACAGCGAAGCCTTGCTGGCGTTGCCGCGCCTGCAACAGGCCATGGCGGTGTGCAAAGCCCCCAAGGTGCTGATTGTGCGCGGCGAGGGTGGCCGAGAGTTACTCGCTGAGCGCTTGCGCGGCCAAGGCGCCGAGGTGGACTATCTGCCACTGTATCGCCGGGTGCTGCCCGATTACCCGCCCGCCACGCTGATCCAGCGCGTTCGCGCTGAACGCCTGAACGCGCTGGTGGTCAGCAGCGGGCAAGGCTTTGTGCATTTGCGCGAGCTGGCCGGTGAGGCCTGGGGCGAACTGGCCCAGCTCCCCTTGTTTGTACCCAGCCCGCGCGTAGCCGAACTGGCCCGTGCGGCAGGTGCCCAAAGTGTTGTCGATTGCCGTGGTGCGAGTGCCACGGCATTGCTGGCCGTGTTGCAGGCGCAACCTGCGGCCGATCTCTGACGCAAAGGATGGATACGTGAGCGAAGCAACCACCCCGAAAGACCAAGCCCCGAACGCCGCTGCGCCCGTTATGGCCGCTGATGCGCCGTCTACGGCCAGCCAACCAACCGCCCCTGCGGGCCAACCGCCGGCGCGCGGTAATGGTCTGGCGCTGTTGGCCTTGTTGGTCGCTGCGGCCGGCGCCGGAGCGGGCGGCTGGGGGCTCTGGCAGATGCAGGCGCTGGAAGCGCGTAGCCAACAGCAACAGCAGGTGTTGCAGGACGCTCAACGTGACGCCCAGCGCCTGGCTCAAGTGGGGCAAACGCTGGATACACGGCTTGATCAACTGCCCAGCGTAGAGGAGTTGGAAACACGGCGGCGTTTGCTGGCGCAGTTGCAGGGCGATCAGCAGTTGCTTAATCAGCGTCTGGAAACCGTGTTGGGTGCCAGTCGCCAGGACTGGCGTCTGGCCGAGGCTGAGCATCTACTGCGTCTGGCCAGCCTGCGTCTGTCGGCGCTGCAAGATATCAACAGCGCCACTGCGTTGGTGCAGGCCGCTGATGAAATCCTCCATGAACAGGATGATCCCGCCGCGTTTGCCGCCCGTGAGCAACTGGCCAAGAGCCTGCAGGCCTTGCGTTCGACCGATAATCCGGATCGCACCGGCTTGTTCCTGCAACTGGCGGCGTTGCGCGGCCAAGTGGTGCAGTTGAATGCCCTGACGCCCACCTTCACCGGCGAGGGCGGTGTGCTCAGCGAGTTGGCCAGCGAGGCGGCGGCGCAACCGCAATGGTGGCAGCGTGGCCTGCGAACCCTGTCGGAATACTTCCGTATCGATTTCAACGCGGACCAAAACATCCGGCCGCTGCTCGCCGGGCAAAGCCTGACTCAGGTGCGTCTGGCGCTCAGCCTGGCGTTGGAGCAAGCCCAGTGGGGTGCGTTGCACGGTGAGGCAGCGGTGTATCAGCAAGCCTTGCAGCAAGCAGTGGAAGTGCTGGACGCCCACTTTGATGTGGATAACCCGGCCAGCCGCAGCCTGCGTGCCGCCCTTGTTGAGCTGAGCGCCCGGCCGATCGAGGTCACGCCGCCTGATCTAAGCCCGGCGCTGAATGCCGTGCAAGCTTACCTTCAAGCCAAGCAATCAGCGCGTAATCAGCAGCCGACGGCAGTGTTGGATGCGCCGACGGATGATATCGAAGCGCACCTGCAGGAGGCTCCGCAATGAAGCGTGTCTACTGGCTGGTGTTAGTTTTGGCGCTGGTTGCCGGCGCGGCCACGTTGGTGTTGTTCGGGCTGCCGCTGGCCGAACACAAAGGCTATGTGCTGATTGCCTTCCAGGGTTTTCGTTATGAATCCAGCCTGTGGGCCTTTATTGCGCTGGTGCTGCTGATCTGGCTGCTGGTTTATCTGGTGCGCTGGAGCGTGAGGCTGCTGGTCACCTCCGGTGCGTTGATCAACCCCTGGTCGCGCTTGCACAGCCGCCGTCGTGTGCGCCTGGCCAGTGAGCAAGGTCTTCTTGATCTGGCTGAAGGCCGTTGGGCGCGCGCGCTGCGTCATCTTCAACGCGCTGCTGCCGATGCGCCGCAGCCATTGAGTTATTACCTGGGTGCCGCGCGCGCAGCCAACCAGTTGGGCCAGCACGAGACCAGCGACAACTTGCTTGAGCAGGCGCTGAACAAGCAACCGCAGGCGGAGTTGGCGATTGCCCTGCAGCATTCCGAACTGCAAGTGGCGCGCGGTCAGGCCGAAGTCGCGCTGGAAACCCTGCAGGCCATGCGCGAACGTCATCCGCATCATCATCTGGTGTTACGTCAACTGCAGCAGTTGTACCTGCAGTCGGCCAACTGGTCGGCCCTGCTGGGCTTGCTGCCGGATCTGCGTAAGGAAAAAGCCCTGGGCAATGCCGAGCTGGCCGAGCTTGAGCGTCAGGCCTGGCGTGGTCGTTTGCAGCAGGCGGGTCAGGTTGTCGACGGCGATAAGCCCGCGGCGCTGGCGGCCTTGCATCAAGCTTGGCAGGCCATGAGCGCCGCCCAGCACCGTGAGCCGGATTTGCTGGCGGTGTATGCCGAGCAATTGCGCCATCTGGGTGCTGAAGATGAAGCGCAAACGCTGCTGCAAAACGCCCTGAAACAGAGCTACGACGTTGCCTTGGTGCGCCTCTACGGTTTGCTGCACGGGCGTGATGCGGGGCGACAATTGCAGGTGGCCGAGGGCTGGCTCAAGCAACATCCACAGGATGCCAGCCTGCTGCTGACCTTGGGGCGGCTGTGCATGCACAATCAACTGTGGGGCAAGGCGCGCACTTATCTTGAGAGCAGTTTGAGTTTTCAGCGCCACCCGGAAACCTGTGCTGAACTGGCCCGGCTGCTGGCGCAGATGGGCGAACTGGAGCGCAGCAACAGCCTCTATCAAGAGGGCATGCGCCTGCTGGATGAGCGCTTGTGCTCCTCGTCGGTGGCTTTATCCACCTGATTGAATGCTGAGAGGTGTTTATGCGCGCCGTATTGATCTGCTGTCTTGCCTTCGTGCTAATGGGCTGTGCCGGCCCGCAGGTGCGGGATTACGCCCAGCAACAGCCAGGCCTGGAGCTGAGTGACTATTTCAACGGCGAGTTGCAGGCCTGGGGCATGTTTCAGAATCGCTCCGGTGAGGTGATCAAACGCTTTCATGTCGCCATGAGCGGCACTTGGGACGGTGATGTTGGCGTGCTCGACGAGCATTTCAGCTACAGCGATGGCACGACCGAGCGCCGCGTGTGGACCCTGCGCAAGCAGCCGGACGGCAGTTGGCGCGGCGCGGCAGATGATGTGGTTGGGGAGGCGATTGGCCATGTCGCGGGCAATGCATTGCACTGGCGCTACAAGCTGCGCTTGAAGGTCGATGACTCAACCTATGTGGTTGATTTTGATGACTGGATGTTCCTGATGGACGAGCAAGTGATGCTCAACCGGGCGCGCATGTCGAAGTGGGGTATCGATTTGGGGCAGGTCACCCTGAGTTTTTACAAGCCTGCAGCCAAGGTTGAAAGCCCCTGATAGCCAGTTAAACGCTTGTATGAAATTATCTTCCAGCCCGCCTTGAAGGCCCGGGCGTGGCGGAATAATCTGGCCGCAGTTACCGCCGGAAAGTTGCCGTTTCACGGCTGTCTTCCCAAAGCTTGCTGCCAATGACGGAAAAACGTCTTGGCCAAGCTCACAACACTAATAGCAATTAGGGAAGTAGAGGTCACCATGCTTGAGAGTTGCCAAAATGCCCAGGAACGTTGGGGTGGGGTTCATCTGCTGATAGACCGTTGGTTGCAGGAGCGCCGTGAACTGGTAGAGGCCTATGCCGCTATCAACAGCGCCGCGCAGGCACCTAGCACCCATTGCGAGGCCGTTCAGCGCTTCTGTGAAATCTTGGTTGACTACGTCTCGGCGGGCCACTTTGAGGTCTACGAGCAGTTGACCAATGAGGCCAAAGCTTTCGATGATCAGCGTGGCCTGGACTTGGCCAAACAAATTTACCCGCGTATCGAGGCGATCACCGAAGTGGCGTTGGCCTTCAATGATCGTTGCGACAAAGGCGACCGCGAGGACTCAGGCTCTTTGCTGGATGAGCTCAAGCGCCTCGGTCAGTTGTTGCATGAGCGCTTCGAGTTGGAAGATTGCCTTATCGAGGTGCTGCACAACGCCCATCGCGAGCAGGCTGCCGCCGCTGCTTCCTGAGCCCTTGCTACTCCTTGGTGTCGAGCAATTCCAGCTCGAACACCAAGGCTGAGTAAGGCGGAATCAAATCCCCCGCGCCTTCTTCGCCATACGCCTGAGCCGACGGAATCACTAAACGCCACTGCGCGCCCACCGGCATAAGCGGTAGTGCACTGCGCCAGCCGGCGATGACGCTGTCCAGGCGAAACCATTGCGCCGCCTGGCTCTCATCAAACGGGCTGCCATCGGCCAGAAATCCGACATAGCGCACCTGCACGCGATCATGCGGTCCTGGTTTTTGGCCGCTGCCAGCACGCAATTGCTGCATCAATACGCCATTGTCCAGCACACGAACACCGGCCTTGGCTTTCTCGTTGGCGAGAAAACGCTTCTCGGCTTGCTTCGCTTTTTCAAGCTGTTGCGGGACCTCGGACAAGTGCGCGTCGTGCTCGGCCAGCAGCTCCTCAATACGCTCTGCCTCCAGCGCTAAAGGCTCATTGCGATAGGCCTGGCGCAGGCCGTCGAGCAGCGCTTGTAACTCCAACTGTGGCACTTCGTCGCGCAGTCGCTCGCCCAGTTTCACGCCGAGGCTGTAGGCCAGGTCGTGGGCGTGATCGTCCGCTTGCGTGTAGGACGCCAGCAGGCAGAGCAGCAGCAAGGTCAAACGTGGCATTGGGAATCTCCGGCCTATGATCGCCCGATTATGCCAGCCACGCGCGCGAGCTCAATGCGGGCGTGCGTGAGGTAGCGAGGTGGTGTGCAGGAGGTCTAGTATGACGGCAACTTCATCCGCCAGGAGGCGCGTCATGTCCGCAACAAAGAATGCGAAGAAGAAATCCGTGAGCACCCCGCTGCACTTGCTGCAGCAACTCTCCCACAGCCTGCTTGAGCACCTGGAGGACGCCTGCACGCGTGCTTTGGTCGAAGCCGAGCAGCTGCTCGCCAAGCTGGAAAAGCAGCGCGGTAAGGCTCAAGAGAAATTGCACAAAGCGCGCAGCAAGATGCAGGACGCTGCGGTAGCGGGTAAAGCCAAAGCGCAGCTTAAAGCCAAAGAGGCGGTTGCTGAATTGGAGCAACTGCTCGACACCCTGAAAGACCGTCAAAGCGAGACGCGCAGCTACATCGCCGAATTGAAGCGCGATGCACAGGAAAGCCTGAAGCTTGCCCAAGGTGTAGGCAAGGTCAAAGAAGCGGTTAACAAGGCGTTGGACAGCCGTGCAGTCAAGGCCGCTCAGGTTAAGCCAGCCGCCAAGCCAGCAGCGGCCAAACCTGCTGCTGCCAAGCCCGCCGCTAAAACAACCACCGCAGTGGGTGCGGTAAAAGCCCCGGCCAAAGCGCCTGCCAAGGCCGCAAGCAAAGCACCTGCTGCGCCCAAAACTGCCGCGAAACCCGCCGCTGCCGCCAAGCCTGCATCCAGCAAGGCTGTTGCGCCTAAGCCAGCCGTCAAACCCGCCGCGAAGCCCGTCGCGAAACCGGCGGCCAAACCTGCTGCGAAAAAACCGGCCGCCAAGCCCGCTGCAGCCAAAGCGCCAGCGGTCGCTGCGCCGGCTGCCGACAGCAACCCAACCAGCGCCGCTTAAGCGGTTAGGTGCGTTGCCGCGATGCGCAGCGTTTGCAGCGCATCGCGGTTGGCCGGTTCGGGCGCTAGCGCGTCCAGCCATTGTGCAGGGGTTGAAGCGCCTGCGCGTGGCCAGGCCTCGCTGCGTTGCGCCAGGCGTTCCAGCTGCCCGCGTTCCGCCTCCAGTTCAAGCTGTTTGATCTGTTCGCGTAATTGCGCCAGGGCGCTATCGCTCTGTGCCTGCTCACGCCAGTTCTGCCGTATCTGACGCAGCGGTGTTACCACCTGTTGTTGCCAAGGTTGCGCGAGTTGGCGCAACGCCTCGGCGCGCGTTGCGCTGCAGTCGATCTGCCGACGCTCCAGCCAGGCGGCGCACAGCAGCAGACACACATCTGCACCGTCAGCTTGCAGGCGCAGGCACGCGGCCTCAACGCCGGGTTGTTGATACAGCTCTTGGGCGAATCGCCACAGGTCAGTCGTCATGGTGCTTTCCGGGTTTCTCTAAAGGGACTCTGGTAGACTCCGCCGCCATTATGATCCGACTCCAGAACCTGACTTTACAGCGTGGCCCTCAGCGTCTGCTAGAAGACGCCGAGATGACCCTGCACCCCGGCCACAAAGCCGGCCTGATCGGCGCCAACGGTGCCGGTAAATCCAGCCTGTTTGCCCTATTCCGTGGCGAGCTGAGTGCCGACGCGGGCGACTGCCTGATACCCGCCGACTGGCGCGTGGCGCACATGCGTCAGGAGATCGACGCCGTCGAACGCCAGGCCGTTGATTACGTCCTCGATGGCGACGTCAAGCTGCGCCGGGTGCAGGCCGAACTGGCCGTGACCGAAGCCGCACATGATGGCGCTGCCGTGGCGCGCCTGCACACGGAACTCGACACCCTCGACGGTTACAGTGCCGATGCCCGCGCGCGCAAGCTGCTCGCCGGCTTGGGTTTTGACAGCGCGCAGATGGACCGCCGCGTCGGCGACTTCTCCGGTGGCTGGCGCATGCGTTTGAACCTGGCGCAGGCACTGATGTGTCCGTCCGACCTGTTGCTGCTCGATGAGCCGACCAACCACCTCGATCTGGATGCGATTCTCTGGTTGGAAGGCTGGCTCAAAGGCTATTCCGGCACTCTGCTACTGATCTCCCACGACCGCGATTTCCTCGATGCCGTGGTCGACCATGTGGCGCACCTCGATCAGCAGAAGCTGACCCTGTATCGCGGCGGCTATTCAGCTTTCGAGCGCATCCGTGCCGAGCGTCTGGCGCAGCAGCAACAGGCCTACGAGAAGCAGCAGGCGCAGCGCGCGCACATGGAAAAGTACATCGCCCGCTTTAAGGCTCAAGCGACCAAAGCGCGCCAGGCACAGAGCCGGATCAAGGCGCTGGAGCGCATGGAGGAGCTGTCGGCGGCGCATGTCGATTCGCCCTTCGATTTCAGCTTCCGCGAGGCCGACAAGATCTCCAGCCCGCTGCTCAGCTTGAGTGAAGGTCGCCTCGGCTACGGCGACAAGGTGGTGCTGGAGAAGGTCAAGCTCAGCCTGGCACCCGGTGCGCGCATTGGCTTGCTCGGGCCAAACGGTGCGGGCAAGTCGACCCTGATCAAAAATCTCTCGAACGATCTGCAGCCCATCAGCGGCCATTTGCAGCGCGGCGAGAACCTGGTGGTCGGCTATTTCGCTCAGCATCAACTCGATGCGCTGGACGATAAAGCCAGCCCGCTGCTGCACTTCCAGCGTCTGGCCCCCACCGAGCGCGAGCAAACCCTGCGCGACTTCCTCGGCGGCTTCGACTTCCGTGGCCCGCGTTGCGACGAGCCGGTCGTGAATTTCTCCGGCGGTGAGAAAGCCCGTCTGGCCTTGGCGCTGATCGCCTGGGGCAAGCCGAATCTGCTGCTGCTGGATGAACCGACCAACCACCTCGACTTGGAAATGCGCCTGGCGCTGACCATGGCCTTGCAAGAGTTCAGCGGCGCGGTGGTGGTGGTATCGCACGACCGTCATCTGCTGAAAAGCACCACCGACGAATTCCTGCTGGTGGCTGATGGTCAGGTGCAGCCCTTCGACGGTGATCTGGAAGACTACGCCCGCTGGCTGGTCGATTACCGCGTGCGTCAGGCACCGGCGAGCAGCAGCGAGAGTAATCCGGATAAAACCGACAAGCGCGTACAGCGTCAGGCTGCTGCGGCCTTGCGTCAGCAATTGGCTCCGCATAAACGCGAAGCCGACAAGCTGGAGAAAGAACTGGGCCAGCTGCATGAAAAACTCGCGGCGGTTGAAGCCCGCTTGGGTGAAAGCGACATCTACGAAGCCGCGCGCAAAGATGAGCTGCGTGACGCCCTGGCCGAACAAGCCAAACTGAAAAGCCGCGAGGCCGATCTGGAAGAGCGCTGGCTGCTCGCACTGGAAACTCTTGAAGCCTTACAAGCCGAGTTGGAGGCTGCCAGTTAGGGGTTTTCAGGCCGTTTCTTGAACGTGCAGGAACGTGTTCGGGCCGCTGCAATATCGGTTCGGCGGACCAATGAGCTGGCTGGGCGAGTAACACAACAAGGGGTAGGCTAAGGCCTGCCCCTTTTTATTGATCCTTATATTGACCTGTTTGAGGTAACTGCCGTGGCACTGGAAACCTGGCTCGCGTTCTTTGTGGCTTGTTGGATCATCAGCCTGTCACCGGGAGCGGGGGCGATTGCCTCGGTGTCGGCGGGGTTGCAATACGGCTTTTTACGCGGCTACTGGAATGCTTTGGGTTTGCAACTGGGCCTGGCGTTGCAGATTGTTATTGTGGCCGCTGGCGTCGGGGCAATTCTGGCCGCCTCTGAGTTGGCTTTCAGTCTGATCAAATGGTTCGGCGTGCTTTATCTGGTCTACCTCGGCTATCGCCAGTGGCAGGCACTGCCCAGCGATATGACGACACAGACCGAGCGCCCAATTGGCCGTCCGCTGACCTTGGTGCTGCGCGGTTTTCTGGTCAACTTCAGCAACCCCAAGGCGATTATCTTTATGCTCGCGGTGCTGCCGCAGTTCCTTAATCCACAAGCGCCGCTGCTGATGCAGTACCTGGTGATGGGCGTGACCATGATTTGCGTCGACCTGATCGTGATGGCCGGTTACACCGGCTTGGCGGCGCGGGTGCTGGGAGCGTTGCGTTCGCCACGTCAGCAACGTGTGATGAACCGCACCTTCGGTGGCCTGTTCGTCGGTGCCGCGGCCTTGCTGGCCAGCGTGCGCCGCGCGCCGGTCTGATCTTCGCCGGTATCGCTACCAGGGAATCGGCTGGCCATCCCAGCCCCAGAACGTGCCGGTTTGTACCGGGCCGTGCCGCTCAATTTGCGCCAGCAGGCATTCGGCGGAGTAGTGCGCGGTAAACAGCTTGTCGGCCGGCACATTGGCCTGAAAGGGTTTCGACAGGTCGGTTTCAGTCGTGCCGGGGTGTAGGCTGAGTACACAAGTGTTGGGGTTGAGTCGGCTCAGTTCGATGCTCGCCGTGTGCAGCAGTTGATTCAACGCCGCCTTGCTGGCGCGGTAGCTGTACCAGCCGCCGAGGCGGTTGTCGCCGATCGAACCCACCCGCGCCGATAGCGCCGCTACTGTGCAGGCATGTTGACCACGCAGCAGCGGCAACAGGTGCTTGAGCAGCAGGATCGGTGCAAAGCTGTTGCGCTGAAATGTTGCCAACAGCCCGTCGAGATTCAACTGCGCCAAGCCTTTCTCGGCGCGCGATACGCCGTCCTGCAGCACGCCGACGGTGCACAGCAACAGGTGCACGCGCGGTATCGCCGCGCGCAAATGAGCGGCCAGCGCACCTAAGGCCTGCTCGTCGCACACGTCCACATCCAGGCATTGCAAACGTGGCCCATGCTCGGCGGCCAAAGCCTGCAAGCCTCGCGCCTGTGTCGCGTGGCGGGCCACCGCATATACGCGAGCAACATCGGCACGGGCCAATAGCTGCTCGGTCAAGGCCAGACCAATCCCCCGGCTGGCACCACACACCACGACATGGGCGGGTTCTTCTAAGCGTTGCCAAAAGCTCATGGAGTGACTCCTGCGCCGGGTAATTTGGTTCTCGCTGCTCAGCACCCTGCGCTATATGGGCTTGCCGTGCGGCGCTTGAGTGTTCAGCCTATCGGTTCTGCACGATGCTCGCGAGCGCTTGGCATCGCTGTGGCGGGTATGCGCCCCTCTTAACGTGGTGAAGCAAGGAGATTGCGCGCTGATGCGAGTCTGGATCGATGCCGACGCCTGCCCTCGGGCGGCTAAGGATCAGGTGGTGAAGTTTGCCTTGAAGCGGCGCTTTGAGGTGGTGATGGTGGCGGGGCAGGCGTTGGCCAAACCGGCCTTCAGTTGCGTGCGTTTGATTGTGGTGCCCAGCGGGCCGGATGCGGCGGATGATTACCTAGTGGAACATGCGCAGCCCTGCGAGTTGGTGATTTGCAGCGATGTGCCGCTGGCGGATCGGCTGGTGAAGAAGGGCGTGGCGGCGCTGGACCCGCGTGGACGTGAATTTGATGAGCGCAACATGGCCGACAAACTGGCGGTGCGTAACCTGTTTACCGAACTGCGCGAGCAAGGCCAGATGGGCGGAGGTCAGGCCGCTTATGGCGAGCGTGACAAGCAGGCGTTTGCCAACGCGCTTGATCGCATCCTCACCCGCTTGAGCCGTTAGCGCTTCCTGCGTGCTGCGCTGTGGCGCTTTAGTGGCGAGCCTTGGCGTCTTATCGCGGCTAAAGCCCCTGCCACATCGCTGCTTTCTGAGCTGGTCTGGATTATCCACACAGGTAGGTGCCGGTGCCGACCGCCACCAGCGTGCCGTCGTCGCTGTGCAGTTCGCTGCGCACCACCGCGACTTTGTTGCCGGAACGCAGCAGCACCGCTGTGGCGGTGAAGCGTTGGCCCCGGCCGGGGCGCAGGTAGTCGATGCGCAGGTCGATGGTGCCGAGTTTGGACAACCTGGCCATGCGCTCGGCGCTGGACAGGTGTTGGTGTTTGTCGAATGCACCGATCAGCGCCATGGCCCCACCGGTGACGTCCAGCAGCGAGGAAATCACCCCGCCATGCAGGATGCCGTGGACAAAGTTGCCGATCAGCTCGGGCTTCATCGGCAGGTGCATGGTCACCCGCTCGGTGCTCAGTTCGTCCAGTTCAATGCCGAGCATCTGGTTGAACGGGATGCGCCGAAAAAACGCGGCCACGGCCTGCTGCAATTCAGCGGTGAGTTCGAAAGAGGGCTTGCTCATGGGATGTGCGCCAGGTGAAGGGATGATCAACCTGCCGCAGTGGCGAGCGTATGGCCATAGGCGCGGCGGGAGTGCCGCGCGCATTGGCGTGATAGGCCTGCTGCTGGTCTGATCCAGCCATAAACAGTCTGTTTAAAACGTAGGTAGTTTTAAACGGGCTGTTAGGCCGGGTGGCTCAGCTCCAGCACCCGATCCACCAGCTTGTTGATGCCTGCGGCCGCTTCGCTGATCGACTGGGCGAGCATGTAGGCCGGTGTGGTGACCAGCTTATGTTGCGCGTCCTCAACAATGTCGCTGACCTCGCACTCGTGGTGCTCGGCACCCATTTGCGTGAGTGCAGCGGCGGTGTCGTGATCCTTGCCGATGGTGCAGATCACGCCTGCGCCGAAGATTTTCGCGGCCAGTGCCGGGGCAATGCACATCAAGCCCACCGGCTTGCCGGCCGTGACGAAGGCCTGGGTAGCACTCAGTACATCGGCCTGCACGTTGCAGTTGGCTCCGCTGACAACGAAGTCCGAAAGGTTTTTCGCCACGCCAAAGCCGCCGGGCAGGATCACAGCATCAAAGTCGCCGACATGCAGTTCTTTGACGTCTTTGATTTGGCCGCGGGCAATACGGGCCGACTCGACCAGCACATTGCGCGTTTCATCCATTTCGTCGCCGCTGTAGTGGTCGACCACATGCAATTGCGCCACGTTGGGGGCAAAGCACTGCACCACGGCGCCGCGCTGGTCGAGACGCAGCAGGGTGAGCACGCTTTCATGGATTTCAGCGCCGTCATAGACGCCACAACCGGACAGAATCACCGCGATTTTCTTGTTCATCAAAGGCTCCTCCAAGCAGATTTTTCGGGGCTAGGCTTACCTTTGCGGCGGCCCGGCGTTGTCGTCAAATGCCCCTCGCCTTGGCATCCTGCGTCGCGAGGCTGGCCGGGCTTGGGGCTAGGATGCGCTGACTAATATCACGTTCAGGCCAGACTATGAATTACATCCTCTACGCCGTGCCGTTCTTCTTTGTATTGATTGCTCTTGAGCTGTTCTTGGACCGTTGGCGCGGGGTTCACACTTACCGCTTCTCTGATGCCGTCAACAGCCTCAGTGCGGGTGTGCTTTCGACCACGGTGGGCTTGCTGACCAAGGCGGTAGGGTTGCTGACCTATACCCTGGTCTGGCAATACCTGGGCGTGTTCGAGCTGTCGGCGAGCAGCCTCTGGGTGTGGCTCTTCGCCTTTGTCTTCTACGACTTTTGCTATTACTGGAACCATCGCCTGGGTCATGAGCGCAATGTGCTTTGGGCCGCGCACTCAGTGCATCACCAGAGTGAGGATTACAACCTGTCCACCGCGCTGCGCCAGACCAGTACGGGGTTTATCTTCGGCTGGATCTTTTATGTGCCGATGGCTGTGCTCGGCGTGCCGCCGCTGGTGTTTCTTAGCGTGGCGGCGCTTAACCTGCTGTATCAGTTCTGGGTGCATACACGGCATATCCCCAAACTGGGCTGGTTCGAGTGGTTCTTTATTACCCCGTCCAACCATCGTGTGCACCATGCGCAGAATGTGGTGTATATGGACCGTAATTACGGCGGCGTGTTTATCCTCTGGGACCGCCTGTTCGGCACTTTTCAGGAAGAACTGGACGAAGAACCGGTGGTGTTTGGCGTGACCACGCCGTTGGCGAGTTGGAATCCACTGTGGGCCAATGCGCAGTTTTACCTGGCGCTGTGGCGCGATGCGATGCGGTGCGGGCGGAGTCGTGGTGGGACAAGCTGCGCATCTGGTTTATGCGCACCGGCTGGCGACCCGCTGATGTTGCCGCGAAATACCCGCAGCAAAAGCCGGATCTCAGTCAGTTCGTCAAATTCGACGTGCCGCTCAACTTGGCGCAAAAACTCTATGCCGGGGCGCAATTCGGCCTGTATGTGCTGGGCGGCACTGTGCTGTTGGGCATGGGCGATACCTTGAGTCTGGCGCAGGCGCTGCTGGGTATCGCTTGGATGGCTCTTGGGCTGTATGTCATCGGCGTCTGGCTTGAGAACCGTGCCTCGGCCAAGCGCCTGGATGTGCTGCGCCTGTTACTTAACCTGCCAGCAGTTTGGCTGGCTATGCACCTTGGCTTGCTGCCGGCGCTGCCGCTGGTCTGGGCGCTGCTATTGGCTTACAGCCTGTTCAGTTTAGCGGCGTTGTTCTGGACGCCACGCGCGCAGGATGCCGTGCCGGCATAGGCTTGGAGTTGCGCGCTGTGAAGCCCAACAACTTTTGAAGGTTGTTGGGCTTTTTTATGCGGTGTTGTAACGCTGCGAGTGCGTGCTGCGGCCTCCTGGCGCGTGCTGTGGCATATCCGCGCGCCGATCACAGCGCTATGCTTGCAAGGCTTGCGGCAAGCGGTCGCAGCGCTGTCGTGTGTTGTCATACTTTGGTCATAATGGCCGCTTATAACTGTCACACTCGCCCGTTATTACGGGCTTCGGAGCCTACCGTGAGCTTTACCCCTGCCAATCGCCTGTTTCCCGCCACCCGCCTGCGTCGCAACCGTCGTGACGATTTCTCCCGGCGTCTGGTGCGGGAAAATCGCCTGAGCGTTGATGACCTGATTCTGCCGGTGTTCGTCCTCGACGGCGAAAACCGCCGCGAAGCGATTGCCTCTATGCCGGGCGTCGAGCGCCTGTCTATCGATCTGCTGCTTAAAGAAGCCGAGCACTGGGTGGCGTTGGGTATTCCAGCGTTGGCGCTGTTTCCGGTGACGCCGCTGGAAAAGAAATCCCTGCTGGCGGAAGAAGCCTGGAACCCGGACGGCATCGCCCAGCGCGCAATTCGTGCCCTGCGCGCCAAATTCCCCGAACTGGGCGTGATCAGCGATGTGGCGCTGGACCCGTTCACCACCCACGGCCAGGACGGCATCCTTGATGAGTCCGGCTATGTGCAGAACGACGTCACGGTCGATGCGCTGGTTAAGCAGGCGCTGTCGCATGCCGCTGCTGGTGCTCAAGTGGTTGCGCCGTCGGACATGATGGACAGCCGCGTGCAGGCGATCCGCGAGGCGCTGGAGCTGGCTGACCACAGCAATGTGCGCATCATGGCCTACTCGGCCAAGTACGCCAGCGCCTACTACGGCCCGTTCCGCGATGCGGTCGGCTCGGCAGCGAATCTGGGCAAGGCCAACAAGGCCAGCTACCAGATGGACCCGGCCAATGGTGACGAAGCCCTGCATGAAGTGGCCGCCGATCTGGCTGAAGGCGCGGACATGGTCATGGTCAAGCCGGGCATGCCCTATCTGGACATCCTCTGGCGGGTTAAAGCGGAATTCAAAGTGCCGACCTTTGTCTATCAGGTCAGCGGTGAGTACGCCATGCATATGGCTGCAATCAAGAACGGCTGGTTGGGCGAGGCGGTGATTCTTGAGTCGCTGGCGGCTTTCAAACGTGCGGGTGCCGATGGCATCCTGACTTATTTCGCCGTGCGCGCGGCAGAACTGTTGAAGCAGGGGCAATAGCCCCACAGGAACCCGACATGAACACCGAAGGACTCAGTAATAGCGAAGTGCAGGACGCCCAACCGGTCGTCGAAGACGTGGTGGCCGTGGAGGTGCCGGTCGTTGAAGCGGTGGTGGTGGCTGCCCCGCCTCCGGCCCCGGTGGTGATCGCTAATCTGGATGACAGCAGCCTGTACATCCACCGCGAACTGTCGCAACTGCAATTCAATATTCGCGTGCTTGAGCAGGCGCTGGATGAGTCCTACCCGCTGCTGGAGCGGCTGAAGTTCCTGCTGATCTTCTCCAGCAACCTCGACGAATTCTTCGAGATTCGTGTGGCCGGGCTGAAGAAACAGATCAACTTCGCCCGCGAACAGGCCGGTGCCGATGGCCTGCAACCGCATCAAGCGCTGGCGCGGATTGCCGAACTGGTGCATGAGCAGGTGGATCGGCAGTACGCGATTCTCAACGACAACCTGCTCCCGGCTTTGGCCAAGCACAACGTCAACTTTGTTCGCCGGCGTTTCTGGACAACCAAGATCAAAGCCTGGGTGCGCCGCTATTTCCGTGACGAGATCGCGCCGATCATCACTCCAATCGGGCTTGATCCGACGCACCCGTTCCCACTGTTGGTGAACAAAAGCCTGAACTTTATCGTGGAGCTGGAAGGTGTTGATGCCTTTGGTCGCGATTCCGGCCTGGCGATCATTCCTGCGCCGCGTTTGCTGCCGCGCATCATCAAAGTGCCGGAAGATGTCGGTGGGCCGGGCGATAACTTCGTCTTCCTCTCCTCTATGATCCACGCCCACGCCGATGACCTGTTCCAGGGCATGAAGGTCAAGGGTTGCTACCAGTTCCGCTTGACCCGCAACGCTGACCTGTCGGTCGACACCGAAGACGTCGAAGACTTGGCCCGCGCCCTGCGTGGTGAGCTGTTCAGTCGGCGTTATGGCGATGCGGTACGCTTGGAAGTGGTCGATAGCTGCCCGCAGCCGCTGCTCGATTACCTGCTCAAACAGTTCAGCCTGACCGAGGCTGAGCTGTACCGGGTTAATGGGCCGGTCAACCTGACGCGCCTGTTCAGCATCACCGGCCTGGAAAGCCATCCGGAGCTGCAGTACACGCCCTTTACGCCGGTGATCCCCAAGCTGCTGCAAAACGCTGAGAACATCTTCAGTGTGATCAGCAAGCAGGACATCCTTCTGCTGCACCCGTTTGAGTCGTTCACCCCGGTGGTTGATCTGCTGCGTCAGGCGGCGAAAGACCCGCACGTCTTGGCCATCAAACAGACGCTGTACCGCTCGGGAGCAAACTCGGAAATCGTCGACGCGCTGGTGGAAGCCGCACGTAACGGCAAGGAAGTCACGGCGGTGATCGAGCTGCGTGCGCGATTCGATGAAGAGTCCAACCTGTTGCTGGCCAGCCGCCTGCAGGCAGCCGGTGCGGTGGTGATTTACGGCGTGGTGGGCTTCAAAACCCACGCCAAAATGATGCTGATTCTGCGCCGCGAGGCCGGAGATATCGTGCGTTACGCACACCTCGGTACCGGCAACTACCACGCTGGCAATGCCAAGCTGTACACCGACTACAGCCTGCTCACCGCCGACGTGGCGTTGGGCGAAGACGTCTCCAAACTGTTCAGCCAACTGATTGGCATGGGCAAAACCCTGCGCATGAAGAAGTTGCTGCACGCGCCGTTTACCCTGAAAAAGACCCTGCTCGACATGATCGCCCGCGAAACGGCCTTGGCAGCTGATGGGCAGCCAGCGCACATCATCGCCAAGTTCAACTCGCTGACCGATCCGAAGATCATCCGCGCGTTGTACAAAGCCAGCCAGACGGGGGTGAAGATCGATCTGGTGGTGCGCGGCATGTGCTGCCTGCGCCCGGGGATTGTTGGCGTCTCGCACAATATTCAGGTGCGCTCGATTATCGGCCGCTTCCTTGAGCACACGCGGGTGTTCTACTTCTCCAACGGTGGCGAGGAAAAAATCTACCTGTCGAGTGCCGACTGGATGGAGCGCAACCTCGATAAACGCGTCGAGACCTGCTTCCCGGTGGAAGGCAAGAAACTGATCCTGCGGGTTAAGAAGGAGCTGGAAAGCTACCTCACCGACAACACCCAGGCGTGGGTACTGCAACCGGATGGCCGCTATCTGCGCCTGCAGCCTACCGGCAACCAGAACCCGCGTAGCGCTCAGGCGACGCTGCTGGAGAAGCTGACTGCGCCGCTGATCAGCGCGCGGTAAAGTCGGTCGCGCTATTTAACGACCCACAGGCAGCCTGCTAGGGACGGCAGGCTTGCTCCTCTCCCGCTTGCGCACGCAGTGGCAGAGGCAGCGCAGCCCGAACGGCGTGAGCGTCAGCGCACGCTCAGTTCGATGCCAATCCGCTTAAGCCACTCGGCTTCCTGAGAAAAGTCAGCCTGGGTCAGCGGGTTGCATTCCAGCCAGCCTTCTGGGAAGAGAATGTCGAGGCGTTGTTCTGAGGCTTTGAGTTCAACGTTGGGCATTTCCTGAGTGCCACGGATGTGGTGGAACAGGATGGCGAAACGCAGCAGCACGCACAGGCGCGTCAGTTTGATGCCTTCAGCACCAAACTCGGCCAATTTGTCCTTGGGTATGTTGCGGCGATGACCGCGTACCAGCAGGGCGAGCATTTGCTGATCCTGGCGGGAAAAACCGGACAGGTCCGAATGCTCGACCAGGTAAGCGCCATGCTTGTGGTACTGGTAGTGGGCAATGTCCAGACCCACTTCGTGCACTTTGGCGGCCCAACTCAGCAGTTCACGGTGCCAGTCGTCTTCCAGTTGCCAGTCTTGGGCCACTTTATCCAGCGCCGAAAGGGCTTTGCTCTCAACCCGCGCGGCTTGCTCAAGGTCTACGTGGTAGCGCTCCATCAGCGAGCTTAGGGTGCGCTCTCGCACGTCCTCGTGCTGGTGGCGGCCGAGCAGGTCATACAACACGCCTTCACGCAATGCGCCTTCGGAGTGGCTCATGCGCTGGATATCGCAGGCATCAAAAATAGCTTCGAGAATGGCCATGCCTGCGGGGAAGATCGCCCGTCGATCAGGTTTGATACCGTCCAGGTCGAGTTTTTCAGCTTCGCCCACTTTGAACATTTTACGTTTGAGCCAGGCCATGCCCTCGGCATTGACTTCGCCCGCGCCCAAGCCTGCGGCCTGAATAGCCAAGCCAATGGCCTTGATGGTGCCAGAGGCGCCCACAGTGTCTTCCCAGCCCAGGCGGCGCAGGGCGTGCTCAATGCCCATGATCTCCAACCGTGCAGCGGTGTAGGCCTGTGCATAGCGTGCCGGGGTGATTTTGCCGTCCCTGAAGAAGCGCTGGGTGAAGCTCACGCAGCCCATCTGCAGGCTTTCGCGCAGCAGCGGCTCGAAGCGCTGGCCAATAATAAACTCGGTGCTGCCGCCGCCAATGTCGGCGACCAGTCGTCGGCCGGGTGTGTCGGCGATGCTGTGCGATACGCCGAGGTAGATCAGTCGCGCTTCTTCGCACCCGGAAATGACTTCAACCGGGTGGCCGAGGATCTCTTCGGCGCGGCGGATAAATTCGCCACGGTTGCGTGCCTCACGCAGGGCATTGGTGCCCACCACGCGCACCGCGCCTTCCGGCAGGCTGGCAGTCAGTTGGGCGAAGCGGCGCAGGCAGTCGAGCCCGCGTTGCATGGCTTCTTCGCTGAGCAAGCGCGCTTCATCAACGCCAGCCGCCAGCTGGACCTTGTCGCCGAGGCGTTCGAGGATGCGGATCTCACCGTGATCGGCTTTGGCCAGCACCATATGGAAGCTGTTGGAGCCCAGGTCGATAGCTGCAATCAAAGGAAAAGACTCGGCAGGGGTATGCGGCATGGCAGAAACATCTCAATGCGTAATCACGTCATCGTGCCACGATAGGCAGACCACGCCAACGCATACTGATGTCGCAGGCCGGGTTTGCTGAACAGCGCCGGCAAAGGGGAGGTGCCTACAGGTGGTCACTAAGCTTTGAGGCATGGCCATAGAGAAGCTCAATTACAGTTGCCTTCCTGTGTGAGAAAAGCCGGGCTATGATGCCTAATGCCAGTCAGTTAAGCTGACTGGCATTTTTATTTCTGATCGGATACTTCGAAGATTTAAGCCTGATAGCCCGAGGGTAAACGCGCTCCTCCCGTCGATGCGGCAGGACGTAATGCGGGGCCGAGGCATGCAGCTCGGCCAGG
>CAMCJM010000043.1 GCA_945874835.1 Pseudomonas synxantha | reverse complement strand
GACAACTGGGTGCGTTCAGTAGCCGTATCCCCTTTGTGGCACTCAGCAGGCTTTGTATATGAGCCCACTCGGTATCGCTTAACTGGCTTCTGTCGGTCATGGCAAAAGCCAGATTCTAGCCGGTGGCTTACGTCAACAGAACCTAGCGCTTGTCAGCTGCGCACGATAACCGCAGCGTCGGCCGCGACCTTGTCGGCCGCTTTCTGGCGGATCAGTTTTTCCAGCTCATCGACCAGGTTTTCATTGCCCAATTTGAGTGCGGGCTTACCGTCGATGTAAATAAGGTTGGGCGCCCCCCCTGTCAGGCCGATATGGGCCTCTTTGGCTTCACCGGGGCCATTGACCACGCAGCCGATCACGGCGACATCCAGCGGCACCAACAGGTCTTCAACGCGCTGTTCCAGCTCGTTCATGGTTTTGACCACATCAAAGTTCTGCCGCGAGCAGCTTGGGCAGGCAATAAAATTGATGCCACGCGAGCGCAGACGCAGGGACTTGAGAATGTCGTAACCGACCTTGATCTCCTCTACCGGGTCTGCGGCCAGGGAAATGCGGATGGTATCGCCAATGCCTTCGGCCAACAGCATGCCAATACCCACAGCAGACTTGACCGTACCGGAGCGCAATCCGCCGGCTTCGGTAATACCCAAATGCAGCGGTTGTTCAATTTGCTTGGCCAGCAGACGGTAAGCGGCTACAGCCATAAACACGTCAGAAGCTTTAACGCTGACTTTGAAATTCGGGAAATTCAACCGATCCAAATGCTCAACGTGACGTAAGGCCGACTCAACCAGTGCTTCGGGCGTAGGCTCGCCGTATTTCTTCTGCAGGTCTTTTTCCAGCGAACCGGCATTAACGCCGATACGAATAGGGATGCCCTTGTCGCGAGCGGCCTCAACCACAGCCCGAACACGGTCTTCGCGACCAATATTGCCCGGGTTTATGCGCAGGCAATCGACACCCAGCTCAGCCACACGCAGGGCGATCTGGTAATCAAAATGGATATCGGCAACCAGCGGCACGCGAACCTGCTGCTTAATGCGACCAAACGCTTCGGCGGCATCCATATCCGGCACAGAGACACGGACGATATCGGCACCGGCATCTTCCAGGCGACGAATCTGCGCAACGGTGGCAGCGACGTCATTGGTGTCACTGTTGGTCATGCTTTGCACAGCAATCGGTGCATCACCACCCACCGGCACCGAACCTACCCAGATCTTGCGCGAAACGCGGCGCTTGATTGGCGATTCACACTGCATATTACTGTCCACCCAACTTGAGACGTGCGGTTTCACCGGAAATAAAAGGCGCCACATCAACCGGGCTGCCGTTTAGGCTCACCTGCGCGCCACGTGCAAAGCCCAAGCGCAACTCCAGTGGCGCCTTACCTGTCAGTTGCAGGCTCTCACCCTTGCGTTTGAGTGCACTGAACAGGACTTTTCCATTGGCGTCTGTCAATTGCGTCCAGCAATCGGCAACAAAGTTCACTGTTACCTGCGCCTCACCGGCGGCAAGTGGTGCGGCAAGCTCAGCCGCAACAGCCGTATCAACTGCAGCCGGCGCGGGCACCGTAAGAGCCGCTGCAGCTGCGGCCGCATCGGCCTCGTTCACGACAGGTTCGGCTTCAGCAGGTGACGGCAACGGTTCAGCAACCACCGCAGTGTCGCCCGTAACCAGCGCTGGCTCAGCGAGCAATGGCAATACTGAGCCGGCAGCCTGAGCAGCCTCTACAGCCTGATCTTCAGGCTCAGCCAGAGAATGAATCTGCGTTGTACCGTCAACACCTTCCACCTCAACATGTTCGATGTTGGTCGTCGACAAATCTTCCGCGCGCCGCTCGGCTTGTTCCTGCCACCAGAAAAAACTTAAGCCCGCCAGAGCCAACAACACCAGAAAGCTCACCCCACGCAAGATTCTCTGCGAGTAACTCACCGGCTCTTCTATGCGCCCCAAACAGTGCACATTGCTGCCAGCGGCATCACTGCCGGTGAATTGATCGAACTCAAGCACCAATCGGTTTTGGTCGATATCGAGCAATTTGGCGTAAGCACGCACATAACCGCGGGCGAAGGTATGCCCCGGCAATTTATCGAAAGCACCTTGCTCAATTTGTGAGAGCCGCTGAGGGGTCAAATTTAGCTGACCGGCAACATCGGCCACGGTCCAACCACGACTCTCACGAGCCTTTCGCAAAGTCTCACCCGGATTGACACGGGGAGTCGCTGGCACTTCTGGGGCTGCCGCTTTCATCATTGCTCCGACAGGAATTGCTGGTATTCCGGGGTGCCCGGATAAAGACGCTTAAGCTGCAAGGCAAGACTTGCCGCGTTATCACGCTCTTCAAAAATTTTCGCCAACCGCACGCCTAGCAGCAGGCTGCGTGCGTCATGCGGTGCAAGGGCAACGTAGCTATCGTAATAGCCACGGGCTGGCACGTACTGCTTCTCTTCAAAAGACAACTGCGCCATTTCCATCAGCGCACGAGGCTGGCGACTGTTAAGACGCAGCGAGCGTTGAAAGTAAGCCTTGGCTTCTTCGCGCTGCTTCAACTGCAAAGCAGTCAGTCCCAGGTTTTCAAATACACGGGATCGTTCAGGGTAGAATGTGTCCTGCGCGGCCTGGATATAGCGCTCCATGGCCTCTTGATAGCGCCCTTGCTCAAATAGAAAGCTTCCATAGTTGTTCAGCAGGCGAGGGTCACCACGGCGCTCTGCCATCGCTTTACGAAAATGGCTGTCAGCTAGCTTGGGCTCCATTTCGATTTGGAACACCAGCGCGAGCGCGGCATGCGCATCCGCATCTTTTGGGTCGAGCTCCAGTGCTTGACGCAGCGGTACCTTGGCGCGCTCGGTTTGGCCCTCCTGCATGTAACCGATAGCCAGTTGCACATAGGCATCACGGGCAGCGTCGCGCCCTTTGCCGGTTTTCATTGGATCAACATTACCGGTCGTGACACAACCGGCTAAAACACTGGCAGCCAACAGCATTAATGCAGGGCGCAAGGTCATCGTAATCCTCCCATCAGGTTCTATTAGCGGCGGAACTCAGCGTTTCGGCCTCGCTACTCAATTCACGCACGGCAATATAGCGTTCGCTGCGGCGGGTACGGTCCATGACCTGCCCAACCAACTGACCACAGGCCGCATCAATATCTTCACCGCGCGTTGTGCGCACGGTGACATTATGGCCAGCTTGGTGCAGCAGATCCTGAAAACGACGGATAGCGTTGTTGCTCGGCCGCTCGTACCCCGAGTGGGGGAATGGGTTAAACGGAATCAGGTTGATCTTGCAAGGCACATCTTTGAGAAGTGCGATCATTTCCTCAGCGTGCTCGGTCTTATCGTTTACATCCTTGAGCAGGGTGTATTCGATTGTAAGCACGCGTTTCTCGCCAAGGCGCGAAACGTAACGCTTACAAGCCGCCAGCAGCATTTCCAGCGGGTATTTCTTGTTGATCGGCACCAGCTGGTTGCGCAGCTCATCGTTGGGTGCATGCAGAGACAGGGCCAGGGATACATCGATCACCTCGCCGAGCTTGTCGATCATCGGCACAACGCCCGAGGTGGACAGGGTCACCTTGCGTTTGGAAATGCCGTAGCCGAGGTCGTCCATCATGATTTTCATGGCGGCGACCACATTGTCGAAATTCAGCAGCGGCTCACCCATGCCCATCATCACTACGTTGGTGATGGCACGGTCGATTTTTGCCGGGATACTGCCAAACGACTTGTTGGCGATCCACACCTGGCCGATCACTTCGGCGGCACTCAGATCGCTGTTAAAGCCTTGTTTACCTGTTGAGCAGAAACTGCAATCCAGCGCGCAACCGGCCTGCGACGACACACATAAGGTGCCTCGCGTGCCTTGGGGGATGTACACGGTTTCCACACAACTGCCCGACGCCACACGCACAACCCACTTGCGCGTGCCATCGGTAGAAATATCTTCGCTGACCACTTCCGGGCCGCGAATTTCAGCACAGGCCTTGAGCTTTTCGCGCAAGACCTTGCTGACATTGCTCATGGCATCGAAATCATCGACGCCAAAGTGGTGAATCCACTTCATCATCTGACCGGCACGGAAACGCTTTTCCCCGATGCTTTCGAAGAATTGTTCCATCTCTGCCTGGGTCAGACCCAGCAGGTTGATTTTACCGGTAGCTTCAGTCATGGCTTCACCCTCACCCGATTCGCTTAGCGAATGCGTGCGCAAACTTCGGTGGCAGCGAAGAAGTAAGCGATTTCGCGGGCAGCAGAGGCTTCCGAATCGGAGCCGTGAACAGCGTTTTCGTCGATAGAAACCGCGAAATCAGCACGGATAGTGCCAGCAGCCGCTTCTTTAGGGTTGGTAGCACCCATCAGGTCACGGGTGGCCAGAACAGCGTTTTCGCCTTCCAGAACCTGAACGATAACCGGACCGGAGGCCATGAAAGCAACCAGGTCCTTGAAGAAGCCGCGCTCGCTGTGCTCAGCGTAGAAGCCAGCAGCTTCGCGCTCGGACAGTTGAATCATTTTCGAAGCAACGACACGCAGGCCGGCTTTTTCGAAACGAGTGGTGATCTCGCCAACAACGTTTTTAGCAACGGCATCAGGCTTGATGATGGAGAAAGTGCGTTGAACAGCCATGTGAAACTCCAGAAACAATGATTAAGGCGAAAAATTAAACCCGCGAATTATACGCGGGTTCCGGTTAAATGCGTAGCGCGGGCACCGCGCGTATCAGTCGGCCTCTTCGATCCAGGCGGCCTGAATCGCTTCAAGCACCTTCTCGCCGCCGCGCTGCGGGTCATCACTGAACTCCGGCAACGCCAGAACCCACTTGTGCAGATCGACGAAGTTCACATAACGCGCATCCACCTCAGGCTTACTTTCGGCAAGCTGAATGGCAATTTCCAGAACATCAACCCACTTCAGACTCATAACAACTCCTGATCTCAGTGCGGCGCTTCGGCGGCGTGGTTGAGCGAGTACTTAGGGATTTCAATCGTTAAATCCTCATCCCCCACGATCACCTGACAGGACAGGCGCGACTGTGGCTCAAGGCCCCACGCCTTGTCGAGCATGTCCTCTTCTAACTCATCAGGCTCACCGAGCGTGTCGAAGCCTTCACGGATAATGCAGTGACAGGTGGTGCAAGCACACACGCCACCGCAGGCGCTTTCAATGTCGATATGGTGCTCATGCGCCACTTCAAGCACCGATGTGCCGGGCGCGGCGTCAACCACCAAACCTTCCGGACACAGTACCGCGTGAGGCAGAAAAATGATCTGCGGCATGTTTATTCCTCAATCTCATCAAGACTACGGCCCGCCAGTGCGGCCTTGACCGTGGCATCCAGGCGACGCGCCGCAAAGGCATCAGTCACCTGGGTCAAACGCTTGGTTTGCTGCTCGATCGCCAAGCCATCGTTACCCGCCATCAAATCACGCAACTCCTGCATCTGCGCGTCGATAGCCAGTCGCTCGTCAGCCTCCAGTAACCGCTCACCATCGACCAACAGAGCCGCCTCAACCGCCTCCAGCAAACGCTGGGCATCGACCTGCTGCTCGCGCAACACGCGGGCAACTTTATCGTCGCCGGCGTTTTTGAAAGAGTCCTGCAACATGCGCGCAATTTCGCCGTCGGTCAGCCCATACGAAGGCTTGACCTGAATACTGGCCTCGACACCAGACGCCAGCTCACGGGCAGCGACACTCAGCAAACCATCGGCATCCACTTGGAAGGTCACGCGGATTTTGGCCGCACCGGCCACCATCGGCGGAATGCCACGCAGCTCAAAACGCGCCAGGGAGCGGCAATCGCTGATCAGCTCACGCTCACCCTGCAGCACATGAATCATCATGGCCGTTTGGCCGTCTTTATAAGTGGTGAAGTCCTGCGCACGCGCGACCGGAATAGTGGTGTTACGCGGGATGACTTTTTCCATCAGCCCGCCCATCGTTTCCAGGCCCAACGACAGCGGAATCACATCCAGCAACAGCAACTCTTCGCCGTCACCGCGTTTGTTACCCGCCAAAGCGTCAGCCTGGATCGCCGCACCGATAGCAACCACCTGATCCGGATCGATGTCCGCCAAGGGTTCACTGGCGAACAACTCCGCCACGGCCTGACGCACACGCGGCACGCGCGTAGAGCCGCCGACCATCACTACCGCCTCAACATCTTCCAGTTCGATGCCCGCATCACGCACCGCGCGGCGACAAGCTTTGAGGCTGCGCGCAAGCAACGGCTCGATCAGCGCAGCAAATTGCTCACGGCTCAGCTCACCCTGCCAGCCGGCGTAATTGATGGACACCAGATCGCAATCGGTCAGCGCTTCTTTCGCCGCACAAGCCGCCTCAAGCAACAGGCGCTGCTCGCCCGGATCAAGGTCAGCAGACACACCGGCCTGCTGTACCACCCAGCTTGCAATAGCATGATCAAAGTCATCACCACCCAAGGCACTGTCGCCGCCGGTGGCCAACACCTCAAACACACCACCGGTCAGGCGCAGCACCGAGATATCGAAGGTGCCGCCGCCCAAATCGTAAATCGCCACCACGCCTTCCGCATGCTGATCCAAGCCGTAGGCAACAGCGGCGGCGGTTGGCTCATTGAGCAGGCGCAGCACGTTCAAACCCGCTAAGCGAGCAGCATCCTTGGTGGCCTGGCGTTGTGCGTCGTCAAAATATGCAGGCACGGTAATCACCGCGCCCACCAGTTCGCCACCCAAGGTTGCCTCAGCACGCAGGCGTAGCGCCTTTAGAATTTCTGCCGAGACCTCAACGGGGCTCTTCGCACCCTGCACCGTTTCAATAAACGGCATGTGCGACTCGCCTTCGCTAAAGCGATATGGCAGTTGCTCACCGAGCTGCTTAACGTCGGCCAGACCGCGCCCCATCAAGCGCTTGACGGACAGAACGGTATTGAGCGGATCTGCCGAAGCGGCGGCCTTGGCCGACTCACCCACCTCAACCGAGCCTGCGTGATAGCGCACCGCCGACGGTAGAATGACCTGCCCAAGAGCATCAGCCAGTGGTTCCGAAAGGCCGCTGCGCACAGCAGCAACGAGCGAATTGGTGGTGCCCAAATCAATCCCCACTGCCAGCCTGCGCTGGTGTGGCTGGGGGCTTTGTCCGGGCTCAGCGATCTGCAGTAAGGCCATGGGTAATCAATGCTTAGGTGTCAGGCGCGCATCAGAGCGCACCAGCGTTAATCGTCGAGGCGCTCTTCCAACTGGCGAACCTCGTGAGAAAGCTTGTCGAGAAACTGCATGCGGCGCATCAGGCGCTCGGCCTGCTCACGCTGCAGCGGATCACCCCAACAAACCGCAAAACTTTCATTGAGCTCATCCTGAGCCACTTTCAAGCGGCGTTTAAAGGAGGCCACACCCGCCAGATCAGCACTTTCGTGCAAATCTTCAAGCTCTTCACGCAGTTGCATTTGTCGCAGCAGAAAGTCCGGATCTTGCACCGTAACTTCCAGCGGCAACTCAGGGCCACGCAGCGCCAGTAAATAGCGCGCCCGCTGCGAAGGGCTTTTCAGGGTGCTGTAAGCCTCATTCAGGCTTGCGGACTGCTCAAGAGCCAGGCGCTGTTCACGCACGGAGGCATCAGCAAAACGGTCCGGGTGCACCTGACGCGCCAGTTCGCGGTAGCGATTGGCCAACAGGTCGGCATCCAGACGAAAGCTCGGTTGCAAATCAAATAAAGCAAAATGACAAGGACTGCCCACGCGCGCCTCAGATATTGAAGCTTTCGCCGCAGCCACATTCGCCGCGTACGTTTGGGTTGTTGAACTTGAAGCCCTCGCTCAAGCCTTCCTTGACGAAGTCGAGCTCGGTGCCATCCAGGTAAACCAGACTCTTGGGATCGATGATGACCTTAACCCCATGGCTCTCGAAAACCTGATCTTCGCCGGCCGCTTCATCGACGAACTCCAGCACATAGGCCAAACCCGAGCAGCCTGCGGTGCGCACACCCAGGCGTATGCCCTCACCCTTGCCACGCCCATCAATAGAGCGCTGCACGTGCTGGGCGGCCGCTTCGGTCATGCTGATAGCCATCGAAACCTCCTTAGAGCAAACCTTTCTTCTGCTTGTAATCGCGAACGGCGGCCTTGATGGCGTCTTCGGCAAGTACGGAGCAGTGAATTTTCACGGGTGGCAGGGCCAACTCTTCAGCCAGCTGAGTGTTCTTGATGGTTTCCGCCTCATCCAGGGTCTTACCCTTCATCCACTCAGTGGCGAGGGAGCTGGAAGCAATGGCCGAACCGCAGCCATAAGTCTTGAACTTGGCGTCTTCAATAACACCTTGTTCGTTGACCTTGATCTGCAAGCGCATTACGTCGCCACAGGCCGGAGCACCCACCATGCCAGTACCGACATCCGGATCTTCCGCGTCCATCTTGCCGACGTTGCGCGGGTTTTCGTAGTGGTCAATGACCTTTTCACTGTATGCCATGTTGGTATTCCTTCCTCATCAGAGAGCCGCTCTTGCTCGGCGACTACTTAGTGCGCCGCCCACTCGATCTTGGAGATGTCGACACCGTCTTTGTACATATCCCACAGCGGCGACAACTCGCGCAGCTTGGTAACGGCCTCGCAGACTTTCTGCGCGGCGTAATCGATTTCTTCTTCGGTGGTGAAGCGGCCGAAGGTAAAGCGGATGGAGCTGTGCGCCAACTCGTCGTTACGCCCCAGCGCTCGCAATACGTAGGAAGGCTCCAAAGAAGCCGAAGTACAGGCCGAGCCAGAAGAAACGGCCAGATCCTTGAGTGCCATGATCAGCGACTCGCCTTCCACATAGTTGAAGCTGAGGTTCAGGTTGTGCGGTACGCGGGCGCTCATGCTGCCGTTTATGTACAGCTCTTCGAGACCATCTACCTGCTTGTAGAAGCGATCACGCAGCGCGGCGATACGCTGGCTTTCCTGCGCCATCTCTTCTTTGGCGATACGGAACGCTTCACCCATACCCACGCATTGGTGCGTGGCCAGCGTGCCGGAACGCATGCCGCGCTCGTGACCGCCACCGTGAGTCTGAGCCTCCAGACGCACGCGCGGCTTACGGCGCACATACAGCGCACCGACGCCCTTAGGGCCGTAGGTTTTGTGCGCACAGAACGACATCAGATCGACTTTGAGCGATTCGAGATCGATGGCCACTTTACCGGTCGACTGCGCCGCATCAACATGCAAGAACACGCCACGCGAGCGCGTCAGCTCACCAATCGCGGCGATGTCGTTGATGGCGCCAATTTCATTATTGACGTGCATGACAGAAACCAGAATGGTGTCTTCGCGCAACGCCGCTTCGATCATGGCCGGCGTGATCAAGCCATCTTCACCGGGCTCAATGTAAGTCACCTCAAAACCCTCACGCTCCAGCTGGCGCATGGTATCAAGCACTGCTTTGTGCTCAATCTTCGAGGTGATCAGGTGCTTGCCTTTACTTTTGTAAAAGTCAGCGATGCCCTTAATGGCCAGGTTGTTTGATTCGGTCGCGCCCGAGGTCCAGACAATCTCGCGCGGGTCGGCGTTGACCAACTCAGCCACCTGACGGCGCGCATGTTCAACAGCTTCTTCAGCCTTCCAGCCAAATACGTGGGAGCGCGAGGCCGGGTTTCCGAAGTTGCCGTCAACCAGCAGACACTCACTCATCTTTTGCGCAACACGCGGATCAACCGGCGTGGTGGCGGAATAATCGAGGTAAATCGGCAATTTCATCAACATTTATCCTAATCAGGTATCCGACCAGTCGGCCTACGCCCTTCCATCAATCGACGGCTGACGCTTCGATCTTATCTAGAAACAGCATCCTGCTGCCGTTGCAACGGCGCTGATCCTGGCGCTGAGCCACTTCCTGCACTTCTCGACGGGTAACCAAATCAGCCAAGCTGATGCCACTGAGAAACTCGTGAATCTGCTGGCTGAGGTCACACCACAAATGATGGGTTAGACAGGTATCACCGGCGTGGCAATCACCTTGCCCTTGGCAACGCGTAGCGTCGACAGACTCATTGACCGCATCAATAACTTCAGCCACTTGAATCCCGTGCATGTCACGCGAGAGCTGATAGCCACCACCCGGCCCGCGCACACTGGAAACCAGATTGCCGCGTCGCAGCTTGGCAAACAGTTGCTCAAGGTAAGAGAGGGAAATACCCTGCCGCTCAGAAATGTCAGCCAGAGATACCGGACCACGCTGCGCATGCAGCGCCAGGTCAAGCATCGCAGTGACGGCGTAACGGCCTTTGGTGGTTAATCGCATAATGGGGTTACCGCGTGATCGCAATATGCGGCGATTATGCAATTCCCGAGTATTTAAGTCAACTATAAGACCTAGCGATTTAGTAGGAAATGCTCCGAGTGAAGGCCGGCATCATACCAAACCGACCACCCCCACACCATCAAACCGCCGGCTTGTCCGCTTCCTTGACCATCCCGGCAAAGTCCTCATCGCGCAATTGAGGCAGGTCTTTGGCGCAGTAGTCACTGCCAAGGGATTTCAGCGCGCCGCACATACCTTCAAGCCGACTGTCGACGGCATGCAGATGATCAAGCAACTGGCCAATCGCACGGGCCACCGGGTCGGGCATATCCTGACTCACGCCGTAAGCATCAAAACCCAGCTTTTCTGCGATCGCCTGACGCTTGGCTTCCAGCTCGTCATCCACCTTGACGATGATACGACCCGGAATACCAACGGCCGTTGCGCCCGCAGGAACCGCCTTGGTCACCACCGCATTGGAGCCGATTTTCGCACCCGCACCGACAGTGAAAGGCCCCAGCACCTTGGCACCCGCGCCCACCACCACGCCATCTTCCAACGTGGGGTGACGCTTACCTTTATTCCAACTGGTGCCGCCCAGGGTCACACCCTGATAAAGCGTCACGTCATTACCAATCTCGGCGGTTTCACCAATAACGATGCCCATACCGTGATCGATAAAGAACCTGCGGCCAATTTTCGCGCCTGGATGAATCTCAATCCCCGTCAACCAGCGCCCGAAGTTGGAAACAACACGCGCCAGCCATTTCCAACCTGACAACCACAACGCATGAGCCAGGCGATGCAGCCATACCGCATGCAGACCCGGGTAGCAGGTCACTACCTCAAAGGCGTTGCGCGCAGCAGGATCTCGATGAAAAACACTCTGGATATCCTCTCGCATGCGCTCAAACATCTGTATTTCCTCGCTTATGGGGCTCACCAGGCGCAGCCTTGATGGTTTCAGTCAAAATGCCGCGCAGGATATTCACTTCCAACTTGGTTACCGCACTGCGCCCATACAAACGACGCAGGCGACTCATCAAATGCCGAGGCTTTAGCGGATCGAGAAAGCCAATCTGCACCAATGCCTGTTCCAGATGAACAAAATAAGATTCCAGCTCATCCGCCGTAACCGGCTCATCGCCTGCTTCGACAACCGCTTCGAACTTAAGCGGCAACTCTTGCGCAGCCAGCCAACCCAGCCGCACCTCATAAGCCAAGACCTGCACCGCCGCCGCCAGGTTCAACGAACTGAAGGTTGGATCAGACGGGATATGCACATGAAAGTGACAACGCTGCAGCTCTTCGTTAGTCAGGCCGGCATACTCACGACCAAACACCAAGGCAACCTGCGCGCCCTGACCCGCCTGCTCGCACGCCGCAACGCCGCACTCACGCGGCTCAAGCATCGGCCATGGTATGTGACGGTTACGGGCGCTGGTACCCATTACCAACCGGCACCCAACCAAGGCCTCCTCAAGTGTTGCAACCACCTGCGCGGACTCAAGAATATCGCTAGCCCCCGAAGCCCTGGCCACCGCCTCCTCGCTCGGAAAATCCTGCGGACCGACCAGAACTAGACGCGACAACCCCATATTTTTCATGGCACGGGCTGCACCGCCGATATTTCCCGGATGACTGGTACCCACCAACACAACGCGAATATTTTCCAGCACCACAAACGCTCTCAAGGCAAGGCATTAAGCGGCAAATCTTACAGAATCGACCACACTTACGCCACGCAAGGCGTAGGTTGCACTTCAACCGCGAAACTTTTCTGCTAGAATGGCCGGCTTTCTTTAACGACCCAGGTGAACATCCATGCAGCCCATGCTGAATATCGCGCTGCGCGCAGCCCGTAGCGCCGGCGAAATGATCTTCCGCTCGACCGAACGCTTGGACGTCATCTCGATCGACGAGAAAGAGGCCAAGGATTATGTGACTGAAATTGATCGCTCCGCTGAGCAGCTGATCATTCAGGCCATACGCAAAGCATTCCCCAACCACGGCATTCTCGGCGAAGAAAGCGGCCTGAGCGCAGGCAGCGGGGATGGCGCAGATTATGTGTGGATCATTGACCCGCTCGATGGCACCACCAACTTTATCCGCGGCATTCCGCATTACGCCGTGAGCATCGCGTGCAAATACCGCGGCCGCCTTGAGCACGCCGTGATCATCGACCCGGTGCGCCAGGAAGAATTCACCGCCAGCCGTGGCCGTGGCGCTGCCTTGAACGGTCGCCGACTGCGCGTCGGCAATCGCAAGAGCCTTGAGGGCGCACTGCTCGGCACGGGCTTCCCGTTCCGCGACAGCCAGATGGAAAACCTCGAGAACTACATCGGCATGTTCCGCAGCCTGGTCGGTCAGACTGCCGGCGTGCGCCGTGCCGGCGCTGCTAGCCTGGACTTGGCCTATGTCGCCGCAGGCCGTTTCGATGCCTTCTGGGAATTTGGCCTGTCTGAATGGGACATGGCAGCCGGCGCTCTGCTGATTCAAGAAGCTGGCGGCCTGATCAGCGATTTCAGCGGCGGTCACGAGTTCCTTGAAAAAGGCCAGATCGTAGCCGGCAACACCAAGTGCTTTAAAGCGGTACTCACCGCCATCCAGCCGCATTTGTCAGCCTCGCTCAAGCGCTGATCAAGCGACCACAAAAAAGCGCCTTCCGAGGCGCTTTTTTGTGGGTCAATTTCCGCGAAGTGCTGCCTGTAGCAATACCGACCGGCGTTGCGCAGAATCAAAGCCGACTTGCGCAAAAAACCAATCGCACTTACAGCCAAGCCACTCCACTTAACGTCCCCACCTCAGCCCACAGCAGCACTGCACGCAGGAGATGCCGAGCGCCCAAGGTGGGCTAGCGCTTTCAGTTAGCCTGATCCGCCAATACCAACTGACCATCACGCACAGGGATCTGACGACCCGGATCACTGGCCATGCGCACCTCAGCCACCTTGCCATCCAATTCGTACTTCACGTCATAACCCACGCGCTTCTCGCTGGCATCGATCACCGTGCTGCAGCGCGTTTCGGTTGTCGTATAGGTGTCAGTGCCCTGCATGTGCTCTTGCGCCTTATTACCGGCATAACCCCCGCCTACAGCACCGGCAACGGTTGCGATTTTTTTACCGTTGCCGCCGCCGACCTGACTGCCCAGCAGCCCGCCTACAACAGCACCTATGGCCGTGCCCGCTATCTGATGCTGGTCTTTGACCGGTGCCCGACGGGTTACCGCGACCTCCTTACAGACTTCACGCGGGGTCTTGATCGTTTCATTAACCGGCTTTACGGCCAACACCTGCGCATACTGCGGTGCACTCACCAAGCTGTAGGTCGCCACTGCACCGCCCGCCGTCACACCCACAGCACCCAGCACAGCGCCGACAAGCATAGATTTGTTCATATTGACTCCTTATTCGCGCGGCGCATAACGCACCTAACCTGCGAGGTTTGAGCACAAAAAAACCGGGTAAGCTCAGCACTTGCCCGGCTCTTTCAAGCCTTTGCGAAGAAGCGCACAGAATCAGGGGCGCTCATCCACCTCTTCTTCAACCACAGGTGGAATAAGGTCTTCAACGGTCAGATCAAGCCACACCAACACCACGTTGGCGATATACACCGACGAGTAAGTACCTGCAGCAACACCGACAAACAGCGCCACCGCAAAGGCAAACAGGTTGTCACCGGCAAACACCAGCAGCGCACCTACCGCCAACAATGTGGAGATCGAAGTCGCCATGGTGCGCAACAGCGTCTGCGTAGTGGAAATGTTGATGTTCTCAATCAACGTCGCCTTGCGCAGTACGCGGAAGTTTTCTCGCACCCGGTCAAAGACCACGATGGTGTCGTTGAGCGAGTAACCAATGATTGCCAGAAGCGCAGCCAGCACGGTCAGGTCAAAGGTAATCTGGAAGAACGAGAGAATGCCGAGCGTGACACTAACGTCGTGCACCAGGGACACAATGGCACCCACGCCGAACTTCCACTGAAAACGGAAGGCCAGGTACAGCATCACGCCACCGAGTGCCAACAGCAGACCCAGCCCGCCCTGGTCACGCAACTCTTCACCCACCTGCGGGCCGACGAACTCGACCTTTTTCACCACCAGCTGATCGCCAGCCTGACGCAACGCAGTGGCCACCTTAATACCCAGGTCAGGGTCATCACCCTGCATGCGCACCACCACATCAGTGGTCGCACCAAAGCTCTGCACAACCGCATCGCCAAACCCGGCACCACCCAACTGCGAGCGGATTTTGCTCAGATCAGCAGGCTGCTCATAGCTAAGTTCAATCTGCGTACCACCGGTAAAGTCCAGGCCAAGGTTCAAACCCTTAGTGAACAGACTGAGTAACGCCAACAGCGTTAGCAACACAGTGAAGGCGAACGCAAGGTTGCGCACGCCCATGAAGTTGATCGTACGATTCATCACAGCCCCTTAAATCCACAACTTCTTGAAGTCACGCCCACCGCAGGTCAGGTTGACCATGCAACGCGTCACCAGAATCGCGGTAAACATCGAGGTGATGATGCCCAGCGACAGTGTCACCGCAAAGCCCTTAACCGGCCCGGTGCCCATAGCGAAGAGGATGCCGCCGACCAGCAAGGTGGTCAGGTTGGCGTCGACAATCGCCGAATACGCCCGGTCAAAGCCCTCGTGAATAGCGCGCTGAATCGACATGCCATTGGCAATCTCTTCGCGGATACGCGAGAAGACCAGCACGTTGGCGTCCACCGCCATACCCATGGTCAGTACGATACCGGCAATACCTGGCAGGGTCAGGGTGGCGCTAAGCAACGACATCAATGCCAACAGCAGCACCATGTTCAAGCCCAGCGCCAAGGTCGCCAGCACACCAAAGAAGCGGTAGATGGCGACGATAAACAGCGACACAAACAGCATGGCCCACAACGACGCCGTCACACCCTTGGCAATGTTGTCCGCGCCCAGGCTTGGGCCAATGGTGCGTTCTTCCGCGAAGTACATCGGCGCGGCCAAACCACCGGCACGCAGCAGCAGCGCCAGCTCAGAGGATTCACCCTGACCATCCAGACCGGTAATACGGAACTGACTGCCGAGTGGCGACTGGATAGTGGCCAGACTGATGATCTTCTTCTCTTCAGCAAAGGTTTGCAGTTCGACTTCTTTCTCAACCCCATCCACCACCTGACGCACGTAGCGCGTCACCGGCTTCTGCTCGATAAAGATCACCGCCATGCTGCGCCCGACATTATTGCGGGTCGCGCGATTCATCAAATCACCGCCACGGCCATCCAGACGGATATTGACCTGCGGGCTGCCGTTCTCGTCAAAGCTGGCCTGCGCATCATTCACCTGATCACCCGTGATGATCAGATCACGTTCCAACTCAGCGGGCGGACGACCTTCCTGGCGAAAACCGAAACTCTCAGTCGATGCCTTAGCCGCGTCCGGCGCAGCCGCTAAACGGAACTCAAGGTTGGCCGTTTTACCCAAAATACGCTTGGCTTCAGCCGTGTCTTGCACGCCCGGCAGCTCAACCACAATACGATTGGCACCCTGACGCTGCACCAGCGGTTCGGCCACCCCAAGTTCATTCACACGATTACGCACCGTGGTCAGGTTTTGCTTGATCGAATACTCACGAATTTCAACCACCTTGGCCTGAGTCAACGTCAGGCGCAGCACCTGCAGTTCACTGCGCTGCACGGTGGTCATATCAAAATCATTGAAGTCTTTACGAATCAGCTGCTGAGCTTTCTCCAGCGCTGCTTCATCGGCAAAACCCAGCTGAATGGCGCCATTAAGCTCAGGCAAGCTGCGATAACGCACACGCTCCTTACGCAGCAGGCTCTTGACCTCACCCTCGTAAACTTTGCGGCGTGCATCCAGCGCTTTATCCATGTCCACTTCCATCAGAAAGTGCACACCACCGGACAGGTCCAGCCCTAGCTTCATCGGGCTACCGCCCAGGTTGCGCAGCCAATCCGGCGTGGTTTGCGCCAAGTTAAGGGCCACCACAAACTCATCGCTAAGGGCTTTGCGCACCAGGTCTTTGGCTGGCAATTGATCTTCAGAACTGTTCAAGCGCAACAAACCAGCCCGGCCCTGATTACTCAGAGTGGCGGCCTTTACGCTGATACCGGCTGCTTCCAGGGCGCGCCTGGCGCGATCCAGGTCAGCCTGCTCGACGCGCATCGCGGAGCTGTTGCCACTGATCTGGATCGCCGGATCATCCGGGTACAGATTGGGCAGGGAATAGAGAAAGCCGATAGCCAGCACAGCCAGAATCAGCAGGTACTTCCAGAGGGGAAACTTGTTGAGCATGACGCCGCCCGTTATGACGCGGGGCGCATTAAGCGCCCCGTCGAATGGTAAAGGTGTGTTGCTTAGATCGCTTTGAGCGTGCCTTTAGGCAGCGAAGCGGCAATCGCCACCTTCTGGATTTTCAGCTCAACAGTGTCGGACACTTCAATGACCACGAAGTCATCGGAAACCTTCGACACCTTGCCAGCGATACCGCCGCTGGTGACCACTTCATCACCTTTCTGCAGGCCGCCGATCAGGCCTTTGTGCTCTTTTGCACGCTTGGCCTGTGGACGCCAGATCATCAGATAGAAGATGACCAGAAAGCCGACCAGAAATACCCATTCAAAGCCACTACCAGCAGGACCGGCGGCCGGTGCGGCACCTTCAGCGAAAGCAGCGGGGATAAAAAAGCTCATGTAACACTCCTGTAACAAAGGTCTTTAAAAGTTGGGGATCAATCCAGTGGCGGCGTTGGCAGCCCGCGTTTGGCGTAGAAGGCATCGACAAAGGCGGCCAATGTACCCTGTTGAATAGCCTCGCGCAAACCAGCCATAAGCACCTGATAGTGCCGTAAGTTGTGGATTGTATTGAGCATGCTACCCAGCATTTCGCCACATTTATCAAGATGATGCAGATAGGCGCGGGAGAAATGTTTGCAGGTGTAACAATCACAGCCCGCATCCAGCGGCGAGTTGTCATGTTTGTGCACGGCATTGCGAATTTTCAGCACGCCCGTGTCGACAAATAGATGACCGTTACGCGCATTGCGGGTCGGCATCACACAGTCGAACATATCCACGCCGCGGCGCACACCTTCAACCAGATCTTCCGGCTTACCCACACCCATCAAGTAACGCGGCTTATCGGCCGGCAGCTGGGCTGGCAGGTAATCCAGCACTTTGATCATCTCGTCTTTTGGCTCGCCAACTGACAAACCGCCAATGGCATAACCGTCAAAACCAATCTCTTCCAGCCCATCCAGAGAAACCTTGCGCAATTCCTCATGCATACCGCCTTGCACGATACCGAACAGCGCCGCCGTGCTTTCACCATGGGCTTCTTTAGAGCGCTTGGCCCAACGCAGCGACAACTCCATCGAACGCTTGGCCACATCAAACTCGGCTGGATACGGCGTGCACTCGTCGAAGATCATGACGATGTCTGAGCCCAAATCACGCTGCACCTGCATCGACTCTTCCGGCCCCATAAACACCTTGGCACCATCGACCGGCGAGGCGAAGTACACGCCCTCCTCCTTGATCTTGCGCATCGCGCCCAGGCTGAACACCTGAAAACCGCCGGAGTCGGTGAGGATCGGCCCCTGCCACTGCATAAAGTCATGCAGGTCGCCGTGCTTCTTGATCACCTCAGTACCGGGACGCAGCCACAGATGAAAGGTATTGCCGAGAATGATCTGCGCGCCAATCGCCTCGATATCACGCGGCAACATGCCCTTTACCGTGCCGTAGGTGCCCACCGGCATAAACGCTGGGGTCTCGACCACGCCGCGGGGGAAGGTCAAACGGCCACGGCGCGCCTTGCCCTCCGTTGCCAACAATTCGAAAGACATGCGGCATGTGCGCGTCATACAAGGTCCTCAGGCCCGCGCGGTGCGGGGTTACGCGTAATAAACATGGCATCGCCATAGCTGAAAAAACGGTATTGCTCTTCAACAGCCGCCTTATAGGCCGCCATGGTTTCCGGGTAACCGGCAAATGCCGACACCAGCATGAGCAGGGTCGATTCCGGCAAATGGAAGTTCGTCACCAACCCATCCACCACATGCAGAGGACGCCCAGGAAAGATAAAGATATCGGTGTCGCCACTGAATGCCTTGAGCTCGCCATCACGCGCGGCGCTCTCCAGCGAACGCACGCTGGTAGTGCCCACCGCAATCACCCGACCGCCACGCGCGCGACACGCCGCCACGGCGTCAACCACGTCCTGAGTGACTTCCAGCCACTCGGCGTGCATGTGATGGTCTTCAATACGTTCAACACGAACGGGCTGAAAGGTGCCCGCCCCCACGTGCAACGTGACAAACGCACGCTCGACGCCTTTCTCAGCAATCGCATCCAACAGCGCCTGGTCAAAATGCAAACCAGCCGTCGGCGCAGCAACAGCACCCGCGCGCTCGGCATACACCGTTTGATAGCGCTCACGGTCAGACTGTTCATCCGCACGGTCAATATAGGGCGGCAACGGCATATGCCCCACGCGCTCCAGCAGCGGCAAAACCTCTTCGTTAAACAGCAACTCAAACAGTGCATCGTGACGCGCCACCATCGTCGCCTCACCACCACCTTCAATCAGAATGGCGGTGCCGGGCTTGGGTGACTTACTGGAACGCACATGCGCCAGCACGCGATGGTTGTCGAGCACGCGCTCAACCAGAATCTCCAGACGACCACCGGATGCTTTTTGCCCGAACAACCGCGCAGGAATCACACGCGTGTTGTTAAACACCATCAAATCACCCGGCTTGAGGTAATCCAGCACATCGGCAAATCGCTTGTGAGCCAAGGCACCCGTAGGCCCATCCAGCACCAGCAAGCGACTGGCGCGGCGCTCAGCCAAGGGGTAGCGGGCAATCAGAGCGTCAGGCAGTTCAAAATGGAAGTCAGCAACACGCATGGTCTGGGAAGGTCGTTTGTCAGGGCGGCAGAGCTTAGCGGAAAACATGTATTTTGACCACGAAAGCGCATTGACCAACGCCAACACCATCCCTATACTTCGCCGCCATTGTGCCCCGGTGGCGGAACCGGTAGACGCGGCGGATTCAAAATCCGTTTTCGAAAGAAGTGGGAGTTCGAGTCTCCCCCGGGGCACCATAAATCTCGAGAAAGGCCTTGATTATCAAGGCCTTTTTAATGCCTGAAATAAAGCGACAACCCGCCAGTACAGCGAGTCGAGATCGCCACTTCCGCCAGGTCTCAAGCTCCGCAAAAGGCCTGTACGAAGGCGCAGCGAAACACCTGCAGCCCAACAACTGCATGCCCTGCCAGGGCTTGGCAGTGGCCCAAACCTTGGCGTAGAGTTTGCGCACTGTGTTTGCATGGGTCGCCGAAATTCGTGACCTGGTGCAGCAGATCGTCTCGACCCGCTACATCCCGCTCGACGTCGCATAAATCCTTGCAACCAGTCCCAACCCCTCATGCCGAGTAGTGGCTGCCATCAACTCCAGTTACAAGGAAATACAGCATGTCGAATCGTCAGAACGGTACCGTAAAGTGGTTTAACGACGAGAAAGGGTTTGGTTTCATCACGCAAGAAAGCGGCCCGGATCTGTTCGTGCATTTTCGTGCAATCCAAAGCAACGGCTTCAAAAGCCTGAAAGAAGGCCAGAAAGTCAGCTTTATCGCTGTGCAGGGCCAAAAAGGCATGCAGGCTGATGAAGTGCAAATCCAGGAGTAATCCTGTCGATTTGAAGAACCCCTGATGGCAGCATCAGGGGTTTTTTATGGTGCGCCAGGCATGGCGCGTAGCGCCGTGACTGGCGCTGTTCGGTTCACCGTGGTGGTGAGCTGGATGACTTGGAGGTGAAAGTCCTCTACACACCCGGCAAGGGGAAGTGTTAGCCAGAGGCAAGGGTGTCGCGGGTG
>CAMCJM010000042.1 GCA_945874835.1 Pseudomonas synxantha | reverse complement strand
CCTCAATCTGGTAACGTTGGGCCAGGGTCAGCTGCCGGTAATGCGTAGTCATCTGCGCTTGAATCCTTTGGTGTGAGAGCCTGGATTCTACCGGTGGCTGGCCCTCTGCCTATCGTTTCAAACGTTGCACTTATTCTATGAATTCAGGTCCGGCAATGACCATGACACAAATAGCACCGATCAAATGATTAAAAGCTCCCTCACACTTCATTAAACAAACACCTTTATAAAAAATAGTGACAAAGCGGTTTACTTGTTAAAAGTGCCTGACTACTATTGCTGACACTTCTCCAAACCCTATACAGGTCACACTCATGTCCTTGATCAACGAATACCGCGCTACAGAAGAAGCCATCAAAGAACTGCAAGAACGCCTGAAGAACATGTCGCAAGACGACAAACTGAAAAAAGAGCTGGAATTCGAAGGCAAACTGCGTGCGCTGATGGGCGAATATCAAAAGTCGCTGCGTGACATCATTGCCATGCTCGATCCAGAAGCTAAAAGCGGCAAAACAGCTCGCGCCCCGAAAGCAGCCACCAGCAAGCGCGCCCGCAAAGTTAAGCAGTACAAAAATCCTAACACTGGCGAAGTTATCGAAACCAAAGGCGGCAACCACAAAACGCTGAAAGAGTGGAAAGCCAAGTGGGGCGGTGACGTGGTAGAAAGCTGGGTCACCCTGCTGGACTAAGTATCAAACGCCACACCTGCTTTATTTAAAACGCCAGCGCTGCTGGCGTTTTTTATGGGCTTCACTTAACTCGGGCGCAAACCTCTCAAGCCACCTTCATAACATAAAGCGCTGCCGCAGTTGCTTGGCATATTCGCCCCAGGCATGCAGCAGGCTCTGCTGCGAGGTATCTGCAGTTGGCTGTGCAGCCAATAAAGCCTGCTCAAATTGCGCCAGGGTGTTGGGCGCGCCGTATTCAGGCTGGGTCAAACGCCGCTGACAGAACTCGCGCCAGCGATGTTGCTCTTCATTATTAAGGGTATCTGGGTAGTTGCGCGCCCGGTAACGAAAGAGCAATTCAGGCAATCGCGCATCATCAAATGGCCAAGCTGTATCTGCCAAACGCTGCGGATCGGCGCGCCGTACCTGTTCGCATAAGCGCCGATCGCGATCCCCTATAAAACCGTCATATAACTGTTGCTCTGGGTCATCATTGGGCGCAAACGACTCTTCGCTGTAAACCTCCGCCAACTTGGCCTGCCAGAGTGTCGCGCCAGAAGTTAGTTGCTCGGCACGCGCCAGATAAAGCGCGACATCCAACTGTAAACGCTGCCGGTCCTCTTCACGCAGCACACTCATCGGCGCCACAACAGGACAACGATTGATGTGCATTAATTTCAATGGGACGGGCAACTCGTCCTCGGCTAATTGATCACGACGCGTATACAAACGCGCCTTTAAGGTCGCCGCTGACTCATTGAGTAGCGGTGTTATATCGCTTTGCAGATCGCAAACAATCAGCGCATTACGATTACGCGGGTGCCAGGCCAGAGGCAGCACCACGGCCAAATAATGCCGCTCGCCAGCATAACGCCCCGAGATATGCACCAACGGCTGCAATAACCGTATGTGCTCCTGCACCCGCTGTTTAGTGCGCAATGAGTACAAATAGTCATAGAGTTTGCGCTGCTTGTCGCGCAGCAAGCGGGCCAGCGCAATGGTCGCACGGACATCCGACAGTGCATCGTGAGCCTGGCCATGTTCGATACCGTTGGCGGCCGTCAGGCGTTCAAGTTTGAGACTTACACGGCCGTTTTCTTGCGGCCAAACAATCCCCTCAGGGCGCAAGGCATAGGCTGTGCGCACCAGATCAATCAAATCCCACCGACTGTTGCCGCCTTGCCATTCGCGCGCATAGGGATCGTAGAAGTTGCGATACAAGCTGTAGCGCGTGACTTCATCGTCAAAACGCAAGCTGTTGTAACCCACCCCACAAGTGCCCGGTGCAGAAAGCTCGGTATGCACACGGTGCATAAATTCAGCTTCATCCAGGCCGTTCTGCGCCAACTGCTGCGGCGTAATGCCGGTTATCAGGCAGGCGGCAGGGTGCGGCAGAATGTCGTCGCTGGGCTGGCAATAAATATTCAGCGGCTCAGCGATTTCATTGAGCGCCTCGTCGGTGCGAATCCCGGCCACTTGCAACGGGCGGTCGCGGCGCGGGTCGATGCCGGTGGTTTCGTAGTCGTACCAAAATAGGCTGGAAGTCACAGTCGTATCCTGAGGCTGAGGCGCGGGCAGTCTAGCATTCTGTCAATCGCCCATGAGGTGCCAGCCACGTGCGCCGTTACACAGTCACCACGCTAACCGCCCCTGGCCTGTTGCGTCTCGGCCTGCTGGTGGCTAGCATCGGGCTTTCGTCGCTGCAGGCTGCCAATGCCACCTACGCCGTCCTCCGTTTCAGCAACCTCACCTACCCTGCTGGACACCCGTTTTAAAGTAGAAACCCCGGAAGGCATCGACCTGATCCTGCGCCCGGCCGGTGTGATTCCGCGCGCGCTGGCGTTTGGCATTGATTTGCTGATTCGTGGGGCCTTGCTTGGCGCGCTGTATGCCGTGTTGGCACTGTTCGGCCAGTTCGGCATGGGCCTGGCGACCATCCTGATGTTTTTGCTGACGTGGTGGTACATGGTGCTGTTTGAAGTGCTCAACCAGGGCCGCTCACCGGGTAAGCAAGTGATGGGGCTGCGGGTTATTCACGACGATGGCACCCCTATTGGCTGGGCCGCCTCGCTGACCCGTAACCTGCTGCGCTTCGTTGACATGCTGCCGTTCGGCTACACCTTGGGCATCATCAGCAGCCTGCGTCATCCCGCCTTCAAGCGCTTGGGCGATATCGCCGCCGGTACGCTGGTGGTCTACCGCGATGAGGCCCCAAGTGCCGCCGTGCTGCCGGAAGCTGAAGCGCTACGCGCGCCCTTCACGATGAACCTTAACGAGCAACGCGCCCGCTCGGCTTTGCTGAACGCAGCCAAAACCTGTCCAGCGCGCGCCGTCTGGAACTGGCGAGCATTCTCGCTGAACCCTTGCACGTCCCCGCCGAACAGGCTGAACAACAGATCCACGGCATCGCCCGTGGCCTTTTAGGCCCGACATGAAACAGAGCCTGTTTGAGCAGCAGCACCAGGCCGACTGGCAAGGGTTCGCCCTGCAACTCGACGCCCTGGAGCGCGGCAAGGCTGACAGTCAGCAAACCCAGACATTTGCCGCTGCTTACCGGCACCTGTGCCAACACCTGGCACTGGCGCAAAGCCGAGGCTACAGCAGCCACCTGATCGAGCGCCTGCAACATCTGGCTATGCGCGGGCATCAGCAGTTCTACCGCCATCGCAGCCCCATCGGCGGCCAACTGCTGGGGTTTATCCTCGCGGGCTTCCCGCGTTTAGTGCGTGCCGAATGGCGCTTTGTGCTCGCCGCATGCCTGCTGTTTTTTGGCAGCCTGCTGCTGATGGGCGCACTGGTCTACCACTTCCCCGATCTGGTGTATGCCGTGATGTCGCCCGACCGCGTAGCGGAAATGGAACACATGTACGACCCCGACGCGCGGCGCATCGGCCGTTTCAGCGAACGCGATTCCGGCGATGACTGGATGATGTTCGGCTACTACATCATGAACAACATCGGCATTGCCTTTCAGACCTTTGCCAGCGGCCTGCTATTTGGTCTGGGCAGTCTGTTCTTCTTATTGTTCAACGGCCTGATGATCGGCGCAGTGGCCGGGCATCTGACGCAAATCGGCTACGGCGAAACCTTCTGGTCCTTTGTCATCGGCCACGGCTCTTTTGAACTGACCGCCATCGCTCTGGCCGGCGCGGCCGGCTTGAAACTTGACTGGGCTTTGCTGGTGCCCGGCCGCTGGCCCCGCAGTGAGGCACTGCGCATCGCGGCGGCAAGCAGCGTGCGGCTGATTGGTGGCGTGACCGTCTTTCTCTTGCTGGCGGCCTTTATCGAGGCGTACTGGTCGTCCATGACCCTGGCCAGCGCCAACGTTAAATACATCGTCGGTGCTGCACTCTGGTTGTTGGTGCTGGCGTATCTGTTGCTGGCCGGTCGAGGTGACCATGCGCCTGACTGATGCCAGTGTGGTCATTCGCCCGCGCAGCGCCTGGGAAGCGGTAGATCTTGGCGTGCTACTCGCCAAGCAACACGCCGGGCTGCTGATGCTCAGTTGGGCGATTGTCACCCTGCCGATTTTTGCCCTGCTGTGCCTGCTGCTGTGGGATTACCCCAGCATCGCCGTGCTGATCTTCTGGTGGCTGAAGCCGGCCTATGAACGCTTGCCGCTGTTCATTCTGTCCAATGCCCTGTTTGGTTCTACGCCCAGCCTCAAACAGGCCCTTAAAGCCTTGCCTGGCTTGCTCAAACCGCAGTTGCTGGCCAGCCTCACCTGGCGCCGCTTAAGCCCTACACGCAGTTTCGATCTGCCGGTGCAACAGCTCGAAGGTCTGTCGGGCAGCGCCCGCAATCAACGTCTGGTGGTGCTCGGCCAACGTGATGCCGGTGGGGCCAGCTGGCTCACGGTGGTGGGCGTGGCGCTGGAAATCGCCTTGATGTTCGGCCTCATCAGCTTGTTTTACATGCTGCTGCCGGCTCAGCTCGAACTGGACTGGAGCTGGGACACCCTGATCAGCACCGATACGCATCAATGGTTGTGGCTGGAGCATCTGTCCAACCTGTTTTATGCCTTGGTGCTGGTGCTCTGGGGGCCGATTTATGTGGCCTGCGGCTTTACCCTCTACCTCAATCGGCGCACCGCGCTGGAAGCCTGGGACATCGAACTGGTGTTTCGCCAGCTGCGCCAACGCCTCACGGGTGTGGCCTATGCCATGTTGCTGAGCGTTGCGCTGCTTTTTATGCCAGTGGCCGACAACGCCATGGCAGCCAGCGAGGCCGCACCCGTTGCAACCGATCCAAACGGCCCAGACGCGCCACGCCTGCTCAAGCAGCCGCTAACCAGCGAGCAGTCCCAAGAGAGCATCACCCAACTGCTTGATCAGCCGCCCTTCGAGCACCGCGAAACCGTGACCCGCTGGCGCTTTGGTGACGCGCCCGAGGATCCCAGCGCAGAGGACGCGAAAAGCTTGGACGAGTGGATGAAAAAACTCGCCGACCTGGCGCAACTGTGGAAGAGCGTCGACGGCGTTGCGCTGTTTTTTGAAGTGTTGCTGTGGACGCTTCTATTCAGCCTGCTGGCTTGGTTGCTGTGGCGCTATCGCGATTGGCTGAATGCCTTTGCCGGCCGCCTGCGCATGCCACAGGTACGCCGCTATCAAGCGCCGGAACAGTTGTTTGGCCTGGAAGTCGCCCCGCAAAGCTTACCCAACGACATAGCCGGCGAAGTGGAACGGCTGTGGGCTGAGCAGCCACGCGCCGCGCTCAGCTTGCTCTATCGCGCCCTGCTCAGCCGCCTGCTGCACGAACAACAACTGGCCCTGAAAAGCTCAGACACTGAAGGCGAAGTGCTGCAACAGGTGCACGCGCTGCAACAGGCTGAACTCAGCAAGTTCAGCCAAACCCTCACCAGCCACTGGCAAAACCTGGCTTACGGCCATCAACAACCGCACGCCGCGCTCAAAGATGAGCTGTGCACAGGCTGGCGGCAGTTGTTTGAACGCGGGGCGCAAGCATGAGTCGGCGCACCCTGTTTTACCTTGGCGCAGCCTTATTGCTGGTGTTTGGCCTGCTGGGTATTTACCTGCTGAGCAACCTTTCGTCCTACCCGGAAACTGTCAAACACGGCCCCGCCCCCGAAGCGCGCGCCAATCCGTATCTAGCGGCCGAACAGTTTCTCCAGCAGCGCGGTCTGCAGGTGCAACGCGCCGACGGCCTGGACGTGCTCAAACAGCTACCGAGTGCCGGGCAAACCCTATTGCTGCTGGGCGACCGCAACAGCATGACGCCCAAACAAGCCGAGCGCGTATTGGCTTGGGCGGCCAAAGGCGGCCACCTGCTATTTGTCGCTGAGCGCCTGTGGGATGAAGAAGAAGGCAGCAGTGGCGACTTGCTGCTTGACCACCTGGGCATCCAGCAATATGAAAGCGAAGAACTCGACGAAGATGCCAACGCCGCGGCCGATGAGTCAGCTGCTGCAGAAGACGAAACCAGCACCGCACCAACGGTCGAAGCCGAACCTGCAGTGGCCGCTGACGCATCAAGCGATGACAGCCCTTATCCGCAACTGACTCAGCTGTACCTAGAGAACGAAGACGCCCCGGCCTACTTCAACTTCGATACTGATTTTCATCTTTACGACGCCGAAGACCGCGCCCATGCGTGGGCCAACAGCGACGCTGCCACGCATCTGCTGCAGCTTTACCATGGCGACGGCTTGATCAGCGTGGTCAGCGACAGTTGGATCTGGCAGAACGGCAACATTGGCGAATACGACAACGCCTGGCTGCTCTGGTACATGACTCAGGACAGCCAGGTCACCCTGCTCTACCGCGCCGACCGCGACAACCTGCTCAGCCTGCTGACCGAGCACTTCCCGCAGGCGTTGGTCAGCCTGGCGTTGCTTCTGGCTTTTGCGCTGTGGCACTTGGGCCAGCGTCAGGGGCCGATGCTGCAGCCGGTCACGCGCAATCGTCGTCAATTGCAGGAACATGTGCGCGCCAGTGCCGATTTCCTTCTGCGCCACAACGGCCAACACAACCTGCTGCACGGTTTGCAGCAGGATATTCAGCGCCGCGCCCGTCACCGCCACCCCGGTTTCGAGCGCTTGCCCGTGGCCGAACAATGGCAGGTGCTTGGCCGCCTGACCCGACAACCGTCCAACCTCATCAGCCAAGCCATGCGGCCGTTGCCCAAGCAGCGTCTGGCCGCCGCCGACTTCACCCGCCAGGTCGCCAACCTGCAAACCCTCAGGAATGCCCTATGACGAGCGAACACACCCCCGACCAGCCGGACAACGCCATCGAACCGGCCCCCGCAAGCCCTGAGCCGGTCAGCGAAGCCCCCGTTACGCCAGCCGCTGCGGCAGCCCCAGCCGCCAATCCGACGGCCCAGCGCCAGCGCGCCAGCCAGTTGGCGCAAGCCTTGCGGGCCGAACTGCAGAAAGCCCTGATCGGCCAAACAGCAGTGATCGACGATGTACTCAGCGCCCTGATTGCCGGCGGCCATGTGCTGATTGAAGGCGTACCGGGCCTGGGTAAGACCTTGCTGGTACGGGCCCTGGCGCGCTGCTTTGGCGGTGAATTTGCGCGCATTCAGTTCACCCCGGACCTGATGCCCAGCGATGTCACCGGCCACGCCGTGTATGACCTCAAGACTGAACAATTCAAGCTGCGCAAAGGCCCGGTGTTCACCAACCTGCTGCTGGCCGACGAAATCAACCGCGCCCCGGCCAAGACCCAGGCCGCGCTGCTGGAGGTGATGCAGGAGCGCCAAGTCACCCTCGAAGGCCGCGCCCTGAATGTGCCACTGCCCTTTATGGTGCTGGCCACGCAGAACCCGATCGAGCAGGAAGGCACCTACCCGCTGCCCGAGGCCGAACTCGACCGTTTTATGCTCAAGCTGCGCATGGATTACCCCGAGCAAAGCGAAGAGCTGAACATCGTTCGCCAGGTGGCGCGTTCCAGCAAAGCCGACATGCTCGAAGTCACCGCGCTGCGCACCTTGCTGCAGGCCCGTGATGTGCTGGCCCTGCAAAAAATTGCCAGCGACCTGCCGATTGATGAGCAAGTACTCGACTACGCAGTGCGCATCGCCCGCGCCACGCGCAGCTGGCCGGGTTTGACAATCGGGGCCGGGCCGCGCGCTTCCATCGCCCTGGTTCGCTGCGGCCGCGCCCGTGCGCTGCTGCGCGGTGGCGATTTCGTCGTGCCGGATGACATCAAAGGCTGCGCATTAGCCGTGCTGCGTCACCGCGTGCGCATGTCGCCGGAGTTGGATATCGAAGGCTTGTCGGTGGATCAGGTGCTGCAACAACTGCTGGCTCAGGTTCCGGCCCCACGCCTATGACACTCGCACGCACAGGCGTACCCGCATGAAGCCTTCGCGCACGCTGCTGGCGCTGCTCGCCGGTCTGTTTATCCTTGGCCTTGTGCTCGGCACTTGCAGCGCGTTGGGCGTTGCCGTGCCGCGCAGCGTTACACCGATTTACTGGGGCTTATTGCTGGTGCTGCTGGGCCTGGCGCTGGTCGATGCCTTGGGTTTACGTCAGCGCCCCACACCGCGCATCGAACGGCATCTACCCGGCAATATGCCGCTGGGCCGCTGGAGCGACGTGCGGCTGACCGTACATCACAGCTTCGAGCGCCCGCTGCGCATCGAGGTGTTTGATCACCTGCCGGGCGAGATGGCCTTTGAGCACCTGCCGTTGCAGGTTGAGCTGCATCAGGGCGGGCAAACCCAAGTCAGCTACCGCGTGCGCGCCCTGCAACGCGGCCATTTCCACTTCCCTCGCGTTGAGGTCAGCCTGCCCAGCCCGATGGGCCTGTGGTCAGCCCGGCGCTTGCTTGAAGTGGCGGGTGAAACCCGGGTTTACCCGGACTTCGCACGGCTGTATGGCGCGCAACTGATGGCCGTGGATGACTGGCTCAGCCAGTTGGGCGTGCGCCAGCAACAACGGCGCGGGCTGGGTCAGGCCTTTCATCAATTACGCGAGTTCCGTGACGGCGACACCCTGCGCCAGATCGACTGGAAAGCCACTGCGCGCAAACGCATGCCGATCGCCCGTGAATATCAGGATGAGCGCGATCAGCAAATCATCTTCCTGCTCGACTGTGGTCGACGCATGCGCAGCCAGGACGGCGAACTGTCGCACTTTGACCACGCCCTCAACGCCTGCCTGCTGCTCAGTTATGTGGCGCTACGCCAGGGCGATGCCGTGGGCCTGGCGACCTTTGCCAGCGAGCAACCACGCTTTCTGCCGGCGGTAAAAGGTCAGGCGCAATTGAACGTCCTGCTTAACGCCCTGTACGACCTGCGCAGCACGCAGCAGCCGGCCGATTTCAGCGCGGCCGTGGCTGATTTACTCAGCCGCCAACGCCGTCGCGCACTGGTGGTGCTGGTGACCAACCTACGCGATGAAGATGACCAGACCTTGGTCAGCGCCGTTAAGCGCCTGAGCCAACAGCACCGGGGGTTGGTCACCAGTTTGCGTGAGGAAGTGCTCGACACCCTGCGCCATAATCCGGTGCAGGATCTGGCCAGCGCATTGGACTACTGCGGCACGCTGGACTATCTCAACGCCCGCGCCAGCCTGCATGACCGCCTGCTGGCCAACAATGTGCCGGTGCTGGATGCGCGCCCAAGCGAGTTGGGCCCGCAGTTGGTGAGCCGTTATCTGGCCTGGAAAAAAGCCGGCGTACTGTAAAAGCTGATAAAGGCATGGGTAGGTTGGCGTTGAGCGCAGCGAAGCCCAACAGGCATTGGCATGCCTCGTTGGGCTTCATCGCTCTGCTCCTCTGGCTACGCGCCCCGACCCAACCTACGGCTATAGCCAGGTGACATGCTGCTCCAACGGAAAGCGCAGGCGCGGATTGTACACCCCCTTCTCATCCTGCTTGCCCACTGCCAGCAACATGATCGGCAAGGCCTGACGCGGGATGTTCAGCGTTTTGCGCAAGCGCACTTCATCAAAGCCTTCCATTGGGCACGTGGCGTAGCCGTGGCTCTGGAAGGCCAGCATCAGGTTCTGCGCCGCCAATGCTGTGGATTTCACCGCCCAGATGCGCATTTGCGCCTGACTGTTGGGGCTGCGCATCAAAGGCTTGCGCCAGGCGGCCACGCGCAGCAACTGGCGCTTGAACAAGCCAAACAAGCCAAACGGCCCCTGGTTGTATTGAAACGGCGCGGTCTTGCTGTAGAAGTGGCGAATGCGCGCCGGCACGTCTGGCTCAGGCCAATAGTCGATGATGTTCTGGCAGGCTTGCTTCCAGGTATCCGGGCGCGCCAACACGGCAATGATCAGCGGCGCTTTGGCCGCATTCTGGCTCATGCACACCGGGTGCAACCGGGCCAGCACCGCCGGGTCGCGAATCACCTGAAAACTCCAGGGCTGCAGGTTGCACGAATTGGGGGCCAGCACCGCCAGTTCCAGGCAATCGCGCACCACTTCATCCGGCACCGGTTCGGCACTGAAACGACGCACAGCGCGGCGGCTTTCAATCAAAGCGCGCAGCGCTTCGGGGGTGGCGTGGGCAGCGGGGGGATCAGCGGGAAACAGGCTCATGCGGGGCATCCTCGGCAAGTCGCCTGATTAAGCCGCGCGAGCTGGCCGAGGACAAGCCATGCACCGGCTTAGTCCGCAGCCTTGGCACAAATGGCCTGTTAGCCGAGTGCCTTTTCGATGGCCTGAATAATGCTCGGATCATCCGGCGCGGTGCGCGGTGCGAAACGTGCCAGCACACGACCATCGTGACCGACTAAAAACTTCTCGAAGTTCCAGGTGATGTCACCGGGAAACTCAGCCCCCTCACCCGCCAGCAAACGGTACAACGGGTGACGGTCCGGGCCGTTCACCTCAAGCTTACTGCCCATCGGGAAGCTCACCCCGTAGTTGAGGCTGCAGAAGCTGGCGATGGCCTCCTCGCTGTCCGGTTCTTGCCCAGCAAACTGGTTGCACGGCAAACCTAGCACGTTAAAGCCTTGCGCCTTGTATTGCTGGTAAAGCTGCTCAAGCCAGGCGTACTGCGGCGTGAGGCCACACTTGGACGCCACATTGACCACCAATACCACTTGCCCCTTGAAGGGAGCCAACGGCAAGACCTGGCCATCCAGGGCACGCAGGTTAAGGTCGTGAAAGGCACTCATGGCTTACTCCTTAAGAACACAAATTGTGCATGGCAGGCCCAAATCAGCATCGCACAGCGACGGCCTGCAGGTTAGCGCCAAAGATGGCTGGCCATAAAAAAGGCACCTATGCGAAGGTGCCTTTCTTCTATTGCAGCTTAGCAGTGGCGTTCGCAGTTGATACGACCACAAGTCGTTTCGCCGAATAGGCAACGCTGATTTATGGCCTCGCGAGCTAGAGTCAGGCAAGACCAAGATGGGCGAGGAAGCGGAGTTTACTGGTGTAAATGAGCATTCCGAGCCCAGCTTTAACGCCGCCTGGCCGACGCGCAGCAGGCCAGGATTGTTACTTAGTGGTGGTGACCGCCTTCGCCGTGAATATGACCATGCGCCACTTCTTCTTCGCTGGCATCACGGATGCTGATGACCTTGACCTTGAAGTTCAGGCGCTGGCCAGCCAGCGGGTGGTTGCCGTCGACGATCACGTCTTCGCCTTCCAGTTCACGAATGGTGACAATTTGCATGCCGCCGTCCGGGCCGGAGGCGTGAAACTGCATGCCGACTTCCAACTCGTCGACACCTTCAAACATCGAACGACTGAGGGTGGCGACCAGTTCAGCGCTGTATTCGCCGTAGGCGTCTTCTGGCTCAACGGAAACGTCCAACTCGTCGCCAACCTGTTTGCCCAGCAGGGCTTTTTCCAGGCCACCGATGATGTTGCCAGCACCGTGCAGATAAACCAGCGGCGCGCCGCCTGCGGAACTATCGATCACCTCACCGGCATCGTTAGTCAGGGTATAGTCGATGGAGATGGCCTTATTGGCGGCGATCAGCATGGGGCGAGACCTTTTGCTTGGAAATAAAGAGCGTGCGAGTTTACCCAAGGGCACGCGCGAAAGCGAACCGAGTAAAGACGGACGGCAGGACGTTGCCTCTGTGCGCCTGCTTGATTTTCGTCAGGATGAACACGGCGACTGGGTGGCAGTATTGTCCTGCGGCCATACCCAGCACCTACGCCACCAGCCGCCCTGGCAGAATCGCGCTTGGGTGCTGGATGCCCAACAGCGTCAGGCGCAGTTGGGTAAAGCCTTCCCCTGCGGCTGGTGCGCCGCCGAACATGACGCACGCGAGGCGCACGCAGCGCGCACGCATCAAGATTTAGATAAGGAGCGGTAAATGCCCGCACGCAACATTCTGGTGATCAACTGCGGCAGCTCGTCGATCAAATTCGCCCTGGTCAATGAAGACCAGCCGCAGTTTGCCCTCAGCGGCCTGGCAGAACGCCTTGGCAGCCCCGATGCGCAAGTGCAGTGGCAGCACAACGGCAACAAAGACAGCCTGATTCTGCCCCACGCTGATCATCGCAGCGCCCTGGCTCAGGTGTTACCCCTGGTACAAACCGCCGCTGGCGGCCAACTACACGGCATCGGTCATCGCGTGGTGCATGGCGGCGAGCACTTCACCAGTGCCTGCCTGCTCGACGCGCTGAGCCTGGCGGCCATTCGCGCCACCGCCCCGTTGGCACCGCTGCACAACCCGGCCAACCTGCTGGGTATTGAAGCGGCAATAAAGCTCTTCCCAGACTTGCCGCAGGTAGCGGTGTTCGACACGGCGTTCCATCAAACCCTGCCGGAGCATGCCTTCCGCTATGCACTGCCCGACGCCCTGTACCGCGAACATGGCGTGCGCCGTTATGGCTTTCATGGCACCAGCCATCGTTTTGTCAGCCAGCGCGCCGCCGAAATCAGCGGCCTCGACTACCCGCACAGCAACTGGCTGGTGGCGCACCTGGGCAACGGTTGCTCGACCTGCGCGGTGGTCGACGGCCAGAGCCGCGACACCAGCATGGGCCTGACCCCGCTGGAAGGCGTGGTGATGGGTACGCGCAGCGGCGATGTTGATCCCAACCTGCACAGCCATCTGGCGCGCACCCTGGGCTGGAGCCTGGAACGCATTGATGGCGTGCTGAATAAAGAAAGCGGCCTGCTCGGTCTCTCCGGCCTGTCCAACGACATGCGCAGCCTGGAAGAAGCCCGCGCGCAAGGCCATGCCGGTGCCACCCTGGCCATTGAAGTGTTCTGCTACCGCCTGGCCAAATCCCTGGCGGCTATGAGCTGCGCTTTGTCGCACCTCGACGGGCTGATTTTCACCGGCGGCATTGGCGAGAACTCCGCGCTGATTCGCAGCAAAACCGTCGCCCATCTCAAGCTGCTCAACCTGAGCCTCGACGAGAGCGCCAACGCCCGCACAGTTCGTGGTGCCAGCGGCGCGATTCACGCCCAGGGCCACCCTCAAGTCATGGTTGTGCCGACCAACGAAGAACGACAGATCGCCCTCGACACCCTGACCTTGATCGAAGCCTAAACACGATTTTCTGCAAAATTGCCGCGCTAGGCTGGGTACACGCAAACAGCAACGCCCAGCAGCGCACCCCGACGGAGACACCATGCACACGTTTTTTATTGCCCCAACCGGGTTCGGTGTAGGCCTCACCTCGATCAGCTTGGGGCTGGTCGGCGCGTTGGAACGCGCAGGCCTCAAGGTCGGCTTCTTCAAGCCCATCGCCCAGCCCCATCCGGGTGATCTGGGCCCGGAGCGTTCCAGTGAGCTGATCGCCCGCACCCACGGCCTGCATTCGCCCAAACCCTTGGCCCTGGCCCATGTCGAACGCATGCTCGGCGACGGCCAACTGGATGAACTGCTGGAAGAAATCATCAGCCTCTACCAACAGGCCGCCGCTGGCAAAGACGTGGTGATTGTCGAAGGCATGGTGCCGACCCGACAGGCCAGCTACGCCGCGCGGGTCAACTTCCACCTGGCCAAAAGCCTGGACGCTGAAATCATTCTGGTCTCGGCCCCCGAGCAGGAAAGCCTCAGCGAACTGTTCGACCGGGTGGAGATTCAAGCCCAGCTGTTCGGTGGGCCGAAGGATGAAAAAGTGCTCGGCGTGATCCTCAACAAGGTGCGCAGCGACGACGGCATCGAGGCCTTCACCCAGCGCCTGAAAGAACTCTCGCCACTACTCAAAAGCGACGACTTCCGCCTGCTCGGCTGCATCCCCTGGCAGGATGAGCTGAACGCCCCGCGCACCCGTGACATTGCCGATTTGCTCGGTGCACGCATCCTCAATGCCGGGGATTACGAACAGCGGCGCATGCTGAAAATCGTGCTCTGCGCGCGCGCGGTGGCCAACACCGTGCAACTGCTCAAGCCAGGCACCTTGGTCGTCACGCCAGGGGATCGCGACGACATCATCCTCGCCGCCAGCCTCGCCGCCATGAACGGCATGCCGCTGGCCGGTTTGCTGCTGTGCAGCGACTTCGCGCCCGACCCACGGATCATGGAGCTATGCCGGGGCGCTCTGCAAAGTGGCTTGCCGGTAATGACCGTGAGCACCGGCTCCTACGACACCGCCACCAACCTCAACCGCCTCAACCGCGAAATCCCGGTGGATGATAAAGAGCGCACCGAGAAAGTCGCCGACTTCGTCGCCAGCCACATCGATCACGAATGGTTGTTTGCCCGCTGCGGCACGCCGCGCGAGCTGCGCATGTCGCCACCCGCCTTTCGCTATCAACTGGTGCAGCGCGCCAAGGCCGCCAACAAGCGCATCGTCCTGCCAGAGGGCAGCGAGCCGCGCACCGTGCAAGCGGCCGCTATTTGCCAGGCACGCGGCATCGCCCGCTGCGTACTGCTGGCCAAGCCGGAAGAGGTGCATGCCGTGGCCCGCGCCCAAGGCATCGAGCTGCCGCCTGGGCTGGAAATTCTCGACCCCGACCTGATTCGCGAGCGTTATGTCGCGCCCATGGTTGAGTTGCGCAAAGGCAAAGGACTGAACGCGCCGATGGCCGCCGCGCAACTGGAAGACACCGTGGTGATGGGCACCATGATGCTCGCGCTGGACGAGGTCGATGGCCTGGTGTCGGGCGCGATCAACACCACCGCCAACACCATCCGCCCAGCGCTGCAACTGATCAAAACTGCGCCGGGTTATAAGCTGGTGTCCTCGGTGTTCTTTATGCTGCTGCCCGATCAGGTGCTGGTGTACGGCGACTGCGCGGTCAACCCCGCCCCAAGCGCTGCCGAGCTGGCTGAAATAGCCCTGCAAAGCGCGGCCTCGGCCAGCGCCTTTGGCATTACCCCGCGCGTGGCCATGCTCAGCTACTCCACCGGCGATTCCGGCAGCGGCGAGGAAGTTGAGAAAGTGCGCGAGGCCACCCGCCTGGCACGCCTGCTTGATCCGCAGTTACTGCTCGACGGCCCGCTGCAATACGACGCCGCTGCGATTGAAAGCGTCGGCCGGCAAAAAGCCCCCAACAGCCCGGTGGCCGGTCGCGCCACGGTGTTTATCTTCCCCGATCTGAACACCGGCAACACCACCTACAAGGCTGTACAACGCAGCGCCGATTGCGTCAGCGTCGGCCCCATGCTGCAAGGCCTGCGCAAACCGGTGAATGACTTATCACGCGGCGCACTGGTCGATGACATCGTCTTCACCATCGCCCTGACCGCGATCCAGGCGGCCAACCTGCCCACTTAACGGCAGACCAGCCCGCGCCAGCGCTCACACAGGCTGGCGGCGACACGCAAGAGACCAGCGAGTCACTAGCAAGCCTTGCAGGTCAGTGCACAAACGCTAACCTAGCACCGCCGCGCACCTGCTTGCCGGCGTCCACACAACAGGCTCGAAGAAGCCCGCCGCCAGGAGGCACACGCCCCTATGTTGCACGCCCTGCCCGCACCCATCCGTGGCTTTATCACCAGCTTGATACTGGGCATCAACACCCTGTTTTGGTGCTGGCCGCTATTTATCTTGGCCCTACTGAAATTGCTGTTGCCCATCGCCCCGGTTCATCGTGCGATCCGCTATCTGATGCACCTGATTGCCGAATCTTGGATTGGCATCAATAAATTCTGGATGAACCAGGTTGGCCGCACGCGCTGGGATGTCTCGGGACTGAGTGGCTTCGACAAGCAACACACCTACCTGGTGACCAGTAACCACCAAAGCTGGGTGGATATTCTGGTGCTGCAATACCTGCTCAATCGGCGCATGCCCATGCTCAAGTTTTTTCTTAAACAAGAGCTGATTTGGGTGCCGGTCATTGGCCTGTGCTGGTGGGCTCTGGAATTCCCCTTTATGAAGCGCTTCAGCAAGGAATACCTGGCCAAGCACCCGGAAAAACGCGGCCAAGACCTGCTCACCACACGCAAAGCTTGCGAACGCTACAAAACCAACCCGGTTTCAGTGTTCAACTTTCTTGAAGGCACGCGCCTGTCGCCCGCCAAGCACGCGCAGCAGCAGTCCCCGTTCAAGTACCTGCTCAAACCCAAGGCCGGTGGCATCGCCTTTGTACTGGACGCCATGGGCGAGCAATTGCACAGCATGGTCAACGTCACGCTCTACTACCCAGGCGGTAATCCGGGGTTCTGGGACCTGCTCTGCGGGCGCGTGGATGAGGTGGTGGTGCGTATCAAAGAGCAGCCAATACCGGCGGAGTTTATCGGCCGCAACTACGACCAGGACGACGCCTACCGCCTGCAGTTCCAGCAATGGGTCAACCAACTCTGGCTAGACAAAGACGCCGAGTTAGAGGCACTGAACCAGCAATACAGCGCCCGGCGCTAAGCGCCATCCTTATCGCGCCCAATTGACGGAAGATTCGTAGGGTGGGTTAGCGCCGCCACCACGCCCGACCAGGCACCGCGCAACTAGCGCGGCGCGTAACCCACCAGGCAGGTTTAACGCGTTGCACCGCTGGCGGGTTACGTCGCACAGGGATGAAGTTGCTGCAGTGCCATCCCCACACGCGACTAACCCACCCTACGCAAGCAGCCTGCAGCAGGTCATGTAAAAGACAAATGCAGATTCGTAGGGTGGGTTAGCGCCGCCACCACGCCCGACCAGGCACCGCGTAACTAGCGCGGCGCGTAACCCGCCAGGCAGGTTTAACGCGTTGCTTCGCTGCAGCTCATGTAAAAGACAAATGCAGATTCGTAGGGTGGGTTAGCGCCGCCCACCGCGCCCGAACAGGCACCGCGCAACTAGCGCGGCGCGTAACCCACCAGACAGGTGTAACGCGCTACGCCGCTACAGGCCATGCCGAAGGTGCTGTCTGGACAACAGCTAACGACGCCATAGCCTGTTTAGCGCTCAGGCTTATTGCAAGCGACGCAGGTTGATTTCCACACGGCGATTCTGTGCGCGACCGGCTTCGCTGGCATTGCTGGCGATAGGCTGATTCGGACCGGCACCGTAGGCGGAAATCCGCGCTGGAGACACGCCATTGGCGGACAGGTAGGACGCGACGCTCTGTGCGCGGCGGTTCGACAGATTCTGGTTCAGCTCCAGCGAACCGGTGCTATCCGTATGACCGACGATATCGATACCGTTCTTGTCGAATTCCTTGAATACGGTAACCAACGAATTGAGGGTCGGGTAGAAGCCGCTGGAAATATCCGCCGAGTTGCTGGCGAAGGTGATATTGCCCGGCATCACCAACTTCAGGTCATCGCCATTGCGCTGCACCTGTACGCCAGTGCCTTGCAAGGTCTGACGCAGCTTGGCTTCCTGGGTGTCAACGTAATAGCCATAACCGCCACCGGCCGCGCCACCCACTGCCGCGCCGATCAAGGCACCTTTAGCACGGTCTTTCTTGCTCGACGTCGCCGCGCCGATCACCGCGCCAGTAACCGCCCCAACACCGCCGTAGATCCCGGCTTTACCGGCTTCACGCTCGCCCGTGTAGGGGTTGGTGGTGCAGCCAGCCAAAAAGGTAATGCCCACTGCTGCAAAGGCCAGATTGCGCAATTTATTCATGCTTATTCCTGCTTTCGTGTTGTGACAGATTTTTATCTGAGTTTTCGAGCCTGGGTCAGCCGCAAAGTTCCGCGCCAGCTCAACAAGATCCGCCGCAAAGAATGGCCAATTAAGCCCGCACAAACGGGTTTTCGCGCATCTCATCGCCCAACCGCGTGTCCGCCCCGTGCCCAGTGACCACCGTGGCGTCCTCATCCAGGCAGTACAAGCGCTGCTTGATCGAACGCTCGAGGGTCGAATAATCCCCACCCCACAAATCCGTGCGACCAATGCCGCGCTTAAACAGGGTGTCACCGGCGATCAGCAACTTGGCATCGGCAAACCAGAAACTCATCGACCCCGGCGTATGCCCCGGCGTGTGCAACGCCACACCACAGCCGCAAGCCAATTCCTCGTCATCACTCAGCCACTGATCCGGCGCGGGCACCGGCGTGTAAGGCACACCGAACATGCGGCACTGCATTTCCAGGTTGTCCCACAGAAACTGATCTTCCTTGTGTAAATGCAACGTCGCGCCAGTCTTCTCCTTCATCTGCCCGGAGGCGAGGAAGTGATCCAGATGTGCATGGGTATGAATGATGCTCACCACCTTCAACCCGTGCGCCTCTAAACGCGCCATGATCAGATCAGGATTGCCACCCGGATCGACCACAATCGCCTTCTTGGTCAGCGGGTCGCCGATGATCGTGCAGTTGCACTGCAAAGGCCCGACGGGGAAGGTTTCGCGGATTAGCGCAGGCTGAGCGTTCTGCATACAAAGCTCCAACAAGTGAATGGCACAGGCGCGGCACACCCGCAGCGTGCGCCAAGGGTGCCGCCAACAGGCCTTGGCTTCAATCCCCCGATACGCCCCGAGCCACAACCCAGCGCAAACAAGGTACATTTACGCCCATCGCGCACGATCAGCAGTGCCGGCATGGAGCGACCAGGTCGGTTTGAAAGGGAATTGGGGTTATGGACAAAAAGTCGCTTTCCGAGCGGGACATCTGCAGCAAGTACATCGCCCCAGCCATCAGGCAAGCGAGCCGGGACATGCGTAAGCAAGTGCGCGAGGAGAAAGTCAGCTTTACCAAGGGCCGCATCATAGCCAGGGGCAAACTGCACAGTTCTGACGAACCGGGGCAACGCTACTGCCAATGGAAGGATCTGACCCTCTGCGACCGACCGAAAGCCTGCCTAAACCAGCTAAGTCAGCGTAATGAACAACTGGCCAACACCCTGATCGAGCAGGCTGCAGCATGACCATTGTTGACGCCCGCTATGAGCGGTTAATGCCATCCCTCGATCTGCTGGCCGATGAAGCCGTTCTGGCTCAGGCTTGGAAAAAGTCCGACGCCTACATTCGCCGACATAATTGGTATGCCGACATTCTGGAGCTGGAGCAGGTTTCTCTGCTGCTACCGCAAACACTAAAAGAATGGCAGCGGCAGGTTTCCACCAGCGACCACAGTGCAGCAAGCCCTTTGCGCCTGGTGCCGGCCCCAAAGAATGGCAAGTGGTACTTTCCATCGAAGGCTGAAGCTGAAGGCGGCGACTGGAAATTCAAAACCATAGTCAATAAAAATGGCGAAGTTCAACAAGCAGAGCCCGATTTACGTCCACTAGCCCATGTCAGCATTCGTGAGCAGGTTTTGGCTTCTGCCGTCATGCTATGTCTCGCGGACGCAGTAGAAACACTGCAAGGCAATACCGACCCCGCGAGCTATGGCAGTAAGGCCCAAGCCAGGCAGCGAGTTTGCAGCTACGGCAATCGGCTGTTCTGCGACTGGTTTGAAGAGTCTGATGGCAAGCAGCACGGGCGCTTTCGCTGGGGCAATGCCACCACCTATTCGCAGTTTTTTGTGGACTATGAGCGCTTCCTGGAGCGTCCCGCAGAAGTTTGTCGCGAAGCACTACCCAGCCTGCATGACGAGCGCCTGTTTGTGGTCAAGCTTGATCTGGCCAAGTTTTATGACTGTGTTAATCAGTCCGCTGTTGTCAGCCGCTTGCGCACGCTGTACCAACGTTACGCCAACGAATTCGCCATCCCCTACTCCGAGGTTGAAGCCGAACCTTTTTGGCAAGCAGTTGAGAAAATCGTTAGCTGGCAATGGAACCCCAGCGATTCAGCCGGCCGTAGCGAGCTCAAACTAGGCCTCCCCCAGGGCTTGGTAGCAAGCGGCTTCTTTGCCAACGCTTACATGCATGATTTCGACCAAATGGTGGTTGGAGGCTTACGCCAAGGGTTCGGCATTCCTATCCAAATCAATGGCGTTACCGTCTACGCCAGGCTGCTGGACTACTGCCGCTATGTCGATGACATGCGCTTAGTCGTGGCCATTCCAACTGAATCGGCGCAAAACTTAGCGCTTGAAGCTCTTGCGGGAGACATGAGCAGCTGGGCAAACATGCTCATCGGAGTCTGCTTTAAAGATGCAGCGAATGGCCTGGAAACCAAGAAAGAAAAGTCTGAAGCAGTCGCCTAGGTTCTGTTGACGTAAGCCACCGGCTAGAATCTGGCTTTTGCCATGACCGACAGAAGCCAGTTAAGCGATACCGAGTGGGCTCATATACAAAGCCTGCTGAGTGCCACAAAGGGGATACGGCTACTGAACGCACCCAGT